>NZ_BAAATK010000012.1:0-158388 GCF_039533365.1 Streptomyces glaucus
GGCCGGGGCGCGGGCCGGGCACCGCCGGCGGCCGGCCGCGGCGGCCGGCACGAGCCCGGTCCCGCCGCCCACCCCCCGCGGCCGGCCGCCGCCGCTCCCTCACTGGCCGGCGAACTTCTCGCTCACCGCGTCGTACACGTCCCTGGCCTCCGCGCCCAGCCGCGGGCCGGCCAGCCAGCCCGACGTCACCGGGCCGATCGAGGTGTTGGACACCAGCGCCGGCTCGCCGTCGGAGCCCGTCCCGATCCAGCCGCCGCCGGACGAACCGGCGGTCATCGTGCAGCCGATGCGGTACATCGTCGGGTCGGAGGCGCTGAGCGACAGCCGGCCCGGCCTGTCCTGGCACCGGTACAGCTTCTGCCCGTCGTACGGCGGCGCGGCCGGGTAGCCGATCGCCGTGACGCTCCGCGTCTCCGGCACGGCCGGCGCGTCGAAGTCCACCGGCAGCGCCGAGCCGACCGTCTCCTCCAGCGACTTGCCGCCGCTGCCCTTCTCCGGCGTCACATGGATGACGGCGAAGTCGTACGAGGCGCCGTCACCGCCCGTCGCGCCGCCCTGTTCGATCCACTGGTCCGAGGTCTGCGCCCAGTCGCCCCACCAGACACCGTAGGGAGCGACCTCCTCCTCGGCGGCGTTCTGCAGTTCCCCGGCCGACCTGCCCGCGTCGTTGTACGACGGCACGAACGCGATGTTGCGGTACCAGCCGCCCTTCTTCCCGGCGTGCACGCAGTGGCCCGCCGTCCAGACCAGGTTGGACTTGCCGGGGTGGGCCGGGTCCTGCACCACCGTCGCCGAGCAGACCATCGTGCCCTCGGGGGAGTCGAAGAACACCTTTCCGGCGGTGGCGGCGTTGGCGTGGTACGCGGGCGGTACGGCCACCGCCTCCACGGGCCGGGGCGTGGGGTCGGTGACGCCCCGGTCGCCGGAGAGGTCGCCGTCGACGACGCCCGTGTCGGGCTCCTCGGCCTTGCGCATCCGGTCCGGGTCCCACAGGTCCTCGATGATCGGGTTGACGAAGTCCTGGGCCTCGCGCAGCCAGTCGTCCCGGTCCCAGTTCCGCCAGGCGCCGTTCTCCCACTGGCCGAGGTCGATCCCGTGCTCCTTGAGCTTGTCCCTGAGGTGGTCCGGGATCCTGATCCTGCCGTCGCCGGCGGCCGACGCGGAGGCCGACGCGTCGCCGCCCGCCTCGGCGCCGCCCGGGTCGCAGGCGGTGGCGGTGAGCGCGAGCACCGAGGCGAGCGCGACGGCGGCCGGCCCGGGGAGGACGGCGCGGCGCCCGCCCCCGCGCCGGCGAACGGTGGACGACGGCCGTATGGATCGCATGGTGGTGACTCCCCCTGATGTGGACGTACAGGACGCCGGTGCCGTGATCTCCGGCCGGGTCCGGCCCGGCCGGGCGGCGTCGTGGAACGGCATCACACCCTATGCGTTCGCGGTGGGGGAGTTCCGAAGGAACCGCAACGGTTCGGCTACAAGCCGTCTGACCTGGCCGTCGTCCGCGGATCAGCCGACCGGTGCCCTTCCGCCCCCGATCCCGTCGGCGGCCGCGGGACGTCCCCACGGCGGGGATTGCGGACCAGGCCGTAACCCGGGGGACCGTCCGGGGTTGGTAGCGGCGGGGCCCGCTGTCCGCGGGCGGCCCCGTGCCCGTGGCGATGCGAGCCGTCGACTCGCCCGTGGACGACGGGAGGATCTGGGAACCGTGGCCGAGTCTGCGTTTGCGCGTGGGGAGCGCGCGTCCGAGGGGACCGGGACAGGCGCGTCCGGGAGAACCGGCACGTCCGTGGGGGCCGCCGGGGCGGCGCCGGCGGGGGCGTGCCGCGGGCACGGCGCACGGGAGGGACTCCCGCGGCGGCAGCCGGCGCGCGAGCCGGCGGCCCGCACCTACGCGGGCGCCCTGCCGGTCGTGCCGGTCCGGGCGCGGGGCCTCACCATCGAGGGCGCGGACGGCCGCCGCTACCTCGACTGCCTGTCGGGCGACGGGACGCTCGCCCTCGGGCACAACCACCCCGCCGTGCTGGAGGCGATCCGCAAGGTCCTCGACTCGGGCGCCCCGCTGCACGCCCCCGGTCTGGCGACCCCCGTCAGGGACGCCTTCGTCGCCGAACTGCTCCGCACCCTCCCGCCCGGACTCGCGGACCGCGCGCGCGTGCGGTTCTGCGGCCCGACCGGTGCGGAGGCGATGGCCACCGCCGTCGGGCTCGTCCGGGCCGCGACCGGGCGGACCGACGTGCTCGGGTTCGGCGGCGCCGGCGCGGAGCGGTTCCCCGGGGCGGCCGGGGCGCCGGGACCGTGCGAGGGACCCGAGGCACCGGAGGCGGCCGGGGCGACCGTGCGGGACCGCGCGCGGCGGATGCCCGCCGGAGTGGTCCTCGAACCGGTCCGATGCGAGGACGGGACCGTTCCGGTGCCCGAGGCGTGGCTGCGACGCGTGCGCCGGCTCACGGCGGACCGGCCGGTCGCGCTGATCGCCGACGAGACCCGGACGGGAGCCGGACGGACCGGGGCCTTCTGGGCGGTGGAGCACAGCGGTGTCGTCCCCGACGTGATGGTGCTCGCCCGGGCCGTCGGCGGCAGCCTGCCGCTGGGCGTCGTGGTCCACCGCGACGACCTGGGCCCGCCCGAACCCGGCGCTCCCGCCGACGCCTTCCGCGGCAACCAGCTCGCCATGGCCGCCGGCACGGCGACCCTCGCCCACATCCGCGAGAACCGGCTCGCGGACCGGGCGGCCGAACTGGGCGCACGTCTGATGGGCCGGCTCCGGGAGCTCGCGGAGGAGTCCGCCTGCCTCGGCGAGGTGCGCGGGCGGGGTCTGATGATCGGCGTCGAGGTGGTGGATCCGGAAGGGCGCGACGCGGGCGCCGGCGGGGACGCGGGTGCGGCTGCCGGTGGGCGGCCGGCGGCCGCCGTCCGGCGGGAGTGCCTGCGGCGCGGCCTGATCGTGGGACTCGGCGGCCGCCACACGAACGTCGTACGTCTGCTTCCGCCTCTGACGATCACCGACGAGCAGGCGGCCGCGGTTCTCGACCGGCTGGCCGACGCGGTACGGACGGTGACCCGCGCCCGCACCGGACATGCCGAGCCGCGCCGGCGGACCCGGCCGGCGCGGCGAAGGCGCTGAACGGGCGCGGCGGCGGGGCGGCCGGGCGGAGGCGTGCGCCGGAAGGACCCCCGCCTGCCGCCCGGGCCGGGCCGGCGTCCTCCGGCCGCGCCGCCGGCGGACAGCTCCCCGGGCGGCCGGTCGCCGCACGCCCCGGGCGCGCCCCCACCGCCCTCGGCACGAGCCGCCCGGCACCACCCACCAGGAACCCAGGAGCTCCCGTGAACGACCTCCCCCCACCCCACGACCTCGCCCTCCCGGGGACGCGGGCCCCCGGCTCCCCCCGGGCGCCGCGCCCGCCCGCGGCCGCGGCGGTCCCGCGTCAGCAGAGCGGGGGACGGGCCGCCGCACGGCCGCCCGGCGCCCCCGCCGACCTCCTGGAACACCCCGACCCCCACATCGCCGCCCAGGCCGCCGGCGTGGAGAACCTGCTGCGCTGCTGGGTGCGCGAGACCGGCCTGCGCGCGCCCGGCGACGGTCTCCTGCGCATCCCCCTGCCCGCCAGCGGCACGGCCCTGCTCGTGCCGGTCCACTACTGGTCCCCGACGGGCTGGCACCGCTTCGGCCTGCCGTACCTGGCCGGCGCCCCCGAACCGGCCCCGCCGGCCGACGCGGTCACGGTCGCCGCCCTGCTCGCCAGGGAGACCCCCGGCGGCCGGCCCGCGCCCGGCGCCGCGGACCCGGCTCCCGACACGGGCGCGCCCGGCGCCCGGGACAGGGCCGGCGCCCCCGGCGCGAGCCCCGGCCCCCACCGCCCCACGGCGCCCCCCACGGCCTTCGCCCCCGGCGACGGCGCCGGACTCGTCGCCCGTGTCGCCGACTCCGTCCGCCGGACCGCCACCTTCATCGGCGACCGCCGGGAACGCCCCCTCGGCCCCCGCGACCTCTTCCTCACCGCCGAACAAGCCCTGCTGCTCGGACACCCGCTGCATCCGGCGCCCAAGAGCCGCGAGGGGCTCTCCGAGGCCGAAGCACGGCCGTACTCACCCGAGCTGCGCGGCTCCTTCCCGCTCCACTGGCTGGCGGTCTCCCCCCGCGTGCTCGCCACCGACTCCGCCTGGACCGAGCGCGGCCGTCGCGTCGCCGCGGCCCGGCTCACCGCACGCCTCGCCGGAGACGGGCTCGGGCTGCCGGACGGGTACGCGGCCCTGCCCCTGCACCCCTGGCAGCTGCGCGAGGTGCGCCACCGGGCCGGGACCGCGGCCCTGCTGGAGGCCGGACTGCTCCGGGACCTCGGCGCCCACGGCGGCCTCTGGCACCCCACCTCCTCGGTGCGGACCGTCCACCGCCCCGGCGCGCCCGCCATGCTCAAGCTGTCGCTCGGGCTGTGCATCACCAACTCCCGCCGCGAGAACCTCCGCAAGGAACTCCACCGCGGCGTCGAGGTCCACCGCCTGCTGCGCAGCGGCCTGTCCCTGCGGTGGAGGGCCGCACACCCGGGCTTCGACATCGTCCGCGACCCCGCCTGGCTCGCCGTCGACGGGCCGGACGGCGCACCCGTGCCCGGACTCGACGTGCTGATCCGGCACAATCCCTTCAGCCCCTCGGACGACGTCTCCTGCGTCGCCGGACTCGTCGCGCCCCGGCCCGGCACCGCGCCCCCCGCCCTGCCCGGTGCGCCGGCGGCCCGGCCGGAGGAGTACGGTCCGCCGGCCCCGCCCTCCCGCCTCGCCGAACTCCTCACGCACCTCGCCGAGCGGACCGGACGCCCCCGCGGGGCCGTCGCCGTCGAATGGTTCCTGCGCTACCTGGAGCAGGTCGTACGGCCCGTGCTGTGGCTGGACGCGGAGGCCGGCGTCGCCCTGGAGGCGCACCAGCAGAACACGCTGGTCCTGCTGGACGCCGCCGGCTGGCCCGCGGGCGGCCGCTACCGCGACAACCAGGGCTACTACTTCCGTGAGTCCCGGCGGGCGGAACTCGACGCCCGGCTGCCCGGCATCGGCGGACGCAGCGACACCTTCGTCCCCGACGAGGTCGCCGACGAACGGTTCGCGTACTACCTCGCCGTCAACAACGTGTTCGGCCTCATCGGCGCCTTCGGCTCCCAGCGCCTCGCCGACGAGCGGCTGCTCCTCGCCGCCTTCCGGCGCTTCCTCGCCGGCGCCGCCTCCGGCCCGGCCGCGCTGCGCACCCCGCTGCCCGCCCGCCTGCTCGACTCACCCGTCCTGCGCTGCAAGGCCAACCTGCTGACCCGGCTGCACGGCCTCGACGAACTCGTCGGCCCGGTCGGCACCCAGTCCGTCTACGTCACCGTCGCCAACCCCCTGCACCCCTGACCCCCGCGCACGTTCCGCCTCCGGCCACGAGGAACCCCCTCCCGCGCCGCCCCCGACCCCGAGGACCCCGTCCCCGAGGACCCCGTCCCGACTCCCGAGAGGAGCGCCGCCGTGCCCCCCACCGACGCGACCGCCGACGCCGGTCCGGCCCCGACCGCCGGCACCGGCACGAGCCCGGGCACCGGCGGGACCGGCACCGGCACGGACGGCGAGGACACGCTGGACCTGCGGCTGCCCGACGGACTCGGCGCGCTGTGCGCACAGCGGGAGGCGGACGCCGGTCCCGGAGCACCGCGTGTCCCGCACGGACCGGCGGTGCCCGCCGCGCCCCTCGCGTCCCCGGCCGGCGGCGACCTGCTCGACCACGTCGCCGACTGGGGCCCGGTCGGCACCGCCGCAGGCCTGTTCCACCTCGTCCCCGTCCGCGTCGAACGGGACCTCCCGCTCATCGGCCGCTGGATGCACGACCCCGCCGTCGCCGCGTTCTGGGAGCTGGCCGCACCACGGAACGTGATCGAACAGCACGTGCGGGCCCAGCTCGACGGCGACGGCCGCAGCGTTCCCTGCGTGGGCGTGCTGGACGGCAGGCCGATGAGCTACTGGGAGATCTACCGGGCCGACCTCGATCCGCTGGCCCGGCACTATCCCGCCCGGCCGCACGACACCGGGATCCACCTCCTCATCGGGCAGGCCGCCGACCGTGCGCGAGGGCTGGGCGGCACCCTGCTCAGGGCCGTCGCCGACCTCGTGCTGGACAGGCGGCGCCCCTGCGCCCGCGTCGTCGCGGAACCCGACCTCCGCAACATCCCCTCCGTCGCCGCCTTCCTGAGCGCCGGCTTCCGGTTCTCCGCCGAGGTCGATCTGCCCGCCAAGCGGGCCGCCCTCATGGTCCGGGACCGGTCCCCGCGCGGTCTGCCGTAGCGCCGCGTCGCGGCGCCATCCGTCCCCTCCGGGCTCACCGCCCGCTGTTCGCCCCCCTCTCCGCCAAGGAGCCCACGGTCTTGATCCCCTCCTTCGTCCCCGCCTTGATCACCCGTTTGTCAGTGCCGGGCCGTAGGGTGGTCGCGCTATGACGAAGCCCTCACTCCCAGAACTCCTGCACGCCGCCGTCGCCGCCGTCGGCGGCACGGAGCGTCCCGGCCAGGTGGCCATGGCCGAAGCCGTCGCGGAGGCGATCGACGACGGTTCGCATCTGCTGGTCCAGGCGGGTACCGGCACCGGCAAGTCGCTGGGCTATCTGGTGCCCGCGCTCGCGCACGGGGAGCGGGTCGTCGTGGCGACCGCCACCCTGGCGCTGCAGCGCCAGCTCGTGGAGCGGGACCTGCCGCGCACGGTCGAGGCGCTGCATCCGCTGCTGCGCCGCCGCCCGGAGTTCGCGATGCTCAAGGGCCGGTCGAACTACCTGTGCCTGCACCGGCTCCACGAGGGCGTCCCGCAGGACGAGGAGGAGGGGCTCTTCGACCAGTTCGAGGCGGCCGCCCCCACCAGCAAGCTGGGCCAGGACCTGCTGCGGCTGCGCGACTGGGCGGACGAGACCGAGAGCGGCGACCGGGACGATCTCACGCCCGGCGTCTCGGACCGCGCCTGGGCCCAGGTGTCGGTGTCCTCCCGGGAGTGCCTGGGCGCCTCGAAGTGCGCGTACGGCGCGGAGTGCTTCGCCGAGATGGCCCGTGAGCAGGCCAAGCTCGCCGATGTGGTCGTCACCAACCACGCGCTGCTCGCGATCGACGCCATCGAGGGCGCCCCGGTGCTCCCGCAGCACGAGGTGCTGATCGTCGACGAGGCGCACGAACTGGTCTCCCGCGTCACCGGGGTCGCCACCGGCGAGCTCACCCCGGGGCAGGTCAACCGCGCGGTGCGCCGCGCCGCCAAGCTGGTCGGCGAGAAGGCCGCCGACCAGCTCCAGACCGCCGCCGAGGGGTTCGAGCGGCTGATGGAGCTGGCGCTGCCGGGCCGTCTGGAGGAGATCCCGGAGGATCTCGGCTACGCGCTCATGGCGCTGCGCGACGCCTGCCGCACGGTCGTCTCGGCGATCGGCGCGACGCGCGACAAGTCGGTCCAGGACGAGGACGCGGTCCGCAAGCAGGCGCTGGCCTCCGTGGAGAACGTGCACGACGTGGCAGAGCGGATCGTCAACGGCTCCGAGTGGGACGTCGTCTGGTACGAGCGGCACGACCGCTTCGGCGCCTCCCTGCGTGTCGCCCCGATGTCGGTGTCGGGCCTGCTCAGGGAGAAGCTCTTCGCGGACCGTTCGGTCATCCTGACCTCGGCGACCCTGAAGCTCGGCGGCGACTTCAACGGCGTCGGCGCCTCCCTGGGGCTCGCTCCCGAGGGCACGGAGGGCGACGACGTCCCGCAGTGGAGGGGCGTCGACGTCGGCTCGCCCTTCGACTACCCCAGGCAGGGGATCCTGTACGTCGCCAAGCACCTGGCGCGCCCCGCCCGGGACGGCGACCGCGCCGACATGCTCGACGAGCTGACGGAGCTGATCCAGGCGGCCGGCGGTCGCACCCTGGGGCTGTTCTCCTCCATGCGGGCGGCCCAGCTGGCCGCCGAGGAGCTGCGCTCCCGCATCCCGGAGTTCCCCATCCTGCTCCAGGGCGAGGAGACCCTGGGGGAGCTGATCAAGAACTTTGCGGCCGATCCGGAGACCTGCCTCTTCGGCACGCTCTCGCTCTGGCAGGGCGTCGACGTCCCCGGCCCCAGCTGCCAGCTGGTGGTGATGGACAAGATTCCGTTCCCGCGTCCGGACGATCCGCTGATGAGCGCCCGCCAGAAGGCGGTGGAGGAGGCCGGCGGCAACGGCTTCATGGCGGTCGCCGCCACGCATGCCGCGCTGCTGATGGCTCAGGGCGCCGGCCGTCTGGTGCGGGCGTCGGGCGACCGCGGGGTGGTCGCCGTACTCGATCCGAGGCTGGCCACGGCCCGGTACGGCAGTTATCTCAAGGCGTCACTGCCCGACTTCTGGTACACCACGGACCGTAATCAGGTCCGGAAGTCGCTCGCCGCGATCGACGCGGCCGCGAAGCAGGCGGAGAGCGCGTGATCGGGGGTGGCCTGCCGCGGCTTCGCGGCAGGCCACCCCCGGTTCACACCCGCCCGTCACCGGGGCGGGACAGCACAGGGCCCCGGAACCGGCGCAGAGGTCCCGGGGCCCGGTCAGGAGACGGCGGATCCGCGCGGCAACCCGTCCGTCGGTGTGCTCAGACGCGGCGCAGTACGGCCACCACCTTGCCGAGGATGGTCGCGTCGTCGCCGGGGATCGGCTCGTACGCCGAGTTGTGCGGGAGGAGCCAGACGTGGCCGTCCTCGCGCTTGAAGCGCTTGACGGTGGCCTCGCCGTCGAGCATCGCGGCGACGATGTCGCCGTTCTCGGCGACCGGCTGGCGGCGGACCGTGACCCAGTCGCCGTCGCAGATGGCGGCCTCGATCATCGAGTCGCCGACGACCTTCAGGACGAACAGCTCACCGTCGCCGACCAGCTGGCGGGGGAGCGGGAAGACGTCCTCGACCGATTCCTCGGCGAGGATGGGCCCGCCGGCGGCGATCCGGCCGACGAGCGGGACGTACGACGCGGCGGGCTTGCCCGCGGTGTCGGTGGGCTGGACGGGGGTGGCCTGGTCGGAGCCGCGCACCTCGTACGCGCGCGGGCGGTGCGGGTCGCGGCGCAGGAAGCCCTTCCGCTCCAGTGCCATCAGCTGGTGTGCGACGGAGGAGGTGCTGGAGAGGCCGACCGCCTGGCCGATCTCCCGCATCGACGGCGGGTAGCCGCGGCGCTGCACGGAGTCCCGGATGACCTCGATCACCCGGCGCTGCCGGTCGGTGAGTCCCGAGCTGTCCGCCCGGATGCCTGGGGGGCGGCCCGGCAGGGAGCGCTTGTGTCCCTCTGGGTTCGTGGCTTCGTTCATCGCGTGCACCGGCTCGATTCGGCCCTGGGAGCGGTCCTGGGCGGTGATGGCGGCGCTGTCTGCGGTGGTGGTCACGTCGGCCCCTCTCGATGGTCTCCCTGCTGGACAACGGTAGTTGCTTTCGAAAGGTTGCGCCAAACACACGTTCGAGTGAAAAAGCGCGGATTAACTGACGCGATCACATTTCCAGGTGTATGGCCACCGCTCTTCCCAGCGGGCGAAAGAGCCCATTGTTGTACTCTTCACCGCCGGGGTCGCCGCCTCGTGGGTCGCCGCCCAGTCTGCCACCCGTCCTTCCCGTCGGCGGGTATCGACTCCCGTCTGTACGGGAGCCGCACCCGCCCTCCGTGCGGCGCCCACGGTATCTCCGCATGTGCCGCAGCGACGCGGCCGCGTACGGCCGTGTCCGGCGCGGCGCCGCGGGGTACGCGAGGCGCGGCTGTGTCCGGCGCGGCGCCCTGGGGCGCGCGGGATCCGTGGAGCGTGGCCGTGTCCGGCGAGGGGCCGTGGAACGCGCGGTGTGCGGCCGTGCCCGGTGGGGCGTGCGGGGCCGGTCGTGTCCGGCGCGGCGCCGTGGAACGCGCGGTCCGCGTCTTTTCAAGCGTGACATGCGGTACGGCGTGTATGTGTGAGCCAATCCCCACATCTAGTGGTTGGATTGCAGCAGTGGCCCACAAGTTGTGGTCCCCCCGGTCTTCGGGCCCTCGGTGATCGCCTATGCTTAGGGCTGCTTCGAGGGGCCCGTGAGGCCGACGAGGCTATTGAGTCTGCTGTGAGGAGGGTTGGAGTCCGTGCACTGTCCCTTCTGCAGGCACCCCGACAGCCGTGTCGTCGACAGTCGTACGACCGACGACGGCACGTCGATCCGCAGGCGCCGCCAGTGCCCTGACTGCTCCCGTCGTTTCACGACCGTGGAGACGTGCTCGCTGATGGTGATCAAGCGGTCCGGGGTCACCGAACCCTTCAGCCGCACCAAGATCATCAACGGTGTGCGCAAGGCATGCCAGGGGCGGCCCGTCACCGAGGACGCGCTGGCCCAGCTGGGCCAGCGGGTCGAGGAGGCGGTGCGGGCCACCGGAAGCGCCGAGCTGACCACCCATGACGTGGGGCTGGCCATCCTCGGCCCGTTGCAGGAGCTCGACCTCGTCGCCTATCTGCGATTCGCCTCCGTCTATCGGGCGTTCGACTCGCTCGAGGACTTCGAGGCCGCCATCGCGGAACTCAGGGAGCAGACGGGACGCACCGGCGCGGACGAAGGCGACCGCGGGGAAACGGGTGCGGGGAGCCGGGAGGGCGACCGCGGGCCCGGAGGGACCGCGCAGGTCCCCGAACCCGCAGCCGCCGCCGACTGACCGGAGGGCCGGCCCCGGACGACGGTACGGGACCGGCCGGTCGGCGGCGACGAGAAGACCTGTCGCGGGCGATGCGAGTGGACGCCCGCGACATCAGACAGAACACGTGCCACGGGAACAAACGGGGCACTTCAGGGCGTTTTTGCCCGTATCAGGGAGGCGGCATGACAGAGACGGCGAGCGGTCCGGCACGGAGTTCCCGCGCCAAGAGCGCCAAGGCGGGCAAGGGGCTGCGTGTCGAGCGCATCCACACCACCCCCGGGGTCCACCCCTATGACGAGGTGACCTGGGAGCGCCGTGACGTCGTCATGACCAACTGGCGCGACGGCTCGGTCAACTTCGAGCAGCGCGGCGTGGAATTCCCCGACTTCTGGTCGGTGAACTCGGTCAACATCGTCACCAGCAAGTACTTCCGCGGTGCCGTGGGCACCCCGCAGCGCGAGACCAGCCTCAAGCAGCTGATCGACCGCATCGTGAAGACGTACCGGAAGGCCGGTGAGGACCACAAGTACTTCGCCTCGCCCGCCGACGCCGAGATCTTCGAGCACGAGCTGGCGTACGCCCTACTGCACCAGATCTTCAGCTTCAACAGCCCCGTCTGGTTCAACGTCGGCACGGCCCAGCCCCAGCAGGTCTCCGCCTGCTTCATCCTGTCCGTCGACGACTCCATGGAGTCGATCCTCGACTGGTACAAGGAAGAGGGCATGATCTTCAAGGGCGGCTCCGGCGCCGGCCTGAACCTCTCCCGGATCCGCTCCTCCAAGGAGCTGCTGTCCTCCGGCGGCAACGCCTCCGGCCCGGTCTCCTTCATGCGCGGCGCGGACGCCTCCGCCGGCACGATCAAGTCCGGTGGCGCCACCCGCCGCGCCGCCAAGATGGTCGTCCTCGACGTGGACCACCCGGACATCGAGGACTTCATCGAGACCAAGGTCAAGGAAGAGGAGAAGATCCGCGTCCTGCGCGACGCCGGCTTCGACATGGACCTGGGCGGGGACGACATCACCTCCGTCCAGTACCAGAACGCCAACAACTCGGTCCGCGTGAACGACGAGTTCATGAAGGCGGTCGAGAACGGCGGCAAGTTCGGCCTGCGCGCCCGCATGACCGGCGAGGTCATCGAGGAGGTCGACGCCAAGCAGCTGTTCCGCAAGATCGCCGAGGCCGCCTGGGCCTGCGCCGACCCCGGCATCCAGTACGACGACACCATCAACAACTGGCACACCTGCCCCGAGTCCGGCCGGATCACCGCGTCGAACCCGTGCAGCGAGTACATGCACCTGGACAACACGTCCTGCAACCTGGCCTCGCTGAACCTGATGAAGTTCCTGCAGGACGACGGCAAGGGCAACCAGTCCTTCGAGACCGAGCGCTTCCAGAAGGTCGTCGAGCTGGTCATCACCGCGATGGACATCTCGATCTGCTTCGCGGACTTCCCGACCCAGAAGATCGGCGAGAACACGCGCGCGTTCCGCCAGCTCGGCATCGGCTACGCCAACCTCGGCGCCCTGCTGATGGCCACCGGCCACGCCTACGACTCCGACGGCGGCCGCGCCCTCGCCGGCGCCATCACCTCCCTGATGACCGGCACGGCCTACCGCCGCTCCGCGGAACTCGCCGCGATCGTGGGCCCGTACGACGGCTACGCCCGCAACGCCGACGCCCACAAGCGCGTCATGAAGCAGCACGCCGACGCCAACAGCGCAGCCGTCCGCATGGACGACCTGGACACCCCGGTGTGGGCCGCCGCCACCGAGGCCTGGCAGGACGTGCTGAGCCTCGGCGAGCGGAACGGTTTCCGCAACTCCCAGGCGTCCGTGCTCGCCCCGACCGGCACCATCGGCCTCGCCATGGGCTGCGACACCACCGGTGTCGAGCCCGACCTCGCGCTGGTGAAGTTCAAGAAGCTGGTCGGCGGCGGCTCGATGCAGATCGTCAACGGCACCGTCCCGCAGGCCCTGCGCCGCCTGGGCTACCAGGAGGAGCAGATCGAGGCGATCGTCGCCCACATCGCCGAGCACGGCAACGTGATCGACGCCCCCGGCCTCAAGCACGAGCACTACGAGGTGTTCGACTGCGCCATGGGCGAGCGGGCCATCTCCCCGATGGGCCACGTCCGCATGATGGCCGCGATCCAGCCGTGGATCTCCGGCGCCATCTCCAAGACGGTCAACATGCCGGAGACGGCGACCGTCGAGGAGGTCGAGGAGATCTACTTCGAGGCCTGGAAGATGGGCGTCAAGGCGCTCGCCATCTACCGCGACAACTGCAAGGTCGGCCAGCCGCTCTCCGCCAAGAAGAAGGACTCCGCGGGCGAGAAGAAGACCGAGGCCGCCCAGGAACCGCAGCCCAAGGTCGAGAAGGTCGTCGAGTACCGCCCGGTCCGCAAGCGCCTCCCGAAGGGACGTCCCGGCATCACCACGTCGTTCACCGTCGGCGGCGCCGAGGGTTACATGACCGCCAACTCCTACCCGGACGACGGTCTCGGCGAGGTCTTCCTGAAGATGTCCAAGCAGGGCTCGACCCTCGCGGGCATGATGGACGCCTTCTCCATCGCGGTCTCGGTCGGCCTCCAGTACGGCGTTCCGCTGGAGACGTACGTCTCGAAGTTCACCAACATGCGCTTCGAGCCGGCCGGCATGACCGACGACCCGGACGTGCGGATGGCGCAGTCGATCGTCGACTACATCTTCCGCCGCCTGGCGCTGGACTTCCTGCCCTTCGAGACGCGCTCCGCGCTCGGCATCCACTCCGCCGAGGAGCGCCAGCGTCACCTGGAGACGGGTTCGTACGAGCAGGTCATCGAGGACGACGAGGTCGACGTCGAGGGTCTGGCCCAGTCGGCGCCGCGCGCCCAGGAACTGAAGGCGGTCGCCACGCCGAAGGCCGAGACCGAGGCGGTCAAGCCCGCTCCGAAGCAGGCCCACACCAGCGCCGAACTGGTGGAGATGCAGCTCGGCATCCAGGCCGACGCCCCGCTGTGCTTCTCCTGCGGTACGAAGATGCAGCGCGCCGGCTCCTGCTACATCTGCGAGGGCTGCGGCTCGACCAGCGGCTGCAGCTGATCCCGCGCCCCAGGAGGGCGGGAACCTCCCGCCCGGGGCGGTGGTGCCGGTTCACCGGTGCCACCGCCCCGGGCGGCTCGCCGCGTGAGCCGGCCGCCGGGTTCCACGGCGTCCGCGTGGCCGTCCGCCGCGCCGCGCGCCTCGGCCACGCCGGCGCCGGGAGCCCTCCCCGCACGGCGGAGGGCGCCGGTCCCGGACTGGCGCCCTCCCTGCTCCGCGACCTGCCCCACGCGGGCCGTGCGCGGTCGCGGCGCTCGGCGGCTCAGGAGCGGCGCACGGCTCCCATCGTCCTCGTGAACGTCGTGGGGTCGCCGTCGAAGCCGTGCACGCCGGGGTGGAAGTCCCACACGCCGGAGCCGTCCCGGACGAACTCCGCGACCGTCGCCGCCGTCGCCCCGAGGACGCCGCCGAAGTCGTCCTCCGCCAGGACCGTGTAGCCCTCGCGGATGCGCAGCCCCGGGTTGATCACACTGACGAACGTCCGCTCCGCCGGGCGCTGCTGGATGACGACGCCGGCCACCACGCGCGCGTAGCGGGGGTCCAGCCGGTCCAGCTCCAGCGTCATGACCTCGTCGTAGCCGAAGCCCTTGCCGTCCCGGCTGTCCCGGTTGAGATAGATGGTGCCGTCGGGGGAGCGGCTGTCGAAGTGCACCACGTAGGCGGGATCGCCGTACGGGTCACTCGCCGGGTACGTCGCGGCGACGATGTCGAGATCGGCGGGCGGCTGCCCCGCCGGATTCGGGTCCCACCGCAGTGCGATCTCGACCTTGTGGATCCCCTTGTTGAGGCCGTTCACAGACTTCCCCTTCCCCTTCCCCGGTCACCGTTCCGCCCGTCCACCCCAACTGCCGGACGGTCACGGCCGGTTGTCCATCCTGCCACGCGCGGGGGGCGGGTGCGGGGCAGTCGTCCGTCCGAGCGTGACCGGCGCCACGCCCCGTGGCCTTACCATGGCGCGGTGCTGGTCAAGTGGATTCGCTGCACCGTGGTGGACCGCCGCGGCTTCGAGCGGGGGCAGCGGAAATGGGCGGGGCTTCTGGGGGAGCCGGGTTTTCGCGGACAGGGCGGCGGGTGGAGCAGGGCGCGGCCGGAGGTGGCGCACGTCTTCGCCTTCTGGGAGAGCCGCGCCTTCTACGACTCCTTCATGGCGCGCTCCCACGACCGGCTCGCCGCGTCCCAGTCGGGTACCTTCAAGGACGCCCAGGTCAGGCTCTTCGACCACCGCTTCGACGTGAAGACCGGCTTCGAACCGCGGTTCACGGACGCCGACCTGCTGCGGGTGGCGCTCTGCCGCGTGCACGAGGAGCGGGCCGAGCACTTCGTGCTGATGCAGGAGAAGGTCTGGAACCCCGCGATGGCCGGCTCGCCCGGCATGATCCGCGGCCTGTTCGGCGAGGCGCCCGGGAACGAGTTCCTGGTGCTGTCCATGTGGCGGTCCGCCGCCGAGCACGGCAAGTACCGCACCGAGCGCGTCGAACGGCTCGCCCTGCGGGCCCAGACGGAGGCCGACATCGCGGCTCTGACGGGGGACATCGTGGACCTGGAACCCGCCTGGACCGTCTGATCCCCGGCCCTGTCGTCCCCGCCCCTTGCGCGGACCGGTGTGCCGGGAACCGTGTGACCTACGCTGTACGAGGGCCGTACGAGTGCTCGGCGGTCCTCGGCCCGATCTAGGGTTTTGGCATGGCACGACCACAGCGCATCGTTCTTGTCCGGCACGGCGAATCGACGGGAAACGTCGACGATTCGGTGTACGAGCGCGAACCGGACCACGCGCTGGCCCTGACCGAGCGCGGCCGGCGCCAGGCCGAGGAGACGGGCAAGCGGCTGCGCGAACTGTTCGGCCGTGAACGCGTCAGCGTGTACGTCTCCCCCTACCGGCGCACGCACGAGACGCTGCGCGCCTTCCACCTCGACCCCGAGCTGATACGCGTGCGGGAGGAGCCCCGGCTGCGCGAGCAGGACTGGGGCAACTGGCAGGACCGTGAGGACGTGCGGCTGCAGAAGGCCTACCGGGACGCCTACGGCCACTTCTTCTACCGCTTCGCGCAGGGCGAGTCCGGCGCCGACGTCTACGACCGGGTCGGCGGCTTCCTGGAGAGCCTGTTCCGCAGCTTCGAGGCCCCCGACCACCCGCCGAACGTCCTCATCGTCACCCACGGCCTCGCCATGCGGCTGTTCTGCATGCGGTGGTTCCACTGGACGGTCGCGGAGTTCGAGTCGCTGTCGAATCCGGGGAACGGCGAGATCCGCATGCTCGTTCTCGGGGAGGACGGCAGGTACACCCTCGACCGGCCCTTCGAGCGCTGGCGGGACCCGGAACCCTATGGGATCACCGGATGGAGTGGCGGGCGATGACCACCGACTCCTCCTTCGACGGGCGCCTGGACCGCGCCCTGGCCAGCCTGCGCGGACTGTCGGTGGGGGACGCGCTGGGCTCGCAGTTCTTCGTTCCGGTGAACCATCCGCTGCTGAAGCGCCGCGAACTGCCGCCCGGTTCCTGGCAGTGGACGGACGACACGGAGATGGCCTGCTCCGTGGTCGCCGTCCTGGCCGCCCACCACCGCATCGACCAGGACGCCCTGGCGCGCTCCTTCGCCGAGCACCACGACTTCGACCGGGGGTACGGTCCCGCGGTGGGCCGTCTGCTGCGGCTGGTCCGGGAAGGCGGTGACTGGCGGGAGCTGGCCGCCGCGCTCTTCGACGGCCGGGGCTCCTGGGGCAACGGCGCCGCGATGCGGATCGCACCGCTGGGCGCCTGGTACGGGGACGATCCCGAGCAGGCGACCCACCAGGCCGAGATCTCCGCGTACCCCACCCATCAGCACGGCGAGGCCGTGGCCGGTGCCATGGCCGTGGCCGCGGCCGCCGCACTGGCCGCGGCCCCCGAGGGCCCGCCGAGCGCGCAGGCGCTGCTCGACGGGGTGATCGCGCTGGTGCCGGGAAGGAGCGCGGTCGGCGCCGGGCTGCGCCGCGCCCGGGACCTGCTCGACTACGCCGACGCGACCACGGTCGCGGCCGTGCTGGGTTGCGGGCGGCGTACGGCCGCCCACGACACCGTGCCCTTCGCGCTCTGGTCGGCGGCGCGCGCCCTCGACGATTACGAGCGGGCCTTCTGGACGACCGCGCAGGCCGGCGGGGACGTGGACACCACCTGCGCCATCGTGGGCGGAGTGCTGGCCGCCGGGCGGGCGGGGGCGCCGCCCGCCGAGTGGGTGCGGCGGACGGAGCCGTTGCCGGACTGGGTGCCGGCGCCGGCCTAGCGGGGTCTGGTCGGGTCCGTGCCGGTGTGGGCGTGCCGCGGGGGCCGGCGGGGCGGTACGCCACGCTGCTGTCGGCGCCGGCCCGGGCCGGCGCCGACGGGACGGCAGGAGCCGTTCTCCCTCAGGCGCCGGAAGGCCGGTGCGGATCCGCTCTTCGCTCCGGGATTCACGAATGCGACAACCTTCGGGCGGGGCGCTTCCGTGGGGTCGTCCTCGCAGAGGGCTTCGAATCGATCGCCGAAACGCTTCGGAGGGCGATCATCCTGGTTTTGTCCGCGAGATGAAGTGCGGTCCGGCGCGACTGACGCGACTGACGGGCATGCTCCCGACGTCTTTCCGGTCGCGACGGCGTGCCGCTCCGTGATGTGCGTCTGCGAATGACCGGATCGAGATCTGGAAGAGACGGCCGACGATCCGGCGGCTCCGCCGCTCCGGCCGGCGGGCGCCCGGGCCGGGGTGTCCCGGCCGTGACGCCGCTCGGGGAAGCCGGGGTGTCGTGCCGGGTTCCGGGCGGCGTACGCTAAGGGCGCCATGCCGTACGAACCACCCACTCACACCGTCGAGCGCTCTCTTCGCGCCACGACCGGAGCGAAGGTCATTGCCGGTGTCGACGAGGTGGGGCGCGGCGCGTGGGCCGGCCCCGTCACCGTCTGCGCGGCGGTCACCGGACTGCGCCGGCCCCCCGAAGGACTCACCGACTCCAAGCTGCTCACCGCCAAGCGGCGCACCGAGCTCGCGGAGGAACTGCAGAAGTGGGTGACGTCGTTCGCCCTGGGGCACGCCTCCCCGGAGGAGATCGACGACCTGGGGATGACCGCCGCGCTGCGGCTGGCGGCGGTGCGCGCCCTGGAGGCTCTGCCGGTCCGCCCCGACGCGGTGATCCTCGACGGCAAGCACGACTACCTGGGGACGCCCTGGAAAGTCCGCACGGTGGTCAAGGGCGACCGGTCCTGCGTGGCGGTCGCGGCGGCCTCGGTGATCGCCAAGGTTCAGCGCGACAAAATGATGGCCGAACTGGGTATCGACCATGCAGACTTCGGTTTTGCGGACAACGCCGGGTATCCGTCGCCCGTGCACAAGGCCGCACTGGAGGTGCGGGGCCCCACCCCGTATCACCGGTTGTCGTGGGCGTATCTTGATGCGCTGCCTCGGTGGCGGCACCTCAAGAAGGTCCGCAACCCGGCGGAAGGAAACGTTCCGAACATCGAGGGTCAGCTTGGCTTCGATTTCTGACGGTTCCGCTCGCACTCATGTGCCACCCGCCGACGCGAGCCGTACCAACGTTTGATAAACATCAGCTCATGCCTCTCATTCCCGAGGAGCCTCAGATTCACGAGAGTGCCCAGGGTCCCCGCGCCACGCCGGCCAGCGGCCGTACCGCGCCGACCCCCCGTCCCGTACCCGGTCCCCGTCCCGCGGCTCCGTCGCGCCCCGGCCGTCCCGGCCCGCTCCGGCCCACGCCTCCGGCGCAACGTACGCCGCGCGAGGCGGCCAAGCCCGGACCGTCCGGCCCGACCGCCCCCGCCGCGTCGGCCACCCCGCAGATCCAGCTGATCCCGGCCTCCGCCGAAGGCGCGCTCGACGCCGCCGAGGAAGCCGTGGACCTGCTCCTGGACTCGGGGCGCGCCCCCGGTGAGGTGCTGGTGATCACCACCGGCGAGCCGCATCCGTGGGCCGCCCACGAACTGTCCTTCGGCGAGGACTCCTACTGGGCCCAGCACGACGCGGGCGACGACGTCTTCTACGCGGACGCCGCCGTCGCGGACCGTGCCGCCTCCCGCCCCGTGGTCGTGGTCGCCGTCAACGGCGGATCCGAAGCCGCTGCCGCCGCCGCCCTCGCCCTGGCCCACACCCGGGCCGGCTCCCTGCTGATCGTCTGCGGCGACCCGCAGCGCATCAACTCGGTGCTGGGCGCGGGGGTCTGAGCCGACGCCGTCGCGTCCGGCCGGACGCCCGGAGCGGGGTGGGCGCCGCCGTGCCGGCATCCGCGCGGTGGCGACTTCGGCATGCCCGCGCGGGCGGAGGCGATCGGACCCGAAGGCGGCTGCCGCCGTCCCGGGCGCTCCGGCCGCCGTACGGACGGGTCGCACGCGCCGCCGCACGGAAGGGGCGTGCGCGTTCCCGTACGTGCCGCGGGGGCGGGTGGGCGGGACCCCGCTCAGCGGGCCGCCACGCGGCGCAGTATCTCGGAGGCGGCCCCTCCGGTGCGCGGCGGGGGCGGTACCTCGGAGACGGCGAACGGCTCAGGCGCAGAATCCGCGTGGGGATGACGGCCGCCGCGGCCCTCGCCGAGGACCTGCCATCC
Organism: Streptomyces glaucus; assembly: GCF_039533365.1. Lineage (NCBI taxonomy): Bacteria > Bacillati > Actinomycetota > Actinomycetes > Kitasatosporales > Streptomycetaceae > Streptomyces > Streptomyces glaucus. The sequence continues at coordinate 19,267 of NZ_BAAATK010000012.1, forward strand.
GTCCCGGGTCAGCGTGATGTACGCGCCGCAGCGCAACCCGTGCAGCGTGCAGGCGTCCCGCAGACCCCACATCCACGCGCCGTCCTCCTCCGTCCAACGCGCGTCGCCCTCACGGCAGCAGAGCAGCACGGCGGTGCGCACGGGGGTGCGGCGCCGCAGGTCGTGCGGGATGATCCGGCGCAGTTGGGCGAGCAGCACGTTGCGGAACAGCCAACCGTCGGCCGGGGCCGGGCGGGGAGTGAACGAGGCGCTGGCGCGCAGCCGTTCGTCGGGGTCGAGCACGGCCACGATCACGGTCGGCGGCTTGGGCCGGTGCCGGGAGTGCAGCCCGCCGACGACTTCCCGGGGGTTGCGCAGCAGCGGGATGCCGGCGGCGGCCCACTCCGCCGGTTCGAGCACACGGGTGGCGGAAGCGGCGGACGACGACAACGATGCCGCCGAGGACGGAGCGAATCCGAAGGTCACGTTCCTCCCTTCGGCTACGCGCCCACTGCGGGCGGGATCGGATTCCGGGGCGCACCGCAGCGAAGCCCTACCGGATCATGGGCGAGTCGTGCGGGGAGCGGACTTCAATTCTTCCTGTCGAACGTGATTGCGGCAACGAGCAATTGCTGCCGTCTGCCGTTATCGGATGATGCGCGTCTTATATCCCTGCTCGGGAAGTCCGCGGATGACGCACGGGACCCGCACGCCCGGCATGTCCGTGAGTCGCGGAGGCGCCGGTCGGCCAAGGCCGCGCCCCCGGACGCGGTGACGGGCGGCACGGACGGGGGGCCTCCCGGCCGTCACGGGTGCGGGGAACCGCCCGCGGCACCGGCACGTGATCACCCCTGTACGGCCAGCACCAGCGGCAACACCCCCTGGGCGCCGGCGCGGCGGAGCAGACGGGCCGCCACCGCGAGGGTCCAGCCGGTCTCGGTGTAGTCGTCCACGAGGAGAACCGGTCCGTGGCGCTCGGCGAGAGCGGAGGCCAGGGCGGGCGGCACGGCGAGCGCCCCGTCGAGCGCCTTCAGCCGCTGGGCGCTGTTGCTCCGGGAGGCCCGGGGCACGTCGCCCGCGTACTCGACGGAGCCCAGCAGCGGCAGCCGGCCGATCTCCGCGATGCGCGCTCCGAGGGAGCGGATCAGCCGCGGCCGGGTGCGCGAGGCGAGGGTGACCACGCCGACCGGGCGAGGCGGGGCGTCCGCGGCCCCGCAGGCCCAGCCGCCGGGGCCCTTGGCCCAGTCCGCCAGTACGTCCACCACCGCCCTCGCCACATCGTCGGGCACGGGCTCGTCCGGCGCCTGGGGCGCGAGCATCGGCCGCAGCCGGTTGCCCCAGCCGATGTCCGACAGGCGCCCCAGCGCCCGCCCGGGCGCGGCCTGCTCACCGGCCGGGATGCGGCCCTTCAGACCGACGCCGACGGCCGGGAGCCCGGTCGGCCACATACGGCGGGGCTCCACCTCGACGCCGGCCCTGCCCAGATCGACGCGCGCGGCGTCGAGCGCGGCGACGGACGTGCCGGCGGTGAAGCGCGGACCCGCGCAGTTGTCGCAGCGACCGCAGGGACCGGCGCTCTCGTCGTCGAGCTGCCGCCGCAGGAACTCCATCCGGCAGCCCGTCGTCGCCGCGTACGCGCGCATCGCCTCCTGTTCGGCCTTCCGCTGCCGCGCGACCCAGGCGTACCGCTCCGCGTCGTACGTCCACGGCTGCCCGGTGGCGATCCAGCCGCCCTTGACCCGCTTGACCGCTCCGTCCACGTCGAGGACCTTGAGCATGGTCTCCAGCCGGGAACGGCGCAGCTCCACCAGGGGCTCCAGGGCCGGCAGCGACATGGGCCCCTCCGCGCGCGCGAGGATGTCGAGCGTGCGGCGCACCAGGTCCTCCGCGGGGAAGGCCAGCGAGGCGAAGTACTCCCAGATCGCCTCGTCCTCCTTCCCCGGCAGCAGGAGCACCTCCGCGTGCTCGACACCGCGTCCGGCGCGGCCGACCTGCTGGTAGTAGGCGATGGGGGAGGACGGCGAGCCGAGGTGCACGACGAAGCCCAGGTCGGGCTTGTCGAAGCCCATGCCGAGGGCGGAGGTGGCGACCAGGGCCTTGACCCTGTTGGCGAGCAGGTCGTCCTCGGCCTGCTGCCGGTCGGCGTTCTCGGTCTTCCCGGTGTAGGAGGCGACGGCGTGCCCACGCCGCCGCAGGAAGGCCGTGACCTCCTCGGCGGCGGCCACCGTGAGCGTGTAGACGATCCCGGAACCCGGCAGCTCACCGAGGTGGTCGGCGAGCCAGGCCAGCCGGTGGGCGGCGTCCGGCAGCCGCAGCACGCCCAGGCTCAGGCTCTCCCGGTCCAGCGGGCCGCGCAGCACCAGGGCGTCCGACGTGCCCCCGGTGCCGAGCTGCTCGGCGACGTCGGCGGTCACGCGCGCGTTGGCGGTGGCGGTGGTGGCGAGCACGGGCACACCGGGCGGGAGGTCCGAGAGCATGGTGCGCAGCCGCCGGTAGTCCGGGCGGAAGTCGTGGCCCCAGTCGGAGATGCAGTGGGCCTCGTCCACGACCAGGAGTCCGGTCGCCGCGGCGAGCTTGGGCAGCACCTGGTCGCGGAAGTCCGGGTTGTTCAGCCGCTCGGGGCTCACCAGCAGGACGTCGACCTCGCCCGCGGCGACCTCGGCCTGGACGGCGTCCCACTCCTCGGTGTTGGAGGAGTTGATGGTCCGCGCGTGGATGCCGGCCCGGGCCGCCGCGCCGACCTGGTTGCGCATCAGCGCGAGCAACGGCGAGACGATCACGGTCGGGCCGCTGCCCCGGGCCCGCAGCAACGACGTCGCCACGAAGTAGACCGCGGACTTGCCCCAGCCCGTGCGCTGCACGACCAGCGCCCGGCGCCGCTCGGCGACCAGCGCCTCGATCGCCCGCCACTGGTCCTCGCGCAGCCGGGCCGTGTCGTCCCCGACGAGACGGGCCAGGACCGCGTCGGCGGCCGTCCGGAGATCCGCGTTGCTCGTGTGCTCCATGCGTTCCATACAACAGGACGGCACTGACAGCGCGGGCAGCGGTGCGGGGTGGTCCGGGCGACGCCGGACAGCGAGGGCCGGGCGTCCTGGCTTTGCCGGCCGCCGGTCGGAGGACTTCGACGCCCGCGGCTTTGCCGGGACCGGCCGTGGTGGCTGCGGCACCCGTGGCCCCGCGGGGCGTCGGCCCGGCGGACGGGCCGACGCCCGGGGGCGGCCCGGGACCGGCCGAGGGTGACGTGTCCCTGATCGGAGTTGTCCACAGGCCAAGCGGAAGTTCGCAATCCGCGAGATCGTCGGCGCATGACGAACCACAGCGAAACGACCGGACCCACCGACAGCGGCGACATCACCGGGCGCGGGAGGCCGGAGCGGCCCGAGGGGCCCGGCCCCCGCGACAGGTCCGCGCAGCCCGAGGTGTCCTCGGGCGCCGCCACGCCCGGCGAACGGGCCGCGCCGGCCCGGTACGACCAGCGCACCCGATGTGCGGACCACCTCGCCTGCACCGCCTACGACGGCCGCGGCGCCGAGCACCAGGTCACCCTGCGCACCCCGGCCGAACTCGCCGACGCCCTGCCCTACCTGCTCGGATACCGGCCCGAGGACAGCATCGTCCTGGTCGCCCTGCACGACCGGGGCGGGCGGGGCCGGTTCGGGGGCCGGGCCCGGCTGGGCATCCCCGCCAACGCCGACGACTGGGCCTTCGCGGCCCGGCAGCTGGCCCACGGCCTGGTGACCGGCAGCGAGCGCAGAGGCGCCCGGCCCGAGCAGATGGTCGCCTATGTCTGCCAGGAACCGTCCGAGGGCGAGTCGGGCCGGCAGGTCATGGAACGACTGCGGCCCCTGGCCCAGAAGCTGCGCGTCGAATGCGGGGCACTGGACGTGCCGGTGGTCGAGGCGCTGTGCGTCTCCGACGGACGCCTGTGGTCGTACTGCTGCGAGAACGAGTCGTGCTGCCCGGCCGAGGGAACGCCGATGGGGCTGCCCGGCACCTCCGTGCTGGCGGCCGCCGCCACCTACGCCGGAATCCAGGTGCGCGGCACCCTGCGGGAGCTGCGCGTCAGGCTGCTCCCCTGGGAGACCTCCGCCGCCCTCGAACAGGAGGCCGCCCTGGACACGGCCGGCATGGCGCTGGTCCCCAGGATCCTCGACGAGGCGAGCCGCGCGGAGGTGTCCGGCGAGACGCTGGCGCTCGCCGAGCGGATCATGGACCGCCTCGCCGGGGCGCCGCCCGTCTCCGGCACGCTCACGGCCGACCTCCGCGACGACGAACTGATCGGGCACGACGAGGCCGCGGCCCTGATCTTCGGCCTGCAGGACCGCACCACCCGCGACCGCGCGGCGGAGTGGATGGAGGGCGACGAGGCCGGTCCCGCCCTCCGGCTCTGGCGGGCGCTGGCCCGTCGCTGCGTCGGCCCCTACGGCGAACACGCCGCGGCGCCCCTCACCCTAGCCGGCTGGGTCGCCTGGTCCACCGGCGACGAGCTGGAGGCCCGGGAAGCCCTCGCCCTGGCTCTGGCCGCGGACCCCGACTACCTCTTCGCCCGGCTCCTGCACCAGGCCTGCAACGAGGGCCTCGACCCGGAGTCGGTCCGCCGCTGCCTGCGCACGGAACGCGAGGATCGCGGGCGCGCGGAAAACGGGGGCCGCGGACCCGCGGAAGGCGCGGGCCGCGAGCGCGCGGGAAGCGACGGACCCGATCGGAGGGAGGACGCCGTGAACCCGGTGGAACACGAGGCGGCCGGACCCGTGCAGGAGGCCCCCTCCCGCCGCCGACGCGGTACGCGTTCCAGCGGAACCGCCGACGGCCGTGCGCAGCCGCGGGGCCGCGAGCACGGCACCACCGCCTCCCGTCCGCGCATGCCCGCCGGCGGCAGTCGTCCCGGTCGTGTCCGCCGGCGCGCGGAGGGGATCGTGCGCCGGCACGGCTCCGGTTCGGGAGGAGTCCCCGCGGGAGGTCACGGCACCGCGGGGGAGGAATGAGCGGCTCCGGAGCCGACGCCGTCGCCACGGGCCACCGTACGGCGGCGAGCAACGCGTCCCCGGCCCGCCGGGACCCGCGGCTCCGCCGCTGTCCGGCCAGGACCCGGGCGGCGGGAGGCCTGCGCGAACCGACGGCGGCGAACGGTACCGCAACGACCAGCCGGACCGGTCGCACGGCTGCGGGCGTTACCCGAAGGAGGCCGGTCCCGTTCACCTGAGTGGTGGAACGCCTGGACGGGCCGTGACACCGCACCGCCCACGTCCCGCCGGGGTCCCGGCCGGCGCCGCCCGTGCCAGGGGCGTACCGAGCACGAAGGAAGCACTCCCATGCCTCAGCCGACTCCGCCCTCCACGGCCGGCCGCTCCGCGGCACGCGGACCCGCGCGGCCCCCCGCCCCGAGCGCCGTCCTGCCTCCGGCCGCCGACCGGGCCCCGCGTCCGTTCCGTGCCGCTTTCGACGGCATCCCTCCCCGGGGCGCCGCCCTCCCGTCCCCCCGCCGCTTCGGCGACCTGCCGTCCACCCACGCCGCCATGATCTGCGTCGCCCTTCCGGGCCTGGTCATCTCGGCGGAACACGGTCAGCTGACCGGGCGGGGACTGGAGGGCTTCTACCGGGCAGGCCGGCGCCTGCTCTCCCGGTGCCGGCTTCGCGTGGCCGGCCGGGAACCGCTCGTGGTCCAGGCGAGGATGGCCGCCGCCGACAGCGTCCGCTTCGTGGCGACCCTCCGGGCGTCCTCCCCGGCGGGACCGGATCCGGACGTCGTCGTCGAGCGCACCCGGCACGCGGACGGCACGGAACGGATCACGCTGCGCAGCTCGGCGCCCCGCCCGCTGCGCCTGCCGGTCGAGGTGGCCCTCGGCACGGACCTGGCCGAACTGGGCGCGATCGCGTCCGGCGCCGCGGGGCCCGAACTGTCCGCCGACGTCCACGCCTCAGGCCTGCGCTGGTCCGGCCCCGCCGGCAGCTCGTCCGTGACGGCCGACCCGCCGCCCGCCGACGCCCTGGCCTCCGCCGGCCTCCTGCGGTGGGAGTTCGTGATACCTCCCGGCGGCAGCGCGAGCGTGGAGCTGCGCGTACGGCCGGACGGCGCGGGCCGCCTCCGGGCCGCGGGCCACACGGCGACCGGCCCTCTCGCCGCCGCACGTGCGACGGGCGACGACCCCGCGGTCGCCGCGCTCCTGCGGACCAGCATCGAGGACCTCCGGTCCCTCCTGCTGCGCGATCCCGCACATCCCGCCGACACCCACCTCGCGGCAGGGGCGCCCTGGCGGTGCGGCCTGGCACCCGCCGAGGCGCTCGCCGCGGCCCGGATGGCGCTGCCCCTCGGCACCCGCCTGGCCGCGGGCACCCTGCGCACCCTGGCCCGCGCCCAACTCCGCGATCCCGGACCGCGGTTCGGCATGATTCCCGGGCCGCGCCGGGACGCGGGCCCGCACCTGCCGCCGGGCTGCACCGGCACGGAGGCCACCCTGCTCTTTCCCGTGCTCCTCGCGGAGGCCCGCCGCTGGGGGCTCCCCGAGCACGAGACGGAGCAGCTGCTGCCGGCGGCGGAGCGCTGTCTGGCCTGGCTGCGGACGGCCGTGGGCCAGGGGACGTATCTGCCGGACCCGCAGCCCGGCGGCCCCCTCCGCTGCGAGACCCAGGCCCACGCCCACCGTGCCGCACTGCTCGGCGCCGATCTGCTCGACGCCTGCGGCAGGCCGGGCGGCGCCGCGCTGAGGGAGTGGGCCGAGGAACTGCGGACGGCGTTCCGGGAGGAGTTCTGGATCGACGGTCCGGCAGGCGGCCGGCCCGCGGCTGCCCGGACCCCGGACGGGCGCCTCGTCCCGTACCTGGGCGCGGCCGCGGTCCACCTCCTCGACACCGGCCTGCTGGGCGGGGGAACGCGGGCGCCCGGGCTCCTCGACAAGGCGCGGACCGGACAACTGGCCCGGCTCCTCGCGAGTCCGGTCATGGACTCGGGCTGGGGCCTGCGCGGACTCGGCGCCGAGGAAGCCGGATACAACCCCTTCGGCCACCGCGCCGGCGCCGTACGGGTCCATGAGACGGCGATCGCCGTCGCGGGCCTGGGCGGAGCCGGCTACGAGAAGGAGGCGAGTGCGCTGCTGCGGGGCGTACTGGCGGCGGCCGGGACCTTCGGCCACCGGCTGCCCGAGATGTACGCGGGGGAACAGCGCACGGAGGGGAGCGCGCCCCTGCCGCACCCGGCGGCCTGCCGTCCCGCGGCCACGGCGGCGGCCGCCGCCGTCCTGCTGGTCACCAGCCTCGCGGGGATCCGCCCCGACGTCCCTTCCGGGACGGTCGCACTGCGGCCCGTGCGCAGCGCTCCCCTGGGCGAGATCGCCCTCACCGGGCTGCGCGTCGCGGAAGCCCCCTTCTCCGTCCGGGTCAGCCGCCTCGGCCTCGCACTGGTCGAGGAGGCCGCCGACGGACTGCAACTGGGCGGATGACCTGGCAGAACACGGCATCGCATGACAAACGGAAGCAGGTGACGGGACCCCTTCCCGACCGAAAACGATCAACTGCCGGTGCGGCCGGTGAAGGGAGTGTTTATCGTCAGGCAGACGACTATGATCGCCGCATGCCCTACGACCCGTCAGCCTTTCCGCCCTTCGCCGTCACCGTGGACCTGGTCGTGCTGACCGTACGCCGCCATTCCCTGTGCGCGCTGGCGGTCCGCAGGGGCGAACCGCCGTTCCAGGGGCGCTGGGCTCTGCCCGGTGGTTTCGTCCGGGCCGACGAGGACCTGGCACAGGCGGCGGCGCGCGAGCTGGCCGAGGAGACCGGGCTGAGCGTCCACGACCCGTCCGTCCCCGCTCAGGACAACGGTGCCCACCTGGAGCAGCTGGCGACGTACGGCGACCCCGGACGCGACCCCCGGATGCGCGTGGTCAGCGTCGCCCACCTCGTCCTCGCCCCCGACCTGCCCGCCCCACGGGCCGGCGGCGACGCCAGCAACGCGCGCTGGGCGCCGGTCGAGGAACTGCTGCAGCAGGGCGGGTACGGGCGCGACGGCGAGCCGGTGGCGCCGCTCGCCTTCGACCACGCCCGGATCCTGGCCGACGGGGTGGAGCGGGCCCGGTCCAAGATCGAGTACTCGTCGCTGGCCACGGCGTTCTGCCCGCCCGAATTCACCGTCGGCGAACTGCGCCGCGTCTACGAGGCGGTATGGGGCGTCGCCCTCGACCCGCGCAACTTCCACCGCAAGGTGACGGGCACGCCGGGCTTCCTCGTCCCCACCGGCGGTACGACCACCCGCCAGGGCGGCCGCCCCGCTCAGCTCTTCCGCGCCGGTGGCGCCACGCTGCTCAACCCCCCGATGTTGCGCCCCGAGGTGTGACGCCGGGCCTGCGTCCCGGGGCCCGGGAGACTGCTTCCGGTACGGGGCTCGGGCGGCGCGGGCGCGGCCGTGCACACCCGCCGGCACCGACGTCCGCGTACGGCGTGGCCCGCCCCGGACGGCGAACGGCGCAGGGACCCGACATGGCCGGTCGTCCAGCGCGCAGCGGGCCGTGCGTGACCGAAAAACCGGACATAGCACGCTATCTTGCTGCGAATGATCCAGGCCTTCGGACTGACCAGCAACCCCCGCGAAGAGCTTCCCCCCGCCGTCGACGACGTCTCCTTCGAGGCGCCCGCGGGCCGCGTCACCGCACTGCTCGGAGCACCGGGCGCGGGCAAGACGACGGCGCTCAGACTCATGCTCGAACTCCAACAGGGCCGCGGCGTCACCCACTTCAGGGGCCGTCCCCTGCACCGCATCGCCCACCCCGCGCGCGAAGTCGGCGTGCTGCTGGGCGATCTGCCGGGACACCCGGCCCGCACGGTACGCGGTCATCTGCGCCTGCTGTGCGCCGCCGTCGGCGTTCCGGTCCGGCGCGCCGACGAAGTTCTGGAAACGGTCGGCCTGGTGAGCCTGTGCGAGGAACGCCTCGGCACCCTCTCGCGCGGCATGGACCGCCGCCTCGGCCTGGCCTGTGCCCTGCTGGCCGACCCGCACACCCTCGTGCTCGACGATCCGGCCGACGGGCTCTCGGCCCGCGAGGCCCACTGGCTGCACGACATGCTGCGTGCGTACGCGGCCCAGGGCGGCACGGTCCTGTTCACCACCACCGACCCCAGGGAAGCGGCGCGCACCGCGGACCGCGTCGTCACGCTGGACCACGGCAGGCTCGTCGCCGACCAGGAGGCGGCGGACTTCGCCCGTACCCGGCTGCGTCCCCGCGTCGCCGTGCGCAGCCCGCACGCCGCACGCCTCGCCGTTCTCCTCGCCAAGGAGGCGCGCGCCGCCCAGCGCTCCGTCGAAGTCGTACGGGAGGGCGGCAACCGCCTCTCCGTGTACGGCAGTACCTGCGCCGACGTCGGGGAGGCCGCGTTCCGCCACGGCATCCTCGTCCATCAACTGGCCGACGAGACCGGGGACATGGGGCCGGGCGCGGGGGCACCGCCCGTGGAACCGCCGCCCGCCGATGCGGAGGACGGCCGGTCGCCCGAGCCGCGGTGGACGGCCGGCGCGCGCCGTACGCCGGCCGAGGAGCCGGGGGAGGCCGCCGGCGCGCGACGGGTGACCGGCGTGCGGCACGTCTCCACCGGGGGCCCGGAGCCACGCACCGGTGAAGCGGACCCGTCCGCCGCGAAACGGGATCCGCTCCTCGGCGAACCGGGTCCGTCCGCCGAGGAGCGGAGGCCGGGCGCCGGCGATCCGGGCCTGTCCGCCGGGAGACAGGCGCTGCCGCTCGGCGCACCGTGCCCGTCCGCCCAGGTCCAGGGGCCGTCGCCCGACGAGCCACGACCCTCTCTGCGGGCTCAGGGCCCCTCGGCCGGTGAACCCCGCCCGTCCGCCGATGAGACCCGGCCCGTCGACGGTGCGCCACGGGCCGTCCCGGAAACGCCCGCCTCCGACGGCGCTCGGACGCCCGGCGACCCGCACCTGCCGGCCGTCCGTCCCGGGCGGGTCCCGGCCCCGCACGTCCTCGACGCCCGGCCCTCGTCCTTCCTCCCGCCCCCCGTCTCCGTGCGCTCCGCCCCCGGCCCGCTCCGCCCCCTGCGCTACGAATTCCGGCGCGCCACCGGTATCGGCACGGGATTCCTCGTCTCGGCCGCCGTGCTGGTCGTGTCCGCCGTCACCGCCGTGATCCTGGCCCGCTTCGGGCACACACCGCAGCCGCTCCTGCTCGCCGCGTGGCCGCGGGAAGCCCCCCTGCCGCCCGCGGCGCTCGGCGCGGGGCTGCTCGGCGCGCTCTCCTTCGGTGACGAGTTCCGCCATCCCGCCCTGGCGGCGGACCGCGGCACCGTGCCCCGTCGGCTGGGGCTGCTGACCGCCAAGCTCCTCGTCTCCGCGGCCACCGCCGCGGTGCTGGCCGTCCTCACGGTGGGCTGCGACGCCGAGGCGCTCTACCTCTTCTACGGACCGGAACTCGTGAGGGTTCCCGCCGACTGGCTTTCCCTGAGCGCGGGTTGGGTCGGGCTCGTGATCGGCTGCGCCTGGGCCGGCGTCCTGGCGGCGGGCGTCTTCCGGTCGACCACGGCCGGTCTCGCGGCGGTGGTGGCCGTTCCCGTGCTCGTCGTCCCCCTGGTGCACAGGGTCTGGGAGGGGCCGTCGGCGCGGACCGCGGCCGGGCTTCCGGTGCGGCTGCGGGAAGTGTTCCTGGCGCAGTGGCCCTTCGGAGGGGAGCGCTGCCTGTCCGCCGCGCTGCGGGTGATCGCCCAACCCGTGGGCAGTGCGCTGATGTTGTCACTGGCCGCACTGCTCTGTGCGTATCTGCTCACCGCTCTGCGCGACAGAGTTCGATGATGACTCTCTGTGTCAATTTGTTTCCTTTAAGTGATCGCAACTCCCCGGCGAGAGACTCATTTCTTTCCGATAAGGCGTCAATTGCGACGAGGTGAGCGATCACCCTTTCGTGTGCTTTTCACCAAAGAACTCAAGGGAATTGGAGACGGCGCCGACAAAGGATCCGTGAGTACCCTTGCGCACACCATGATGACCGCCGCCCGCTCCGCAGACTCCGGCCTCGCGAGCCCGGGCGAACTCGACCGCTACCCCTACGCCGAGGCGTCCGTCGCCGACCGCGTCGGACCCGCCGCCTGGGAGGGCGCGGACCCCGAGCTGGGCCGTGTGGGCCGACGTGCCGCGGGCAACCGCGGACGCGGGCTGCACGGCCAACTCGTACAGCAGCTGGGTCAAATGATCGTTTCCGGTGACCTGGGCGCCGACCGGCCGCTGGTGCCCGAGGAGATCGGACAGCGCTTCGAGGTGTCCCGCACCGTCGTCCGCGAGTCGCTCCGCGTCCTGGAAGCCAAAGGGCTGGTCAGCGCCCGCCCGAACGTCGGTACGCGGGTGCGGCCCGTCAGCGACTGGAACCTTCTCGATCCCGACATCATCGAGTGGCGGGCCTTCGGGCCGCAGCGTGACGACCAGCGCCGTGAGCTGAGCGAGCTGCGCTGGACGATCGAGCCGCTCGCCGCGCGCCTCGCCGCGGGACACGGACGTGAGGACGTCCAGCAGCGCCTCGCCGACATGGTCGAGATCATGGGGCACGCCATGGGCCAGGGCGACGCGCTCACCTTCTCGCGCGCCGACATGGAGTTCCATGCGCTGCTGATCCAGATCGCGGGCAACCGCATGCTGGAGCACCTCTCCGGCATCGTGTCCGCCGCCCTCCAGGTCTCCGGCGGCCCGGTCACGGGTTGTGACCGGGCGAGCGACGCCTCGCTGGCGCACCACGGCCGGATCGTCGAGGCCCTCGCCGCCGGCGACGGCGGGGCGGCCGAGGCGGCCATGCGCCAACTGCTCACGGTCCACCCCGAGGTGGAACGTGTGGTGCCCGCTCCGCGGGAGCACTGACCGCGTTCCGCGGGCGGCGCGGCCGAGTGCGCCAGCCCCCTCCCGTGGCCGCACTCGCCCGACGGCCGTCCTCCGCCGGGCTCCGCGGGATCGCGACGGATCCCGCGGAGCCCGGCGACGCGGCGCGATCACAGGATCGCAGGACTGCCGAGGTGGGACGGCCGCAGCTGTCGATGACCGTGTCTGCCCGTATCTGACCGATTTTGAACGCTTACGGGGTGTGACTCGGGCCACGAAGATTAGGCGTAACGCTCGTGGGAACAACGCGATGACCTAAGAGGTGACAGCCGCGGAGGGAATACGGACGCCGTTCATGGCGCTGTGCATCTCCCGGCCCCCGCCCGCGCCGTCGGCCCATCCCCAAGCCGGCGGTCGGCTCCTGTCCGTCCTGGATGGGGCCGGAAGCCGTTTTCCAACGTTCCGAGAGGTTGTTCGTGTCGGCCAGCACATCCCGTACGCTCCCGCCGGAGATCGCCGAGTCCGTCTCTGTCATGGCGCTCATTGAGCGGGGAAAGGCTGAGGGGCAGATCGCCGGCGATGACGTGCGTCGGGCCTTCGAAGCTGACCAGATTCCGGCCACTCAGTGGAAGAACGTACTGCGCAGCCTCAATCAGATCCTCGAGGAAGAGGGTGTGACGCTGATGGTCAGTGCCGCAGAGCCCAAGCGCACCCGCAAGAGCGTCGCAGCGAAGAGCCCCGCGAAGCGCACCGCCGCCAAGACGGTCGCGGCGAAGACGGTGACCACCAGGAAGGCCACCGCCACCGCCACCCCGGCGCCCGCCGCCGGCACCGCTGCCGCCGCCGAGGAAGAGGCGCCTGCCAAGAAGGCGGCTGCCAAGAAGACGACCGCCAAGAAGGCGGTCGCGAAGAAGACCACCGCGACCAAGAAGACGGCGGCCAAGAAGACCACCGCCAAGAAGGACGACGTCGAGCTGCTCGACGACGAGGTCCTCGAGGACGCCAAGGTCGTGGACGAGCCCGAGGGCGCCGAGAGCGCCGGCTTCGTGCTGTCCGACGAGGACGAGGACGACGCGCCCGCGCAGCAGGTCGCCGCGGCCGGAGCCACCGCCGACCCGGTCAAGGACTACCTCAAGCAGATCGGCAAGGTCCCCCTGCTCAACGCCGAGCAGGAGGTCGAGCTGGCCAAGCGCATCGAGGCGGGCCTGTTCGCCGAGGACAAGCTGGCCAACTCCGACAAGCTGGCGCCGAAGCTCAAGCGCGAGCTGGAGATCATCGCCGAGGACGGCCGCCGGGCCAAGAACCACCTCCTGGAGGCCAACCTCCGCCTGGTGGTCTCCCTGGCCAAGCGCTACACCGGCCGCGGCATGCTCTTCCTGGACCTCATCCAGGAGGGCAACCTCGGTCTGATCCGCGCGGTCGAGAAGTTCGACTACACCAAGGGCTACAAGTTCTCCACCTACGCCACCTGGTGGATCCGTCAGGCGATCACCCGCGCGATGGCCGACCAGGCCCGCACCATCCGCATCCCGGTGCACATGGTCGAGGTCATCAACAAGCTCGCGCGCGTGCAGCGCCAGATGCTCCAGGACCTCGGCCGCGAGCCCACCCCGGAGGAGCTGGCCAAGGAGCTCGACATGACCCCGGAGAAGGTCATCGAGGTCCAGAAGTACGGCCGGGAGCCCATCTCGCTGCACACCCCGCTGGGTGAGGACGGCGACAGCGAGTTCGGTGACCTCATCGAGGACTCCGAGGCGGTCGTTCCGGCCGACGCGGTCAGCTTCACGCTGCTGCAGGAGCAGCTGCACTCCGTCCTCGACACGCTCTCCGAGCGCGAGGCGGGCGTCGTCTCCATGCGTTTCGGTCTCACCGATGGTCAGCCGAAGACCCTCGACGAGATCGGCAAGGTGTACGGCGTCACGCGCGAGCGCATCCGCCAGATCGAGTCCAAGACCATGTCGAAACTGCGCCACCCGTCGCGTTCCCAGGTGCTGCGCGACTACCTCGACTAGGTCCGGCCGTACCGGCCGGGAAGGCTCGCCCCTGGTGGGTGTTCCCGAGGCCGGCGCAGCACATGGCCGTGTCGCTCGGGCCGCGAGAGGTCCACGCGAAACGCCCGGCTGGGAGATCCCAGCCGGGCGTTTCGCGTGAGCGGCCGTTGAGGCCGGCGGCGAGGCCCGGATGCCCCCGGCGCGGACCGGCGAGCCGGCGCCCTCGGGGAAGGACTGCCGGAGCAGGCCGCCGGCGTTCTCGTGCGGACCGCGCCGCCGGAGTCGGCCGGATCGCGGAAGGGGGCGGGGACGCCGGTGGTGACGGTGGACATGCCGCGAGCGCCCATCTCCCCTTCCCGGTCCCGGGCCAGGGAAGCGCCTGGACGGGACGGCGGAGTCCGACCGCGGTGACCGGTGCGCGTTCCGGACGCTTCCGGGCGCCGTGACCGCCGCACAGGTGCAGGAGCACGACGTGACGGAGCGCGTCCCCGACCAGCGGCGATGGGCGGCTTCTCGTCCTTGCCCGCCGATGGCGGGGTCACCCTCCCCGCGCCCGGGTCCGGCCCGGTCCGCGACCCCGGCGGGCCGCTCACCGGGCGGTGATCATCGGGATGGAGCGCGGCGACCGGTGTGCAGGGCGCGGGCCGGCTCACGGCCGTCACGCGCCGCCGGCCGGTCCTCTCCTCGATGCCGACGATCCGGTACGCCTCTTCGTCGGCCGCTCCGCTGCATGAGCCGGGAGCACGCGCCCCGCTCACGCGGCAGCCTTTCCGGCCCCGAAGCCGCCGTCCGGATCTCCCGGATCCCGGGGTCCGTCGCGGCATCCCCTGGACCGGGATGCCGCGACGGGAACGGAAGGTGTCAGGGGGCGGGTTTTCGTGCCGCCGCGCGGATGCGGAGTGCGCTGGACGGAATCACGCTGGGTTGTCGACGACCATCTCAGTGTGAGGAGCCCGTATGCGTCGCGTCCTTGCCCGGGCCCTGGCCCGGCCGCTGGTCCTGGCGGCCGTGTCGGCCGTGATACCGCTCACGTCCGCCGCCGCACCCGCCGACAGCCTCGTCGTCGGGGGTTTCCCGGTGGACGTGTCCCGAAGTCCCTGGACCGTGGCGCTGTCCAGCCGTAGCCAGTTCGGGGGTACCCGGGCGGGGCAGTTCTGCGGCGGAGTGGCCGTCGGGCCGACCACCGTGCTCACCGCGGCCCACTGCCTCGGCGAGAGAGCCCTGGGGGCCCGGCTGGAGCAAGTGCGCGATCTGGTGGTCGTCGCGGGCCGTACGGATCTGTTCTCGGACCAGGGCCAGGAGATCCCCGTCCGTTCCGTCTGGGTGAACCCGTCCTACGACGACGTCAGCAACGACGGGGACTTCGCCGTGCTCACCCTCGCCGGGCCGCTGCCGTCCGGCTCGGTCATCGAGATGGCGGCCGCGGGCGATGCCGCCTACCAGCCCGGGACGCGGGCCGTCGTCTACGGATGGGGGGACGTCACGGGCGCCGACGACTACGCGGACGGCCTGCGCGCGGCACACGTGCGCGTGCTGCCCGACGCGTTCTGCGAGAAGGCGTATCCGGACAGTGCCGACGGCACGTACCGCGCCGACAGCATGGTGTGTGCCGGGGAGGAGGCCGGCGGCAGCGATGCCTGCCAGGGGGACAGCGGCGGGCCGCTCGTCGCCCGGGGGAAGCTGATCGGCCTCGTCTCCTGGGGCAACGGTTGCGGACGGCCGGGCAGTCCCGGGGTGTATACGCGTGTGTCCGCCGTGGTGCGGACGCTGGGGTGGGAGGCCGCTGTGCAGGGCGGCGGGAGCATGTCCGACGGAGCCTGAGGGACCGGGTGAGGGATGACGAGTGCGGGCGGCCGCCTCCGGGCAACGGAGGCGGCCGCCCGTCCACCGGCCTGTGCCGGGCTGGCTCGTCGTCCTACGGGAAGGGTCAGCGCTCTTCGTCGGAGGCGGTGCCGGGAATGGACGTCAGCCGCTCCGTCTCGTCCTGTATCTCAGCGGCGATCTTCTTGAGTTCCGGCTCGAACTTGCGGCCGTGATGGGCGCAGAAGAGCAGTTCTCCGCCGCTCGGCAGGACGACGCGCAGGTATGCCTGGGCGCCGCAGCGGTCGCAGCGATCAGCGGCCGTCAGCGGGCTTGCGGAAGTCAGAACAGTAGTCACGTCGCCTCTTCTCTAGCTCGACGAGCTGTCGTACCAGGGTCAACATCCAACCAGCCCCAAAACGTTCCCGCTCGAGGCTTTTCCTTGAAAAAATCTTCACGAGGCGGCTGGGCGCTGCCGGTTGGCGGCGAATGTGCCGTATTGCGTGTCTCTGTGTCGTACGGGTTCGCGCGTTCGGTCAGTGGTCGGTCCTCCCGGCCGGGTTGCCGGTTGTTCATGAGGACGTGCCCGGAGCCTAAATGGTTCATGCCTCGAAAGGAACGTGATGTGTGCTTCACCCCATCGAGGTATCGAACAGGTATGCGATCCTGGACTAGTCTGAGTCCCCGTCGAGGGTGGCGTTACAACGGCTCTACCAGGCCTCGGTACCCTCTGACCGGTGAACGACGCCGCGCCCTTGCCCACAGGGGCCCCATCTGAAATTCAGCGAGGAGCGAACCGCGTGACCGCCGACACGTCCGTGCCGTCCACAGCGCTGCTGGCAGGAGCAGACCGGGACGGTTCCAACTACACCGCGCGGCACCTGCTCGTCCTCGAGGGGCTCGAGGCCGTGCGGAAGCGTCCGGGCATGTACATCGGCTCGACCGACAGCCGCGGTCTGATGCACTGCCTCTGGGAGATCATCGACAACTCCGTGGACGAGGCCCTCGGCGGCTACTGCGATCACATCGAGGTGATCCTGCACGACGACGGATCGGTCGAGGTCCGGGACAACGGCCGTGGCATCCCGGTCGACGTCGAGCCCAAGACCGGCCTGTCCGGCGTCGAGGTCGTCATGACCAAGCTGCACGCCGGCGGCAAGTTCGGCGGCGGCTCGTACGCCGCCTCCGGCGGTCTGCACGGCGTCGGCGCCTCCGTGGTGAACGCCCTGTCCGCCCGGCTGGACGTCGAGGTGGACCGCGGCGGCCACACCCACGCCATCAGCTTCCGGCGCGGCGTCCCCGGCACCTTCGCCGCGCTGGACCCGGACGCCAGGTTCGAGGCCAGGAGCGGGCTGCGCAGGACCAAGAAGATCCCGAAGAACCGCACCGGCACGCGCGTGCGGTACTGGGCCGACCGCCAGATCTTCCTCAAGGACGCCAAGCTCTCCCTGGAGACGCTGCACCAGCGCGCCCGCCAGACCGCCTTCCTGGTGCCCGGGCTGACCATCGTCGTCCGTGACGAGTTCGGTCTCGGCGAGGGCGGCAGCAAGGGTGAGGAGTCCTTCCGCTTCGACGGCGGCATCAGCGAGTTCTGCGAGTTCCTGGCGAGCGACCGGCCCATCTGCGACGTCCTGCGCTTCACCGGGCAGGGCACCTTCAAGGAGACGGTCCCCGTCCTGGACGAGCGCGGCCAGATGACGCCCACCGAGGTCACGCGCGAGCTCGGCGTCGACGTCGCGCTGCGCTGGGGGACCGGCTACGACACGACGGTCCGGTCCTTCGTCAACATCATCGCCACCCCCAAGGGCGGCACCCACGTCGCGGGCTTCGAGCAGGCCGTCACGAAGACGATGAACGAGGTGCTGCGCGCCAAGAAGATGCTGCGTGTCGCCGAGGACGACATCGTCAAGGACGACGCCCTGGAAGGGCTCACCGCCGTCGTCACGGTCCGCCTCGCCGAGCCGCAGTTCGAGGGCCAGACCAAGGAGGTGCTCGGCACCTCGGCGGCCCGCCGCATCGTGAACAACGTCGTCACCAAGGAACTCAAGGCGTTCCTGACGTCCACCAAGCGCGACGCCGCCCAGCAGGCCCGCGTCGTCCTGGAGAAGGCCGTCGCCGCGGCCCGCACCCGCATCGCCGCCCGTCAGCACAAGGACGCGCAGCGCCGCAAGACGGCCCTGGAGTCCTCCTCGCTGCCCGCCAAGCTAGCCGACTGCCGTAGCGACGACGTCGAGCGCAGCGAACTGTTCATCGTCGAGGGCGACTCCGCGCTGGGTACGGCGAAGCTCGCCCGGAACTCCGAGTTCCAGGCGCTGCTGCCGATCCGCGGCAAGATCCTCAACGTCCAGAAGTCGTCCGTGACGGACATGCTGAAGAACGCCGAGTGCGGTGCGATCATCCAGGTCATAGGAGCCGGGTCCGGCCGGACCTTCGACATCGACCAGGCCCGCTACGGCAAGATCATCATGATGACCGACGCCGACGTGGACGGCTCCCACATCCGCACGCTGCTGCTGACGCTGTTCCACCGCTACATGCGGCCCATGGTCGAGGCGGGCCGGGTGTTCGCCGCGGTCCCGCCGCTGCACCGCATCGAGATCGTCCAGCCGAAGAGGGGGCAGGACAAGTACGTCTACACGTACTCCGACCGTGAGCTGCGGGACAAGCTCATGGAGTTCCAGAGCAAGGGCATCCGTTACAAGGACTCCATCCAGCGCTACAAGGGCCTCGGCGAGATGGACGCCGACCAGCTGGCCGAGACGACCATGGACCCGCGCCACCGCACACTGCGCCGGATCAACCTCACCGACCTGGAAGCCGCGGAACAGATCTTCGACCTGCTGATGGGCAACGAGGTCGCTCCCCGCAAGGAGTTCATCTCCAATTCGGCGGCGACGCTGGACCGGTCGCGTATCGACGCGTAGGCGCCGCACCGGGTCCGGGCGTCGGCCGGCGGGCCCCGGTCCCGGGGCCTGCCCGGTACGGGCCGGGGCCGCGGGCCCGGCGTGACGCCCCGCACCCGCGCCGGGATCCCGGCGGGGCGCTCAAGGCGCTCAGCTCCGGCATCGTGGGGCCGGGGCCGGACCGGGTGAGCCGTACCCGGCGGGGGCCACGCGGCCGCAGGCGGCCGGCATCCGCACGAAGAGCCCGGGAATGGTCCTTTCCCCCGCCTCCACGGGCCGTGCCTCAGGCGCGGGTCGCCCACACGTAACGGTGCTCCGGGCGGCCCGCTTCGCCGTACCTGAGGGTCAGTACGGCCCGTCCCGTGCGCTCCAGGAGCTTCAGATAGCGCTGGGCGGTCTGACGGCTCACCCCGGTCCGCTCGGCGATCTCCTGGGCGGACAGCGGGCCGTCGGCGTTCATCAGGGACTGCCGCACCAGCTCCGCCGTGGTGGGGGAGTGCCCCTTGGGCAGCTCCGGTTCCGACGGCGTGGACAGGGCGCCGAAGATGCGGTCCACCTCGGCCTGTTCGGCCTCGCCGCCGCCGTCGAGGGTGCGGCGCAGCTCCGCGTACGCCTCCAGCTTGGCGCGCAGACCCGCGAAGGCGAACGGTTTGACCAGGTACTGCAGAGCACCGTGCCGCATCGCCGCCTGGACGGTGGACACGTCCCGCGCCGCCGTCACCATGATCACGTCGGCCTGGTGGCCGCGCCGGCGCATCTCCTGGACGACCGCCAGTCCCGTCTCGTCGGGCAGGTAGTGATCCATCAGGACCAGGTCCAGGCCGGGCAGCGTCTCCAGCCTGTGCAGCGCCTCCGCCGCGCTGTGGGCCTCGGCGGCGACGTGGAAACCCGGCACCTTCTCGACGTAGGCCGTGTTGACCCGGGCGACCCGAGTGTCGTCGTCCACGACCAGGACCTCGATCATCGCGACTCCTCCTCGGTGACGGCCCGCGCGGCCGGCGGCACGGTGGGGACGGGTACCGGATCCGGCTCGGTCAGCGCCTCCGGCAGGACGACGGTGAACTCCGCGCCCCCGCCGTGCGCCTCGCCGGCCGTCACGCTGCCGCCCTGCCGCTCGGCGAGCCTGCGCACCAGGGAGAGCCCGAGGCCGCGCCGGCGGTGTGCGGGCGGCGTCTTGGTGGACCAGCCCTCCGTGAAGACCAACTCGCGTCGGTCCACCGGAATTCCGGGCCCTGTGTCGCGCACCCGGAGGATCGCGGTCCGCCCCTCGGCCCGCAGTTCGACCTCCACGCGCGCGTGCGGCGTGCCCGCGGCGGCGTCGAGCGCGTTGTCCACGAGGTTGCCGACGATCGTGACGAGCCCCCTGGAGTCGATCAGGAGGTCCGGGAGCCGGGTCCGGTCCGAGACGCGCAGGGCGACGCCGCGCTCGGCCGCGACCGTGGCCTTGCCCACCAGCAGCGCGGCGAGAAGCGGGTCCTGGATCTTCTCGGTGATCTGTTCGGCGGTGGCCCGGTGGTCGCCGACCACCTCCCCGACGAATTCCGCCGCGTCGTCGTACAGCTCCAGTTCGAGCAGCCCCAGCAGCGTGTGCATGCGGTTGGCGTGCTCGTGGTCCTGGGCACGCAGGGCGTCGATCAGGCCGCGCGTCGAGTCCAGCTCCCGGCCCAGCTGCTCCAGCTCGGTACGGTCGCGCAGGGTGGCGACGGCGCCGCCGTCGCCGGTGGGCATCCGGTTGGCGACCAGGACGCGCTGGCCGCGGACCATGAGCAGATCGGTGCCCGTCACCCGGCCGGCCAGGACGTCGGCCGTGCGCCCCCCGCCGAGCGCCTCGTCCGGAGACCGGCCGAGGGCCTCGTCCCCCAGCTCCAGCAGGCGCTGCGCCTCGTCGTTGAGGAGGCGGATGCGGCCGGCGCGGTCGAGGGCGACGACGCCCTCCCGGATGCCGTGCAGCATCGCCTCGCGCTCCGCGAGCAGCGCCGCGATGTCGGAGAAGGCCAGGTCGCGGGTCTGCCGCTGGACCCGGCGCGAGACGAGCCAGGCGGCCAGCGCACCGACGGCCAGGGCGCCCCCGGCGTATGCGAGGAGCTCGGGGATCGCGTGGATCAGGCGTGCCCGGACGCTGTCGTACGCGATGCCGACCGACACCGCCCCGACGATGGTGCCGGTGCTGTCGCGCAGCGGCACCTTGCCGCGGGCGGTGCGGCCCAGGGTGCCGTCGTCGATGGCCATGACCTCCCGGCCGGACAGGGCCCGGCTGGGATCGGTCGACACGACGCCGCCGATCTGCCGCGGGTCGGTGTGCGACCAGCGCACCCCCCGCCGGTCCATGACCACGACGTACTCCGCCCCGGTGGCCCTCCGGATCCGTTCCGCCTCCCGTTGCACCGGTCCGGACGGCGTCGGAGGGGTGCTGCGCAGGTCCTCCGCGAGCCGCGGCTGCTGCGCGGTGGTCTGCGCGATCGCCAGGGCCCGGCGCATCGCCTGGTCGTCCAGCTGGTCGCCGAGCGGCGCGAGGAACAACCCGGTCGCGAGCACCGCGACTCCCGCGGCGATCGCCACCTGCATCAGCAGCACCTGCGAGAACATCCGCCGCGGCAGGCCGAGGCGCAGGCGGCGTGCGGGGGGAGTGGGGCTCATGCCCATGACGGTACGTGGGGGTGTCCAGCCGCTGTGACGGGGTGTGGCGCGGATCTCCCGGTCGCCGGCCTTCCCGGTCGCCGGGCCGGGCGGCGGGGCGAGCGGGAAACCGCGGCGGGGGAGCGGGAAGCGGCTCGGGGAGACGCAGGGGGAAGCGGTGCGAGCGGGAGGCCGGGCCGGCCGGGAAGTCCTCGCGGTCAGCTCGCCAGCGCCGTCGCCACCGCGAGCTCGCGCACCTCCACCACGTCCATCCGCGCCGGTGAGCCCAGCACCGACGCGCCGCAGCTCTCCGGGCGGGGCGGCCGGGGCCGGCCCTGGGCCACCACGACCCGCCAGTGGCGCCCGTCGGTGTGGGCGACGGTCACCTCCCAGCGGGGGGCCGCGCCGTCCGTCCGCACCACGCCCAGCGTCTCCGCCCCGTCCTCGCCCGAGGCCGTGCGCACGGCCAGTTCGGCCGCCTGGCCGGGGCGTTCCCAGGCCGAGTTCCCGCGGCATCCCGCCACGACGATCCGCCCCTCCCGCACTCCGTGCAGGATCTCCTTGACGGCCGGGGCCCCGACCCGGCCGTAGGCGTATCCGTACGGCAGGACGAGCAGCGTCGGCGAGAAACGGTGACCACCCAGATGGGTGACCTCCCAGACGCCCTGGAACCCGGAGGCGGCGAGTTCGGCCGCCAGGGGGCGGCCGAGGAGGGCGCAGCAGCGGTCGCGCTTGCCGTTGGTGCAGACGAGGGCGAGCGGATCGCCCGTGTGGGGCGCGCCGCGGAGCACCGAGCCGAAGGTCTGGTGATCGCCGCTGCCGAGGGCGGCGAAGTCGAGGTCGAGCAGGCGCCCGGGGTCGGTGACGGTGGCGCCGTGCAGCCACGCGTTTCCCGCGACGGTGTGGGCCGCGTACACCCGGCGTTCGGCGGGCGCGCCGCAGTCGGCGTGCCGTCCGGGGCGGCGGATGAGCGCGATGCGTACGCCCGTGCCCTTCGCGGCCGCCTCCAGGGCACGGCCCAGCGCGGGATCCAGGTGGCTGGCGGTGAGCGCCTTGGCGCCCCAGGGACCGGGCTGTTCCAGCAGCAGCCAGGTCCGCGCGGTGGCCGCGGTTCCCGCGAGGGGCTCGTCGAGGTCCAGGGAGACGGTTGAGCACGTACTCACGAAGGTGAGCCTAACCTGATGTGAGCCGGGCGCTCTCCAGCCGCGCCCGGTCGCTGCTCCGGCAGGGGCAGCGGGGGCCCGGGCCCCCGCGTACCGGCCGCTCGGGCGTATGCGCAGCGGCCGCTCCCCGCACTCCTCCGGGGCGTGGGCGGCCGGCCCGCCGCACGAGCGACGGCGGGACCGTCCCGCTCGCCGTGGGGCACCCGGGGCGAGGCGGCGGGCGCGACGAGCGCCAGGACGGCGGCGGGGTGTGCCCCGCGAGCGTCGCCGGCGATCGTCCACGCCACGGGGTTTCTCCCCGCTCGTATCCTGGGTCGGCATTCCGTTCCCCAGGTACGCCGGGCACGCACCGGTGTGCGCGACGGCGTGAGAGAGGTCGCACAGTGAGCCAGCCGAGCCCGACTCAGAGCGCCGGCCCGAGCCCGGGCCCAGGCCCGGCCCCGAGTCCGAGGCCGGATGATCCGAGGCCGGACGAGGGGCCGGCTCCGGCAGGGGATCCGGCTCCGGCCGCGGGACCGGGTCCGAGCGCCGGTGCCGGTACGGGGGCGCACCCGGGGCCGCGGCAGATCCCGGTCGTCGTGCTCGCCGGATTCCTCGGCTCCGGGAAGACGACTCTGCTGAACCACCTCCTCCACCACAGCGGCGGCAGCCGGATCGGCGTCGTCGTCAACGACTTCGGCGCCATCGAGATCGACGCGATGGCGGTGGCGGGCGCGCTCGGCGACTCCACCGTCTCCCTGGGCAACGGCTGCCTGTGCTGCGCCGTCGACGTCGGTGAGCTCGACCTGTACCTGGAGCGGCTCGCGCGGCCCGCCACCGGCGTCGACGTCATCGTCATCGAGGCCAGCGGGCTCGCCGAGCCGCGGGAACTCGTGCGCATGGTGCTCGCCAGCGAGCATCCGGGGGTCGTGTACGGCGGGCTCGTCGAGGTCGTCGACGCCGCGGAGTTCGACGACACCCGGGCGAAGCACCCCGAGATCGACCGGCACCTCGCCCTGGCCGACCTCGTGGTGGTCAACAAGCTCGACCGGGCGGCGGACGGCGAGCGCGTGCTCGGCCTCGTGCGGTCCCTCGCCGACCGGGCCGCCGTGGTGCCGGCCGCCTACGGCCGCATCGACCCCGAGTTCCTCTTCGACTGCAGGCCGAGCGAGGAGCGGGTCGGGCAGCTGTCCTTCGACGACCTGCACGACCACGGTCGGGACGAGGGCGCGGACGGTCACGCCGGGCACCTGCACACCGCCTACGACAGCGTGTCCTTCGTCTCCGCGGCGCCTCTCGACCCGCGGCGACTGATGGCGTTCCTCGACAGCCGGCCCGAGGGGCTGTACCGGATCAAGGGGTACGTCGACTTCGGTCCGTACGACCCCCGGAACCGGTACGCGATCCACGCCGTGGGCCGGTTCCTGCGCTTCTACCCGGAGCCGTGGGCGCCCGGCGGCGAACGCCTCACGCAGTTGGTCCTCATCGGCTCCGGCATCGACGCGCCGGCCCTCGGCAAGGAGCTGGAGGCGTGCAGGAACGAGACCTCGCACGCCGACGAGCACGGCATGTGGGGCGTCCTGCGCTTCGTCCAGGATCCCGAGGAGCGCGAGCGGGACCGGGACCCCGAGGGGCGGGAACAGGATCCCGGTCATCGGGACCCCGAGGCGTGGGACCCCGGTGAGCGGGATCCCGAGGACCTGGATCCCTACGACGAGGATCCCGAGGACCTGGACCCCTGCCACCAGGATCCCGACGAGCGGAGTCACTAGGGCGAGCCGGGCCCCGGCCACGGGACCCCGGCGGCCGGGACCCGCGTCCAGGCTCCCGGCGACCGGGGCCCCGTGCCCGGGACCCCGGCCCCGCGAAGCCCTCCCGGCTCAGGCGGGCCCCGCCACCACCGCCACCGTCTTCGGCAGGGACACGCCCGAGCCGTCGCGGCGCGGATCGAGTTCCGGCAGTTCGGCCGGGGAGCCGTTCTTCTGGGCGGCGCGGGCCGGGGCGGCGCCCGCCCAGGCCAGGGCCAGGCAGTCCTCGCCCTTCAGGAACCGCTGGCAGCGGACGCCGCCGGTGGCGCGGCCCTTGCGCGGGAACTGGTCGAACGGGGTCAGCTTGGCCGTGGTCTGCACGGAGTCGTCCAGCGTGCCGCGCGAGCCCGCGACCGTGAACACCACCGCGTCGGCGGCCGGGTCGACGGCCGTGAAGGAGATCACCCTCGCGCCGTCGGTCAGCTTGATGCCCGCCACGCCGCCCGCCGGACGGCCCTGGGGCCGGACCTGCGAGGCCTGGAAGCGCAGCAGCTGCGCGTCGTCCGTGATGAAGACCAGGTCCTCCTCGCCGGTGCGCAGTTCCACCGCGCCGACGATCCGGTCGCCCTCCTTGAGCGTGATGACCTCCAGCTCCTCCTTGTTGGCCGGGTAGTCGGGCACCACGCGCTTGACCACGCCCTGCTCGGTGCCGAGCGCCAGGCCCGGCGAGGACTCGTCGAGCGTGGTCAGGCAGACCACCGTCTCGTCGTCCTGGAGGGAGACGAACTCCGCGAGCGGCGCACCTCCCGAGAGGTTCGGCGTCGTTGTCGTCTCCGGGAGCTGGGGGAGGTCGATCACGTTCAGGCGGAGCAGACGGCCGGCCGAGGTCACCACACCGATCTCGCCGCGGGCCGTGGCCGGCACCGCCGAGACGATCACGTCGTGCTTGACGCGCTTGGCGCGGGCGTCCGCGGGGAAGGGGTCGGCGTTCGCCGTACGGGCCAGCAGGCCCGTGGAGGACAGCAGCACCCGGCACGGGTCGTCCGCCACCTGCAGCGGCACGGCGACCGGGGTGTCCGACGACTCCAGCAGCACCGTACGGCGGTCGGTGCCGAACTTCTTCGCCACCGCGGCCAGTTCGGAGGAGACCAGCTTGCGCAGCTCCGTGTCGGACTCGAGGATCCGGGTCAGTTCCTCGATCTCCTCGGTGAGCCGGTCCTGCTCCGCCTCCAGCTCGACGCGGTCGTACTTGGTCAGGCGGCGCAGCGGCGTGTCCAGGATGTACTGGGTCTGGATCTCGCTCAGGGAGAAACGCTCCATCAGGCGCTGCTTGGCCTGTGCGGAGTTCTCGCTGGAGCGGATGAGGCGGATGACCTCGTCGATGTCCAGCAGGGCCGTGAGCAGGCCCTGGACCAGGTGCAGGCGGTCGCGCTTCTTGCCGCGGCGGAACTCGGAGCGGCGGCGGACGACGTCGAAGCGGTGGTCGAGGTAGACCTCCAGGAGTTCCTTCAGGCCCAGCGTGAGCGGCTGGCCGTCCACCAGGGCGACGTTGTTGATGCCGAAGGACTCCTCCATCGGCGTCAGCTTGTAGAGCTGCTCCAGGACGGCCTCCGGCACGAAGCCGTTCTTGATCTCGATGACCAGGCGCAGGCCGTGCTCCCGGTCGGTGAGGTCCTTGACGTCGGCGATGCCCTGGAGCTTCTTCGAGCCGACCAGGTCCTTGATCTTGGCGATGACCTTCTCGGGGCCGACCGTGAAGGGCAGTTCGGTGACGACGAGGCCCTTGCGGCGCGCGGTGACGTTCTCCACCGAGACCGTGGCGCGGATCTTGAACGTGCCGCGGCCCGTCTCGTAGGCGTCCCGGATGCCGGACAGGCCGACGATCCGGCCGCCGGTGGGCAGGTCGGGGCCCGGGACGTGCTTCATCAGGGCGTCGAGATCGGCGTTCGGGTACCGGATCAGGTGGCGGGCGGCCGCGATCACCTCGCGCAGGTTGTGCGGCGGCATGTTCGTGGCCATGCCGACGGCGATGCCCGAGGCGCCGTTGACCAGCAGGTTCGGGAAGGCGGCGGGCAGCGCCACCGGCTCGCGCTCCTGGCCGTCGTAGTTGGGCTGGAAGTCGACGGTGTCCTCGTCGATGGACTCCGTCATCAGGCTCGTGGCCTCGGTCATCCGGCACTCGGTGTACCGCATGGCGGCGGGCGGGTCGTCGTTGCCCAGCGAGCCGAAGTTGCCGTGGCCGTCGACCAGCGGGACGCGCATGGAGAAGGGCTGGGCCATGCGCACCAGGGCGTCGTAGATCGACGCGTCGCCGTGCGGGTGCAGCTTGCCCATGACCTCGCCGACCACGCGGGCGCACTTCACATAGCCGCGGTCGGGGCGCAGGCCCATCTCGTTCATCTGGTAGACGATGCGGCGGTGCACCGGTTTGAGGCCGTCGCGGGCGTCCGGCAGGGCCCGGGAGTAGATCACCGAGTACGCGTACTCAAGGAAGGAGCCCTGCATCTCGTCGACGACGTCGATGTCGAGGATCTTCTCCTCGTACGAGTCGTCGGGCGGTGGGGTCTTCGTGCTACGGCGGGCCATCGCTGC
The DNA here is from genome assembly GCF_039533365.1 of Streptomyces glaucus. Lineage (NCBI taxonomy): Bacteria > Bacillati > Actinomycetota > Actinomycetes > Kitasatosporales > Streptomycetaceae > Streptomyces > Streptomyces glaucus. The sequence continues at coordinate 45,829 of NZ_BAAATK010000012.1, forward strand.
CGGCTCCTTGCTGAAGCGTGAACGGTGTCTGACGCGGACCATTGTGGACCGCGGCACTGACAGCGCGGGACCAGGACCCGGGGTGGGCGCCCGGCCCGGCGCTGCCCGCAGGCTACGCCCTCGCGCCGGATCGCCCCGTTCTCGCTCTCGGCGTACGGCGGCCGGGAACTTCACCGGCGGCCCGCACGCTTGCATACAGTGGCAGGACGGCAGGAAAGGCGCGGTCTCAGCCACCGCATCGCGATCGAAGGGACGTACATGCCCATGGGTCACACGGCCACAGCCCAGGCAGGCTCCGGGGGCCTGACAGCGACCGAGCACCGCCTGGCCAACGGCCTGCGCGTGGTGCTCTCCGAGGACCACCTGACCCCGGTCGCGGCGGTGTGCCTCTGGTACGACGTGGGCTCGCGCCACGAGGTCGAGGGACGCACCGGCCTGGCTCACCTTTTCGAGCACCTCATGTTCCAGGGGTCCGCCCAGGTCAAGGGCAACGGCCACTTCGAACTCGTCCAGGGCGCGGGCGGTTCGCTGAACGGCACCACCAGCTTCGAGCGGACCAACTACTTCGAGACCATGCCCGCCCACCAGCTGGAGCTCGCCCTCTGGCTGGAGGCCGACCGCATGGGCTCGCTGCTGGCCGCGCTGGACGAGGAGTCCATGGAGAACCAGCGGGACGTCGTCAAGAACGAGCGCCGCCAGCGCTACGACAACGTCCCCTACGGCACGGCCTTCGAGCGGCTGACCGCCCTGGCCTACCCGGAGGGCCACCCCTACCACCACACCCCGATCGGCTCGATGGCCGACCTGGACGCGGCGACCCTGGAGGACGCCCGCCGGTTCTTCCGCACGTACTACGCGCCGAACAACGCGGTGCTGTCGGTCGTCGGCGACATCGACCCCGAGCAGACGCTCGCCTGGGTCGAGAAGTACTTCGGCTCCATCCCGGCCCACGACGGCAAGCCGGAGCCCCGGGACGGCTCGCTGCCCGACATCATCGGCCGGCAGCTGCGCGAGGTCGTCGAGGAGGAGGTCCCGGCGCGCGCCCTGATGGCGGCCTACCGCCTGCCGCACGACGGCACGCGCGCGTGCGACGCGGCCGACCTGGCGCTCACCGTCCTGGGCGGCGGCGAGTCCTCCCGCCTGTACAACCGGCTCGTCCGGCGCGACCGCACGGCGGTGGCGGCCGGGTTCGGCCTGCTGCGGCTGGCCGGTGCGCCCTCGATGGGCTGGCTGGACGTGAAGACGTCCGGTGACGTCGAGGTGCCCGTCATCGAGGCCGCCGTCGACGAGGAGCTCGCCCGGTTCGCCGAGGAGGGCCCCACGGCCGAGGAGATGGAGCGCGCCCAGGCCCAGCTGGAGCGCGAGTGGCTGGACCGGCTCGGCACGGTCGCGGGCCGCGCCGACGAGCTGTGCCGGTACGCGGTCCTCTTCGGCGACCCCCAGCTCGCCCTGACCGCCGTCCAGCGCGTGCTGGAGGTGACGGCGGAGGAGGTGCAGGAGGTGGCCAAGGCCCGCCTGCGCCCCGACAACCGCGCGGTGCTCGTCTACGAGCCGGTCGCCACCGAGGCCGGGGAAGCGGACGCCGCGGCCACCGACGACAACGAGGAGACGGCGAAGTGACCGAGCTCGCCACGATGGAGTTCCACCCCCGGCCCGAGGGAGGCGAGCCCAGGCCCTGGGCGTTCCCGGCCCCCACGCGCGGGACGCTCGGCAACGGCCTGACGGTCCTGCGCTGCCACCGCCCCGGCCAGCAGGTCGTCGCCGTCGAGGTCCTCCTCGACGCCCCCCTGGACGCCGAGCCGGCCGGCCTCGACGGCGTCGCCACGATCATGGCGCGGGCCTTCGCCGAGGGCACCGACAAGCACTCCGCCGAGGAGTTCGCCGCCGAGCTGGAGCGCTGCGGCGCCACCCTCGACACGCACGCCGACCACCCCGGCGTACGCCTGAGCCTGGAGGTGCCGGCCTCCCGCCTGGCCAAGGCGCTCGGGCTGATCGCCGACGCCCTCAGGTCGCCCGCGTTCGCGGACGGCGAGGTGGAGCGGCTGGTGCGCAACCGGCTCGACGAGATCCCGCACGAGCTGGCCAACCCCGCCCGCCGGGCCGCCAAGGAGCTCTCCAGGGAGCTGTTCCCGGCGAGTTCGCGCATGTCGCGCCCGCGCCAGGGCACCGAGGAGACGGTCGCGAACATCGACTCCGCGGCCGTCCGCGCCTTCTACGAGAAGCACGTCCGCCCCGCCACGGCCACCGCCGTGGTCGTCGGCGACCTCACCGGCATCGACCTCGACGCGCTGCTCGGCGACACGCTCGGCGCGTGGACCGGCTCCCCGGCCGAGCCGCGGCCCGTGCCCCCGGTGATCGCCGACGACACCGGCCGGGTGGTCGTCGTGGACCGCCCCGGCGCCGTCCAGACGCAGCTGCTGATCGGCCGCACCGGCCCGGACCGGCACGACGGCGTGTGGCCCGCGCAGGTGCTCGGCACGTACTGCCTCGGCGGCACCCTCACCTCCCGCCTGGACCGCGTCCTGCGCGAGGAGAAGGGCTACACCTACGGCGTGCGGGCGTTCGGGCAGGTCCTCAGGTCCTCCCCGGAGGGCACCGGCGCCGCGATGCTCGCCATCAGCGGCTCCGTGGACACCCCGAACACCGGCCCCGCCCTGCGGGACCTGTGGACGGTGCTGCGCACGCTCGCCGAGGAGGGGCTCACCGACGCCGAGCGCGACGTCGCCGTGCAGAACCTGGTGGGCGTGGCGCCGCTGAAGTACGAGACCGCGGCGGCCGTCGCCGCCACCCTGGCCGACCAGGTCGAGCAGCACCTGCCCGACGACTACCAGGCCACGCTGTACCGCCGGCTCGCCGAGACCGGCACCGTGGAGGCCACCGCGGCGGTCGTGAACGCCTTCCCGGTGGACCGCCTGGTGACCGTCCTCGTCGGTGACGCGGCGCAGATCAAGGAGCCGGTGGAGGCCCTCGGCATCGGTGAGGTCACCGTGGTGTCCGCCGAGTAGCGGCACGCGCGCGGGAGCCCTGGCGACGGATACGTCACCAGGGCTCCCTTATGCCCGGATTGGGGTGGAGGTTGCCTGTCCGGCCTGTGGGATGCGCTACAAAACCCGTGTCGTGTTTGGGGTTTGCGGACCGGCGCGCTTAACGTCTTCCGGGCTGTCCGTCAGGCAGTGCGCCGCACCCGCGGCAGCGGGCAGCCATCGCCGAATCCCCGTACGGCGCGAGCCGGGGGAGCCGGGGACCCACCCTCCTCCCGCCGCCTCCGCGGCTGGAGGGGACCAGCAGTCCCCCCGGGGTGAATCGGGCGCCCGCGCGAGCGCGAGGGGGCCCGTAGGAGACCTTCCTGCTCCGAACCCGTCAGCTAACCCGGCAGGCGAGAGGGAAGGAAAGGACCAGCACACTTCATGGCGTTCACCCGCGCCACCGGGAAGCACCGCCGTTCCGGCCGGACGCACCGCACCACCGCCCGCGCGGCGGGCGTCGCGGCCCTCACCACCACCGGTGTCATCGGCGCCGCCGCGGCCCCCGCCCTCGCCGCCGAGCAGACCGGCCTCACCCCCGTCCTCGCCCTCGGGGAGTCCTTGGCCGACCAGATCGAGGCCCAGGCCGCCGCCCAGAAGCAGGCCGCCGAGGAGGCCGCCGCCGAGCAGCGGGCCGCCCGGATCGCGCGCAAGGAGGCGGCCGAGGCGGCGAAGAAGGCGCGCGAGGCCAAGGAGCGCGCCGCCCGCGAGGCCGAGCGCAAGCGCCTGAACACCTACGTGCCGCCCATCGCCGGCTCCTACGTCTCCACCGGCTACCGGGCCGGCGGCGCCGTCTGGTCCTCCGGCACCCACACCGGCGTCGACTTCCACGCGGCCGGCGGCACCCCCGTCCAGGCGGTCGGCGCCGGCACCGTCGTCGAGGCCGGCTGGGGCGGCGCGTACGGCAACCAGGTCGTGATCAGGATGCACGACGGCACGTACACCCAGTACGGCCACCTGTCGTCCATCGGCGTCTCGGTGGGCCAGGCGGTGCTCCCGGGCCAGCGGATCGGCCTGTCCGGCGCGACCGGCAACGTCACCGGGCCGCACCTGCACTTCGAGGCCCGCACGGCCGCCGGGTACGGCTCCGACATCGACCCGGTCGCCTACCTCCGCTCGCACGGCGTGGACCTCTGACGCCGTACGCCCCGCGCACGGGGTCCGGCCCCGCACGCCCCGCCCGCGGGGCCCGGCGCCGCACGCTCTCGTGAACGTCCGACGGCGGACGGTCGCGTTTCCCGAGGCCCCGGCTCCCCGAGCCGGGGCTTTCGGCGTTCCGCACGGCCGGATGTCCAAAAAATATCCATGATTTCCGGGCCGCCGTCGGAAATTCCGGCTCATTGCAATAGAGTCACGGAACACGCGTCCATCGTCGGCGTTTCACGGGGATTAAGGCGGAGGTCGGTCATGCGTATTCCGGCGCACTCGGTGTGCACGGCCATCCGGGACGACATCGTCGCGGGTGTCCACGAGCGCGGCAGCCGCCTCACCGAGGAACTCCTCGCGCGCCGCTACGGCGTCTCGCGCGTCCCCGTGCGCGAGGCCCTGCGCACCCTGGAGGCCGAGGGCTTCGTGGTGACCCGGCGGCACGCGGGCGCGTGCGTCGCGGAACCCACCGAGCAGGAGGCCGCCGACCTGCTGGAGATGCGCGGGCTCCTGGAGCCGCTCGGCGCCTTCCGGGCCGCCCAGCGGCGCACCGAGGCCCATCTGAAGGTGTTGCGCGGCCTGGTCAGGATCGGCCAGGAGCGCGCCCGCCGGGGCGGCGGCGAGGACCTGCGCTCCCTGGGCGGCTGGTTCCACGAGACGCTCGCCCAGGCCTCCGGCAGCCCCGCCCTGACCGCGACGCTGACCCAGCTGCGCCATAAGATCGCCTGGATGTACACCGTGCAGGCGCCCGCCGGACCCGTGGAGACCTGGGCGGAGCACGGGGCGATCGTGGACGCCGTGGCGCGCGGCGACGGCGAACGCGCGCGGGCGCTGACGGCGCTGCACAACGAGCGCGCGGCCGCCGCGCACCGGCTGCGGTTCGCCCCGGGCGCGGACCGTCCGGAGCGTGTGAGGAACTCGCAACCTCCCGTAAACATGCCGAGCCTGCGGCATTAACAAGGAGGCCGTATACAAAGAGCAGGAAATTCCCGGGGGGATTGTTCCTGCTGCCCGGAAATGAAAAACCCGAAGGGCTTGCCCGGTAATTCGGACGAGCCCTTCGGGGGTGCGGGACGGCGTCCCGGAATCGACGGCGTCCCCGCCGCCGGCCGGAAATCCGGCCGTGCGCGGCCGGCCTCGCGAAAGCCGCGCAGGGGCGTCAGACGGTCTCGGGGAGCTCCTCCAGGCCCTCGGAGACCAGCTTCGCCAGCCGGTCCAGGGCGGTGTCGGCGCCCTCGGCGTCCGACGCGAGGACGATCTCCTCGCCGCCCTGGGCGCCCAGGCTCAGGACGGCCAGCATGGAGGCCGCGTTGACGGGGGTGCCGCCTGCCTTGGCGATCGTCACCGGGACGCCTGCGGCCGTGGCGGCCCGGACGAAGATGGAGGCGGGGCGGGCGTGGAGGCCCTCGGCCCAGCCGACGTTGACGCGGCGCTCAGCCATGTGTTGCTGCCCTTCGGTGTTCAGGGTTGTCTAGACCAGTTTCCCATATCGTGAAGCATGCCCGGAGGAACGCGCGTCCCTCCGGGGCGGCGGCCGGGCCGCGGCCTCGGCCCGGACCTCCGTCCCCCACAGCCTGCCCCGCGCCGTCGCCGGACGCGAGCCTTACGCTGGGGCCCATGCAGACCTCGCCGGACCGGCACGAGTACCCCGCCCACTGGGAGGCCGACGTGGTGCTGCGCGACGGCGGCACCGCGCGCATCCGCCCCATCACCGTCGACGACGCGGACCGGCTGGTCAGCTTCTACGAGCAGGTGTCGGACGAGTCGAAGTACTACCGCTTCTTCGCGCCCTACCCCCGCCTGTCCGCCAAGGACGTCCACCGCTTCACGCACCACGACTTCGTGGACCGGGTGGGACTCGCGGCCACGGTCGGCGGCGAGTTCATCGCCACCGTACGCTACGACCGGATCGGCGCCGGCGGCGCGGCCGTGCCGGCCCACCCGTCCGCGGCCGGCCCCGCCCCGTCCGAGACGGCCGAGGTCGCCTTCCTGGTCCAGGACGCCCACCAGGGCCGCGGCGTCGCCTCCGCCCTCCTCGAACACATCGCCGCCGTCGCCCGGGAGCGCGGCATCCGCCGCTTCGCCGCCGAGGTGCTGCCCGCCAACACCAGGATGATCAAGGTGTTCACGGACGCCGGGTACACCCAGAAGCGCAGCTTCGAGGACGGCGTCGTCCGCCTGGAGCTCGACCTCGAACCGACCGGCCGCTCGCTGGCCGTGCAGTACGCGCGCGAGCAGCGCGCCGAGGCGCGGTCCGTGCAGCGGCTGCTGGCGCCGGGCTCGGTCGCCGTCGTCGGGGCCGGCCGCACACCCGGCGGCGTGGGCCGCAGCATCCTCGGCAACATCCGGGACGCCGGTTTCACCGGCCGGCTGTACGCCGTCAACCGGGCCTTCCCCGAGGAGTGGAAGGAGCTCGACGGGGTGCCCGCCCACCGCTCGGTGCGGGACATCGACGGGCCCGTCGACCTCGCGGTGGTCGCCGTCCCGGCCGAGCACGTCCCCGCGGTCGTCGCCGAGTGCGGCGAGCACGGCGTGCAGGGCCTCGTCGTGGTCTCCGCCGGGTACGCCGAGAGCGGTCCCGAGGGGCGCGAGCGCCAGCGCGCCCTGGTGCGGCACGCGCGCGCGTACGGCATGCGGATCATCGGGCCCAACGCCTTCGGGATCATCAACACCTCCCCGCGGGTGCGGCTCAACGCCTCCCTCGCCCCCGAGACGCCGCGCCCCGGACGCATCGGGCTGTTCGCCCAGTCCGGTGCCATCGGCGTCGCCCTGCTGTCCCGGCTGCACCGGCGCGGGGGAGGGGTCACCGGCGTCACCGGCGTGTCGACCTTCGTCTCGTCCGGCAACCGGGCCGACGTGTCCGGCAACGACGTCCTCCAGTACTGGTACGACGACCCGGACACCGACGTCGTGCTGATGTACCTGGAGTCCATCGGCAACCCGCGCAAGTTCACCCGCCTCGCGCGGCGCACGGCGGCGGCGAAGCCGCTGGTCGTCGTCCAGGGGGCGCGCCACGGCACCGCCCCCCAGGGCCACACCGTACGGGCGACGCGGCTGCCGCACGCCACCGTCTCCGCGCTGCTGCGGCAGGCCGGGGTGATCCGGGTGGACACCATCACCGAACTGGTGGACGCGGGCCTGCTGCTCGCCCGCCAGCCCCTGCCCGCCGGACCCCGGGTGGCGATCCTCGGCAACTCCGAGTCCCTCGGGCTGCTCACCTACGACGCCTGCCTCGCCGAGGGCCTGCGCCCCCACCCGCCGCTGGACCTGACCACGGCGGCCTCGGCGGCGGACTTCCGCGCGGCCCTCGCCCGCGCGCTCGCCGACGACACCTGCGACGCGGTGGTCGTGACCGCGATCCCCGCGGTGAGGGAGGACCCGGCCCAGGACGCGGCGCTGGCGGAGGCCCTGCGGTCGGCCGCCGCCGCGGTCCCCGCCAAGCCGGTCCTGGTCGTGCACGTGGAGCTCGGCGGGCTCGCCGAGGCCCTGTCGGCCGCCGCGAGCACCGCGCCCCAGCCCGCGCCCGGCACCCCGCCCGGCCACCCGCTCCGGCCCGGGGAGCGGCCGCCCGCCGCGGTACGGGCCCCCGAGGGCGCCCACCTCATCCCCGCCTACCCCGCCGCCGAACGCGCCGTCCGCGCCCTCGCCGAAGCCGTCAAGTACGCCCAGTGGCGCCGCGAGGCCGCCGACCCCGGCAAGGTGCCCGAGTACGACGACATCGACGAGAAGGGGGCCGCGGCGCTGATCGGCGGACTCCTCGCGCGCGGGCAGGGCCTCACGCTTGGCACGGAGGAGACCTGCGAACTGCTCGCCCGGTACGGCGTCCACGTCCACCGCGCCCTGCCCGCCCCCACCCCCGACGACGCCGCGGCCGCCGCCCGCGCCCTCGGCTACCCCGTGGCCCTCAAGGCCACCGCCCCGCACCTGCGGCACCGCGCCGACCTCGGCGGCGTCCGCCTGGACCTGGCCGACGAGGAACAACTGCGGCGTTCGTACGCCGAGTTGACCGATCTGTTCGGCAGGCCGCAGGAGGTGCGGCCGGTGGTGCAGAGGATGGCGCCGCGCGGCGTCGACACCGTGGTGCGGGCCGTCATCGACCCGGCGGCCGGGGCGGTGCTCTCCTTCGGGCTGGCCGGGGCCGCCTCGCAGCTGCTCGGGGACACGGCGCACCGGCTGATCCCGGTCACGGACCGGGACGCGGCCGCGCTGGTCCGCTCGATCCGGACGGCGCCGCTGCTGTTCGGCTGGCGCGGTTCGGCCCCCGTGGACACGCCCGCCCTGGAGGAACTGCTGCTGCGCGTGTCCCGGCTGGTCGACGACCACCCCGAGGTCGTCGCGGTCACCCTGGAGCCGGTCGTGGTCGCCCCGCAGGGCCTGAGCGTGCTCGGCGCCTCCGTGCGCCTGGCCCCGCCGCCCGCCCGCGACGACCTCGGCCCGCGCACGCTCCCGGCGTACTGAGCCGCTCCACGGGGACGGCCGCGTGCGGGCGGCCCCGCGCGGGGGCGACCGTGACCGGTGCCTCGCAGTCGGTGCGCCCCCGTAGGATGGACGGCATGGCCAAGACCAGTACGACGACCCAGGAGCTGCGTGCGGCGATCGAGCGCAGCGGCTACTACCCGGCCCTCGTGGCCGAGGCGGTGGAGACCGCCGTGGGCGGCGAGCCCATCCGGTCGTACCTGGTCCACCAGGAGACGACGTTCGACCAGAACGAGGTGCGGCGGCACGTGACGGTGCTGGTCCTCACCGACCACCGCTTCATCGTCAGCCACACCGACGAGCAGGCCGCGGACGACACCTCCCCGACGCCGTACGCGACGACGTCCACCGAGTCCGTGAAGCTCGGCCGGATCTCCTCCATCGTCGTCAGCCGCGTGGTCGCCAACCCGGAGCAGTACCGGCCGGGCACGCTGCCGCGCGAGGTGGTGCTGACCATCGGCTGGGGCGCCGTCTCCCGCATCGATCTGGAACCGGCCGCCTGCGGCGACCCCAACTGCGAGGCCGACCACGGCTACACGGGCAGCTCCACGGCCGACGACCTCAGCCTGCGCGTCAGCGAGGCCGGGGACGGCCCGGAGACCGTGCGCCAGGCCCTCGCCTTCGCCCAGGCGCTCTCCGAGGCGACCGCGGACAGCGCGCGCTGATGTCCCACCCGTCCTCTCCCCCCGCCGCCCACGACCGGGGCCGCTCCGTGCCCGCCCCCGCGGATCCCGCCTGGGACCACCCGGAACCGCTCCCCGTCGACTCCGCGCCCCGCCCCGAGTACGGCACCGGCTCGCTCGCCGATCTGCTGCCCACGCTCGCCGCCGGCATGGGCGTCCCCGGCACGACCGCCGCGATCCCGGAGCTGACCCCCGTCGACCGCGCCTGCGTCTTCCTGATCGACGGCCTCGGCTGGGAGCAGCTGCGGGCACATCCCGAGGACGCCCCCTTCATGACGTCCCTGCTGGCCACCTCGCGCGGCGGCACCGGACGTCCGCTCACCGCCGGCTACCCGGCCACCACCGCGACCTCCCTCGCCTCCGTCGGCACCGGCCTGCCGCCCGGCGCGCACGGCCTGCCCGGCTACACCGTGCGGGACCCGGCCACCGGCGAGCTGATGAACCAGCTGCGCTGGCAGCCGTGGACGGAGCCGAGCGCCTGGCAGCCCCACCCCACGGTCTTCCAGCTCGCGCAGCGCGCCGGGGTGCACGCCGCCCAGGTCACCTCCCCGGCGTTCGAGAACACCCCGCTGACCAAGGTCGCGCTCAGCGGCGGGACGTTCCTCGGGCGGCTGTCCGGCGAGGACCGCGTGGACCTCGCGGCCGAGCAACTGGCCGCCGCCGACCGTTCCCTGGTCTACACGTACTACGCCGAGGTCGACGGCGCCGGCCACCGCTTCGGCGTGGACTCCGACGCCTGGCGCGGCCAGCTCGGCCACGTCGACCGGCTGGTCCAGCGCCTGGCCGAGCAACTGCCGCCGCGCAGCGCGCTCTACGTCACCGCCGACCACGGCATGATCGACGTGCCCTTCGACGAGCAGCACCGCATCGACTTCGACGAGGACTGGGAGCTGCGCGCCGGGGTCGCCCTGCTGGGCGGCGAGGGGCGCGCGCGGCACGTCTACGCGCTGCCGGGCGCCGAGAACGACGTCCTGACCTGCTGGCGCGAGGTGCTCGGCGAGCAGTTCTGGGTGGCCTCGCGGGACGAGGCGATCGCGGCGGGCTGGTTCGGCCCCTCCGTCGACGAGCGGGTGTACGGCCGGATCGGCGACGTGGTCGCCGCCGCGCGGGACGACGTGCTGATCATCGCGTCGGAGCGGGAGCCGAAGGAGTCGGCGATGACCGGCAACCACGGCTCGATGACCCCTGCCGAGCAGCTGGTCCCCCTGCTCGAAGTACGCCCCTGACCCCGTCCCCCTGCCGTCCGCTGCCGAAAGGTGCTCATCCCCCCATGCCCGAGCTGGTGTTCTTCTCCGGAACGATGGACTGCGGGAAGTCGACGCTGGCTCTCCAGATCGAGCACAACCGTTCGGCGCGCGGCCTGACGGGCATGATCTTCACGCGGAACGACCGCGCGGGCGAGGGCAAGCTCTCCTCCCGCCTCGGCCTGGTCACCGACGCGGTGGAGGTCGAGGACGACACGGACCTGTACGCGTATCTCGTCGACCACCTCTCGCAGGGCGGGCGTGCGGACTACGTGATCGCGGACGAGGCGCAGTTCCTGACGCCGGAGCAGATCGACCAGCTCGCGCGCGTGGTCGACGACCTGGAACTCGACGTCTACGCCTTCGGCATCACCACCGACTTCCGCTCCAAGCTGTTCCCCGGCTCCCAGCGGCTGGTCGAACTGGCCGACCGGGTCGAGGTCCTGCAGGTCGAGGCGCTGTGCTGGTGCGGCGCCCGCGCCACGCACAACGCCCGCACGATAGGCGGCGTCATGGTCGTCGAGGGCGCCCAGGTGGTCGTCGGCGACGTCAACCAGTCCGCGGACGAGGTCGGTTACGAGGTGCTGTGCCGGCGGCACCACCGGCGCCGCATGACGGCGGCGACGGCCCGCGCCGCGGCGCTGTCCCCGGACGTCCTGCCCGTGGCTCCGGCCTGACCCCGCTCGGGCGGCGGCCGCCGCTCAGCCGATGCGGGTTCCCGCGCCGCCGACGCGGACGCGCGGGTCGCCCGCGCGCAGCGTCACCGTGAGTTCGCCGGGGCGGCCCAGGTCCTCACCCTGGTGCAGGGTGAGGACGGCGTCCTCGGGGACCAGGCCGAACTCGCGGGCGTACGCGCCGAACGCGGCGGCCGCCGCGCCGGTCGCCGGGTCCTCGACCACGCCGCCGACGGGGAACGGGTCACGGACGTGGAAGACGGTGGCCGACTCCCGCCACACCAGCTGGACCGTGGTCAGGTCCAGTCGGTGCATCAGGGCTTCGAGGCGCGCGAAGTCGTACGCGAGATCCGCGAGCCGGGCGCGCGTCGCCGCCGCGAGGACGAGATGGCGGGCGCCGGCGAACGCGATGCGCGGCGGGAAGGCCGGATCGAGGTCGGCGGCCGGCCAGCCGAGCGCGGCGAGCGCCTCGTCGAGGTCGGCGCCGGCGATCTCCTCGATGTGCGGCTCGACGCTGGTGAGCGTGGCCCGGAGCGTCCCGCCCTCTTCGGTCACCTCCACCGGCACGGTGCCGGCGCGGGTCGCGAACACCAGCTCCCCGGGGCCGATCCGCTCGGCGAGCGCGACGGCGGTCGCGACCGTGGCGTGCCCGCAGAACGGCACCTCGGCCTTGGGACTGAAGTAGCGGATGCCGTACGCCCGCCCCTCCCGGCCGTCGAGGCCCTCCGGGGGCGCGGTCAGGAACGCGGACTCCGAGTACCCGAGGCCGGCGGCGATGGCCAGCATGTCACCGTCGTCCAGGCCGGTGGCGTCCAGGACGACACCGGCGGGGTTCCCGCCGGCGGGGTCACCGGAGAAGGCGGTGTAGCGCAGCACCTCGGGCCGCGGCGCGTTCGTCGTCATGCTCGCGGCAACGCGGGGTGAACCCACGCCTATTCCCGGACACGGGCGGAGACGGAAACGGGCGCCCGCGACGGGCCGGCGCGGCGGCCCGCTCCAGTCGCCGAAGGCGAACTCGTCGCCGCCCGGGCGCAGTTCGTCCCCGGTCCGGAGGGATTCGCCGCGGCGGGGGACCACGGCGCCGTCACCGGCCACGGCACGGCCCGCTCGCCCATGGGCGACGAGGTCCTCGCGGCTCCCGCGACCGTACGAGCGTCAGACGCACCGCTCCGACGAGGCCAGCCCGACGAACCCCGCCCACGCCGCACGCGACACCGTGACGACGGGCCCGGCGGCGGCCTTGGAGTCACGGACATGCACAGCAGCCGAACCGGCTGCGACCTCCACACATTGACCGCCCTCGGTTCCGCTGTAGCTGCTCTTGAACCAGACGAGGCCGGATGCGGCGGTCGAGGACTCGGCGTCGTTCATAGCGCCCCCAGCAACTCTTCGACGAACTTCATCGACTCTCGCGGACTGAGAGCCTGTGATCGGATGATCCCATAGCGTGCGGCTGCGAGAACCGTCTGTTCTGGGTCGGTCTCAAGAGCACTGGTCGCGTGCGTCTCGGTGTAGACGAACTTCTTGCCGTCTTTCCGGGTGACGACCGTGAACGGCCCGTTCACGCCTGCGTTCTCCTCACACTCGGTCGGCATGACCTGGATCTCGACGTTCTGCTTCTGGCCGATGAGGAGAATGAACTCCAGTTGTCCCCGCAGCACTTCCGTGCCGCCGTACCGATGCCGCAGCACCGCCTCATCCATCACGAAGCTCAACAGTGGGGCAGGCCGCCGGTCGAAGATGTCCTGCCGGGCCAGCCGAGCAGTTACCCGCTGCTCGACCGTTTCCGGGTTCAGGGGCGGACGCCGCATCGCGAGCAGCGCTCTCATGTACTCCTCGGTCTGGAGCAGCCCGTTGACGACGTGGGTGTCGTACATGAGCAGCTCAAGACATTCCTTCTCCAGAGCCGCCATCCCCTGGAAGAACACCGGATACTGGGCCCGCTCCACCTGCTCCTTCCACAGGCACAGCAACCCGCCCGCCCCCAGCACCTCGTCGGCCCGCTCGATCGTCCTCGGTGACGGAATCCGCCGCCCCTGCTCGAACGACGCGATCGTGGACGCCGAGTACCCGAGCCGCCGCCCGAACTCCTCGCGCTCCAGCCCCTCCCGCAGCCGCAGCGTCTTCATGGTCTGCCCGAACGCGACGACGACCCCTTTCCCCGCCTCGTCCTCCGGCCGCCGCCCGGCTCCGTCGCCGTGGTCCCAGCCGTCCCCGAGGCTCACGAACGCTCCCGCTCCGCCGTCGCCGCGCTCCCCGGGAACCGCCTCGGCCCCCGCCACCGCGTCCTCGCGCTCCGTCATGACCAACCACCGCCTCTCCTCGCTCAACGCCCCCGCGAGGGACGCCGTCACGGCACGCGGCTCGTACTCGCGCGGACGGTGCGCGTACAACCGCCCCCTGTCACCGCGTCACCGCTGGTGACGCTGCGCGACCGACGGGAGCGTGAGGGGCATGACGACGAAACCCGCCGATCCCGTCGGCGCCACCCGGCCCGCCGCCTCCAGTGCCCCCTCGAAGGCGCCCTTGCCGCCGGACCTCACCTTCGAGATGCGCTTCACCTCCACGCCCCGCGGAGCGCGCCTCGCCCGCCGCCTCGCCGCCGTCCGCCTGGACGCGGGGGGCGTCCCGTACGGCACCGACCCGCACGACGCGATCGTGCTGATCGTCGCCGAGCTCACCTCGAACGCCGTGCGCCACGGGCACGTCCCCGGCCGGGATTTCCTCCTCCGCCTGCACGCCGCCCCCGACGGCCGCACCGTACGCGTCGAGGTCACCGACACCCGTGCCGAACGCCACCCCCGCCGCCCCGCCGCCCCCGAGGACGCCGCCGGCCCCGAGGAGGCCGGCCGCGGGCTGCTCCTCGTGTCGCGGCTCGCGGCCCGCTGGGACTGGCACCCGTGCCCGGACGGTCCCGGCAAGACCGTCTGGGCGGAGTACGCGTTCCCGGCACGGTCCCGGCGGTGAACCCGCCCGGACCACCCGGAGCGGACCGGGCGAGCGCGGAGCGCACGGCCCGTGCCAGGTGACCGGCCGGCGATCCGACGCGTCCACAAGTCGCCTGCCCATGAGGAAGGCGACAGCCAGGGCCACCGGTCCTTCCGCACGGCAGGAGCCGCGCCGACCTCTGCGGTTCCCCTCGCCGACAGGCATCCCGGCGGCCCCGCTGCCCCGGCGCCTGCCGGTGCTCCCCCTCCCGCCGGCGCGCCCCGGGGCTGGGAGGGCGGTGAGGCCGGGACGCCCCCGGCGAGGGAGCGGGCGAGACACCCGGGTCGGCCGAAGGGACCGGACGGTCTCACCCTCCCGAGCGGCCCGCGGGGACGGCCTCGGGGCGCTGCAGCAGCGAGAACCGCGCCCCCTCCGGGTCCGCCACCAGGGCCACCCGCCCGCGGGCGCCGTCCCGGAGCGGCCCGAGGACGTGGCCGCCCAGGTGGACGAGGCGTGCCACGGCGTCGTCCGCGTCGGTCACCTCGAAGTACGTCATCCAGTGCGGACCCCGGTCGCGGGGCAGGGCGCTGCCCACGCCGCGGATCCCGGCGACGGGGCGGCCGTCCAGATGGAGGGTCACGTAGTCGGGATCGGCGCGGACCACCGGCTCCTGCGCGAAACCGAACACCGTCCGGTAGAACTTGGCGACGCTCTCGGCCTCGAAGGTCAGCAGCTCGTTCCAGGCGGGGGCGCCGGGCCCGCCCGCGACGGACGGGCCGGGGCAGGGCGCCGCCCGCCGGATGCCGAAGACCGCGCCGGCCGGGTCCGAGCAGATCGCCAGACGCCCCGCGCCGGGGACGTCCAGCGGGCCCACCCCGATCGTGCCGCCGCACAGCCGTGCCCTCCCGGCCGTCACGTCCACCTCGTCCGAGGCGAAGTGGGGCGTCCAGGCGACCGGCAGGCGCCGGTCCGGGGGCAGGCGGCCGATGCCGGCCACCTCGTGACCGTCGAGCAGGGCCCGCAGGCAGGGGCCGAGCCGCTGGGGGCCCGCCCGGAACTCCCAGCCGAACAGCGCCCCGTAGAACTCCTGGGCCGCGGCCGGTCCGCGCACCGTCAGGCTCACCCAGCAGGGCGTGCCGGGCGCGTGCCGGGCGGGCCGCTCGCCGTCCGGGCGGGCCGGCCCCCGTGCGTCGGTCATGGTCACTCTCTCCCCGGCCTCTCGCGGTGGCCGTGTCGCTTCCGCTCCGCCCCCCGTGCCGATGCCCGTGCCGGCCGTGGTGCGGCGCGCTTCCGGCGCGCCCCGAGGGACGGCCCCTGCCCGGAAGACGCCTGGTGTGCGGTTCCGTGTTCATCTCCGCGCGACGGCTGACGGACGCCGACCGTCCTTACATCATGTGTACGGTCCCGTACGGCCGGTGACCGGAGCCGCTCGGCGGGCAGAGTAGCCGGACACGGACGAGTCGGCCACCCCGTGCGCGAGGATGGTGGCCATGAACGCCATCATCTCCGCATCCGAACTCGCGAGCGCTCTGGCGGCGGGCGACCCGCCCGTCCTGCTCGACGTCCGCTGGCAGCTGAGCGTCCCCAAGGCGGCCGGGGAGCCGTCGTTCGACGGCCGCGCCGCGTACGGGGCCGGGCACATCCCCGGGGCGGTCTTCGTCGACCTGGACCGGGAACTGGCCTCCCCGCCCGGTGCGGGCGGACGGCATCCGCTGCCCGACGTCGCCGGGTTCGGCGCCGCGATGCGCCGGGCGGGCGTGTCGTCCGGGAGGCCGGTGGTGGTGTACGACGGCGGGCAGGGCTGGGCGGCGGCCCGCGCCTGGTGGCTGCTGCGCTGGACGGGTCACCCGGACGTGAGGGTTCTCGACGGCGGGTTGACGGCCTGGGAGGGGCCTCTGGAGACATCGGTGCCGACGCCCGCCCAGGGGGACTTCGAGCCGGCGCCGGGGGCCACCGGGCTGCTGGACGCCGACGGGGCCGCGGCGCTGGCGCGGTCCGGAGTGCTGCTCGACGCGCGCGCGGGGGAGCGGTACCGGGGCGAGGTGGAGCCGATCGACCCGGTCGGGGGCCACATCCCGGGTGCCGTCTCCGCGCCGACGACCGACAACGTGGGGGCGGACGGGCGGTTCCGGCCCGCGGAGGAACTCCGCGCGCGTTTCCGGGAGCTGGGAGTGTCCGACGGCACGGAGGTCGGCGTGTACTGCGGTTCGGGCGTCTCCGCGGCGCACGAGGTGCTGGCGCTGGCCGTGGCGGGCCTTCCGGCCGCGCTGTACGTGGGCTCGTGGTCGGAGTGGTCGGCGGACCCGTCGCGACCGGTCGCCGTGGGGCCCGATCCGCAGTAGCCGGTGCCGCGTACGGCGCGGTGCGTGGGCCGGCACCCGGCCCACGGCGGGCGGCGCCGCGGGCCCGGCCCCGGTCCGCGGGAACGGGCGTCGCACAGGACGGCGTGAGGGCCCGCACCCGACGGCGCGGACCCTCCTCCTCGTACGGCCCTCTACTCCTGCTTCTTGCGGCGCGTCCCGAAGACGATCTCGTCCCAGCTCGGGACGGCCGCCCGGCGGCCCGGGCGGACGCCGTCGGCCTCGGCCTGGCGGTCGGTGGCGCCGACGAGCCGGTCGCGGTGACTGCCGACGGAGCGCGGCATGAGCACGTCGGCGTAGGCGGCGCCGGCCGAGGCGGCGGGCGCCGGGGGCTCCTCCTCCACGGCCTCCTCGTCGGGCTCCTCCACGGACTCCGGGGAGCGCTCGGGGACCACCAGATCGCCCCGGAAGTTCGGCACCGCCTCCAGCAGGCTGGTCAGCGAGTCCCGTTCGTCCGTGCTCTCCTCGGCCGGCTCGGGGCTCTGCGCCGGCAGGGTCGGCCGCTCCCGGTCGTGGGACCGGTCCAGCGTCCGCTCGCGCGGCAGCCGGGCGATGCGCGGCACGAACGGAAAGCTGGGCTCCGGCGCGGCGAGGTCGTCGGACTCGCCGATCAGCGCGCGCGCCTCGTCGTCGACGGCCTGGACCAGCCGCCGGGGCGGGTCGTACGTCCAGCTCGCCGAGTGCGGTTCGCCCGCGACGCGGTAGACCAGCAGGACTTCCCAGGTGCCGTCGTCGCGGCGCCAGGAGTCCCACTGGACGGTGTCCTTCTCGGCGCCGCGCAGCAGCAGCCGCTCCTGGACGGCCTCGCCGAGCGGCGGGCCGGAGTTCTCGCCGGGGCGGCGGACCGGGGTCTTGCGGGCCCGCTCGGCCATGAAGGCGCGCTCGGCCAGCACGGGGCCCTCGAAACGGCGTACGCGATCGACGGGGATGCCGGCCATCTGGGCGACTTCCTCCGCCGTCGCGCCCGCACGTATCCGTGCCTGGATGTCGCGGGGGCGGAGATGGCTCTCCACCTCGATCTCGATCTGGCCGAGGCGGGGACGGTCGCCGCGTACGGCGGCGCGGAGGCGTTCGTCGATCGGAAGCGTGTACTCCGTTGAGTCCGCAGCCTTCAGCACCAGCCGTGTGCCGTCATTCGAGACGGCCACGACACGCAGTTCGGGCATGGGGACCTCCCGGGTGGTGCCTGCCGACGTCACGTGCGTCGCTGCTTCCGCTAGTCGAGTGTGGCCTGCCCGGGTGCAGCCTGCCACAACCTTGCCGAGTTGCCCGGCGTGTCGGGCGCGGGCCCTGGATCGCCGTTATGGCACGGTTACCTGTTCGCCACGCTAAGTGACCAACTCCGTCACCCTGTGCACCTAGCCCCCTTCCGGCGGTCCGTTCGGGTCCTGCGCACCCTGACGGGAGACCGGACCCAGGGCTCGCAACAGTACTCCATTCGGGCCACGTGCGTGGATTGGCACGCCGCCCGTCTTCCGGCAAGGGGGGCGACTTGGCCGCCGTGGCGCGAACTCCCCGGTCTCCGGCGTGGTGAATTTCACGCAATCGCCAGAAACGGAACTAATGGTTTCGCTTTTACGTCCCTTTCTTGCACAGTTGACTGATCGCGTCATCGATCAAGTCGAAATGGCCGATCAGGTACGGGAAAGGCAGGCAAGGTCCGGGGATGCGTGAAAGACCCGATGTCGTCGACGGGACGAGCGGCCCGCGGGAGGCGGAGAGGAAGCGGATCGACCTGAGCGTGCCGCAGGTGGCGGGCAGCGCCCTGGCGGCGGTGGTGGCCGCCGGACTCGCCTCCTGCTTCGGCGTCTACGGCACGATCCTCGGAGCCGGCGTGGTCAGCGCGATCGCCACCTGCGGCGGCACGCTCTTCCAGCACCTCCTCAAACGCACCGGCGAGCAGTTCCGGGACGCCGCCGCGGCCCCCGGGCGGCCCGGGGCGCAGGCGCCGCCCGCGCCGGGCGAGTTCACCGGGGGGACCGTCTACCGCGCCCGGGCCGGTGGCCGGAAGCGGCCGGTGCTCGCCGCGATCCTGGTCTTCGGCGTCACGATGACCGCGATCACCGCGTACGAACTGGCGTCGGGCCACCGCCTCGACGGCGGGCGGAGCACGACCGTCGGCGGCGTGCTCTCCGGCCCCGGAGCGTCCTCCTCGCGCTCCGGGGAGCCGGAAGGCTCCGACAGCTCCGGCGACCCCGACGGCTCCGGGGGCTCCGCGTCCCCCGCGGATCCGGACGCCGGCGACGAGGCGCCGCCGGCCACCCCGTCCGGCGCCCCGTCCGGGACCGGTGGCACCGCCCCGTCGGGCGGTGCCTCCCCGGACGGCGGCACCGCGTCGAGCCCGGCGCCGAACCCCACCGGAAGCCGGGACCCCGGCGGCGACTCCGGCGGCGGCACCGCGTCGAGCCCGGCCCCGAGCGCGTCGGCTACGGCCCCAGAACCCTCCGCAGATAGTCGTTCTGGAACCGCCGGTCCGGGTCGAGACGGTCCCGCAGCGCCGTGAACTCGCCGAAGCGGGGATACACCCGGGAGAGGTACGCGGCGTCCCGGGTGTGCACCTTGCCCCAGTGCGGCCGCCCCCCGTGCGCGGTGAAGATGCGCTCGGCGGCGGTGAAGTACGCCCGGTAGGGCGTGCCCCTGAACATGTGGACGGCGACGTACGCGCTGTCCCGGCCCGAGGCCGTGGAGAGCGGGATGTCGTCGGCCGGGGCGGTGCGCACCTCGACGGGGAAGCCGATCCGCAGGGACGAGCGGTCGACCAGCGCCTTCAGCTCCCGCACCGTGCCGACCAGGGCCTCGCGCGGAACGGCGTACTCCATCTCCACGAAGCGCACCCGGCGGGGCGACGTGAAGACCTTGTAGGGGATGTCGGTGTAGGTCCGCGCGGACAGGGCCCTGCTGGAGATCCGCGCGATCGCGGGCACCGCGGCGGGCACCGCGCGGCCCACCCGGCTGACCACCTCGAAGGCCCCGTTGGAGAGGAACTCGTCCTCGAACCAGGCCCTGGCCCGCCCCACCGGCCGCTCGGGGCCCGCACTGCGGTTGTTGCGTTTGGTGTGGGTGTTGCCGGTGTGGGGGAACCAGTAGAACTCGAAGTGCTCGTTCTCGGCCCACAGGGCGTCGAAGTCGGCGAGGACCCGCTCCAGCGGCATCGGCTCCTCGCGGGCCGTGAGCAGGAAGACCGGCTCCACGGCGAAGGTGATCGCGCTGACCACGCCCAGGGCGCCCAGGCCGATGCGGGCGGCCGCGAAGACCTCCGGGTTCTCCCTCGCGGAGCAGGTGAGCACGGAGCCGTCCGCCGTGACCAGCTCCAGGGCCCTGATCTCGGCGGCGATCGAGCCGGACTCGCGGCCCGTGCCGTGCGTGCCGGTACTGGTGGCCCCGGAGACCGTCTGCTCCATGATGTCGCCCATGTTCGTCAGCGACAGGCCCTCGCGCGCGAGGGCCCTGTTGAGCCGCTTGAGCGGGGTTCCGGCCTCGACCGTGACCGTCATGGCCGCCCGGTCGATGCCGCGTATGCCGGTCAGCAGGTGGGGGCGTATCAGCACCCCGTCGGTGGCGGCCACGGACGTGAAGGAGTGCCCGGTGCCGACGGCCTTCACCCGCAGCCCGTCCTCGGCGGCCCTCCGCACGGCCTCGGCCAGTTCGTCGACGGAGGCGGGAGCGACCTCCCGCGCGGGACGCGCGCGGACATTGCCGCCCCAGTTACGCCACGTGCCGTTCGTCCCGTTCGCCGTGCTGCCCAACGGTGCCTCCCCGACCCGGAGCCGGCCGCTTGAGCCGGCGGTACCCGAGGAAACCGACCACGACCGCGACGCCCCCGGCCACCGCCGGGACCCCGTACCCGGCGCGCGCCCCGGCCGCGTCGATCACCCAGCCGGCCGCGGAGGAGCCGACCGCGACCCCGACCGCGAGCCCGGTGCTCACCCAGGTCATGCCCTCGGTCAGCTGCGCGCGTGGTACGTGCTCTTCGATGAGGGACATCGTCGTGATCATCGTGGGAGCGATCGACAGGCCCGCGACGAAGAGTGCCACGGCCAGAAACGGCAGGTTCCCGACCAGTAGGAGGGGGATCATACTCACGCCCATCGCGCAGACGCCCAGCAACCAGCGGTACTCGGGCGCCCCCGTGAAACGCAGCAGCCCGAACACGGCCCCCGCCACGCAGGAACCGGCCGCGTACACCGCCAGGACGACGCTCGCGGCGCCCTTGTGGCCCCGCTCGTCGGCGAAGGCGACGGTGACCACGTCGACCGCCCCGAAGATCGCCCCGGTCGCCACGAAGGTGGTCACCAGCACCTGCAGGCCCCGGGAGCGCAGCGCCGAACCGCCGCCGTGCCGCTCACGCGGGTGGGGTTCGGGCTCGGTGGCGCGCTGCGCGGTCAGCCAGAAGACGCCGGCCGCCAGGAAGCAGGCGGCCAGCAGCGGCCCGGCCTCCGGGAACCAGGCCGTGGACAGGCCGATGGAGATGATCGGCCCGAAGATGAAGCAGATCTCGTCGACGACGGACTCGAAGGAGTACGCCGTGTGCAGCTGCGGGGTGCCCCGGTACAGGGCCGCCCAGCGCGCCCGGATCATCGCGCCGACGCTCGGCACGCAGCCGACGCCGACGCAGCACACGAACAGGAGCCAGTCCGGCCAGCCGTAGTGCGCGGTGAGCAGGAGCCCGGCCGCGGCGACGAGCGAGACGAGCGTCGCCGGGCGCAGCACCCGCCGCTGCCCGTACTGGTCCACCAGGCGCGAGATCTGCGGGCCGGCCACCGCGGCGGCGAGCGCGATGGTCGCCGACAGGGCGCCGGCGAGGCCGTAGCGGCCGGTCAGCTGGGAGACCATCGTCACCACGCCGATGCCCATCATCGACAGCGGCATACGGCCGAGGAAGCCCGCGGCGGAGAAGGCCTTGGAGCCGGGAGCGGCGAACAGGGCGCGGTAGGGGCTGGGCACGGGCTTCTCCGGCGGGTCCGGTACGGCACGGTCGAAGGGCTCCCGGCCGGCGTGCTGGGAACCGGACCGGGGGCAGGGCGCGGCAACAAGCTGAGTAAGGCGTGAACCCAGCCGATACAGATTACCGGTTAGGTAACCCTAATGCACTCCCGGTCCGGGGCCGGAGGCGGGGCCCGGCACCCGCCGTTTCCCGGCTGTCCGTGCCGGGTGGCAGGATCGAGCCATGCCAGACGTGCTCCATGCCACCCCCTACGACGCCTTGCTCCTGCTCTCGTTCGGCGGCCCCGAAGGCCCGGACGACGTGGTCCCGTTCCTGGAGAACGTGACCCGCGGACGCGGCATCCCCAAGGAACGCCTGAAGGAAGTCGGCCGGCACTACTTCCTGTTCGGCGGGGTCAGCCCGATCAACGACCAGAACCGCGCCCTGCTGGACGCCCTGCGCAAGGACTTCGCCGACCACGGCCTGGACCTGCCGGTCTACTGGGGCAACCGCAACTGGGCCCCGTACCTGACGGACACCCTGCGCGACATGGTCCGCGACGGCCGCCGCCGCATCCTCGTCCTCGCCACCAGCGCCTACGCCTCCTACTCGGGCTGCCGCCAGTACCGCGAGAACCTCGCCGACGCGCTCGCCGCCCTGGAGGCGGAGGGCCTGGAGCTGCCCAGGATCGACAAGCTGCGGCACTACTTCAACCACCCGGGCTTCGTGGAGCCCATGATCGACGGGGTGATCCGGTCCCTCGCCGACCTTCCCGAGGAGGTCCGGGACGGCGCGCACATCGCGTTCACGACCCACTCGATCCCGAACTCCGCCGCGGACACCTCCGGCCCCGTCGAGCAGCACGGCGACGGCGGCGCCTACGTCAGGCAGCACCTGGACGTCGCGCGGCTGATCGCCGACGCCGTCCGCGAGCGCACCGGCGTCGACCACCCCTGGCAGCTCGTCTACCAGTCCCGCTCCGGCGCCCCGCACATCCCGTGGCTGGAGCCCGACATCTGCGACCACCTGGAGGAGCGGCACGCGGCCGGCGTCCCGGCCGTCGTCATGGCCCCGATCGGCTTCGTCTCCGACCACATGGAGGTCCTGTACGACCTCGATACGGAGGCCACGGCCAAGGCCGAGGAGCTGGGGCTGCCGGTGCGCCGCTCGGCCACCGTCGGCGCCGACCCGCGGTTCGCCGCCGCGATCCGCGAGCTCGTCCTGGAGCGGGCCGCCGCCGAGCGCGGACAGCGCGTCACGCCGTGCGCCCTGGGCACGCTCGGCGCCGGCCACGACGTCTGCCCGGTGGGCTGCTGCCCGGCCCGTGCCCCGCGCCCCGCCGCCGCGGGCGCCGACAGCCCCTACGCGTGAGGAGCCCCGTGACCGACCCCCTGCACGAGGAACTGCTCGGGCTCGCCCGGGAGGCCGCCCGCCGCGCGGGCGAGCTGCTGCGGGACGGCCGCCCGGCCGACCTGGCGGTCGCCGCCACCAAGTCCAGCCCGATCGACGTGGTCACCGAGATGGACATCGCGGCGGAGAAGCTGATCACCGGCCTGATCGCGGACCGCCGTCCGGACGACGGCTTCCTCGGCGAGGAGGGCGCCGCCACCGAGGGCACCAGCGGGATCCGCTGGGTGATCGATCCGCTCGACGGCACGGTGAACTACCTGTACGGCCTGCCGACCTGGGCCGTCTCCATCGCCGCCGAGCGGGACGGGGAGACGGTCGTCGGCGTGGTCGCGGCCCCGATGCGCGGCGAGACCTACCACGCGGTCCGGGGCGGGGGAGCCTGGGCGACCGGCGCCTGGGACGGCGAGCGGCGGCTCGCCTGCCGCCCCGCGCCGCCGCTGGACCAGGCCCTGGTCTCCACCGGCTTCAACTACGTCGCCGAGGTCCGCGCCCACCAGGCCGAGGTCGCGCGGAGGATGATCCCGCTGCTGCGCGACATCCGGCGCGGCGGCTCGGCCGCGGTCGACCTGTGCGACCTCGCCGCGGGCCGCCTCGACGGGTACTACGAGCGCGGACTGAACGCCTGGGACTTCGCCGCGGGCGACCTCATCGCCCGGGAGGCGGGCGCGCTGACCGGCGGACGCCCCGGAGAGCGCCCGTCGCGGGAGCTGACGGTCGCGGGCACACCGGGCGTCTTCGAGCCCCTCCAGCGGCTCCTGGAGGACTTCGGCGCCTGGCACGACTGACGGCACCGCCGCGCCGGCCCGCGTGCTCGCGCGAGGGCCGGCGCCAGGAGCGGGCCGGTGACCGCGAAGGGCCGACGGCGCGTGGACGCGGCCGCCTTCCGACGGGACGGGGCCCCGGCGGTGGCACCGCCGGGGCCCCGTCCCGTCGGGCCGGTCAGACGCCGGACGCGCCGACCTCCACACCGTGCTCGGCGGCGAGGCGGCGCAGGTCGTCGAGCTCGGCCAGCTCCACTTCGACGAGGAAGTCGTCGCCCTCGTCACGAGCCCGCGACAGGTCGGACTCGGTCGCCTTTATGCGCTGCAGAAGTCCTGCGGTGAAAGCGTCCATGCTGCGCCCCCTCGTCCTGGGTCGTGGGTCGGTGGCACGGGGGTGTGCCGGTTCGGGAGGGGCGATCACGTCTCCGGTGGGCGCCCGGCGCGCCGCTCCGCCGGGCGGCGGCGGCGCCGGACATCCACGCCCGCCCTGCGGAAAGCGGAGTGCTGTGCACCGCGCGGTGGTGCGGTACATGCAGAGCGTGATCGCGGGGTGTAAACCCGTCCTCCCCCTGCTCCCTCCCGCGGAAACCTCGGCCGCCCGAGAATTTCCTCCGCCGCCGGTTCCCAGGTCCGCCCGGCCCGGCCCCCCTCCCCCTGCCTTACAGCCGACTTACGGACGAAAAGTGCAGGATGGAGGCAACACACCCACGGACACCCCGCCCGCGTGCGGCCCCCCACGCCGCCGTGCGGACGGACACAGGAAGGACAAGCGACGTGCGCGTACTCGTCGTCGAGGACGAGCAACTGCTCGCCGATGCGGTGGCCACCGGACTGCGCCGGGAGGCCATGGCCGTCGACGTCGTGTACGACGGTGCGGCCGCCCTGGAGCGCATCGGCGTCAACGACTACGACGTGGTCGTCCTCGACCGCGACCTCCCGCTCGTGCACGGCGACGACGTCTGCCGCAGGATCGTCGAGCTCGGCATGCCCACGCGCGTGCTGATGCTCACCGCCTCCGGCGACGTCAGCGACCGGGTGGAGGGCCTGGAGATCGGCGCCGACGACTATCTGCCCAAGCCCTTCGCGTTCAGCGAGCTCATCGCCCGCGTGCGCGCCCTCGGACGGCGTACGAGCGTGCCCCTGCCGCCCGTCCTGGAGCGCGCCGGGATCAAACTCGACCCCAACCGCCGCGAGGTCTTCCGCGACGGCAGGGAGGTCCAGCTCGCGCCCAAGGAGTTCGCGGTCCTCGAGGTGCTCATGCGCAGCGAGGGCGCGGTCGTCTCCGCGGAGCAGCTCCTGGAGAAGGCCTGGGACGAGAACACCGACCCGTTCACCAACGTGGTGCGGGTCACCGTCATGACCCTGCGCCGCAAGCTGGGCGAGCCGCCCGTCATCGTCACCGTCCCCGGCTCCGGCTACCGGATCTGATCCCCGTGGCCACGACACCCGCGCCCCCTCAGGCGCCCCCCAAGCCCACCTGGGACCCCCGCAGGCCGGTGCAGCCCTTCCCCTGGCTGCGGCCGACCATCCGGATACGGCTCACGCTGCTGTACGGCGGCATGTTCCTGATCGCCGGCATCCTGCTGCTGTCGATCATCTACCTGCTCGCCGCGAGCGCCCTGAACGTGGGCAGCGACCTGCCCTTCAAGATCCTCTCCGGCCAGGTGTCCAGCAAGACCTGCAACCTGGGCCCCTCCCCGCTGCCCGCGGACGAGCTCAACGAGGCGCTGGGCGCCTGTGTGAACGAGCAGCGCCAGCACGCGCTGGACACCCTGCTCAGCCGCTCCCTGCTGGCCCTCCTCGGCCTCGCCGTCATCGCCTTCGCCTTCGGCTACGCGATGGCCGGCCGGGTCCTGTCGCCGCTGGGCCGGATCACCCGCACCGCGCGCGCGGTGGCCGGCTCCGACCTGTCCCGCCGCATCGAGCTGGACGGCCCGGACGACGAGCTGAAGGAACTCGCCGACACCTTCGACGACATGCTGGAGCGGCTGCAGCGCGCCTTCACCGCCCAGCAGCGCTTCGTCGGCAACGCCTCGCACGAGCTGCGCACCCCGCTCGCGATCAACCGCACGCTCCTCGAGGTCCATCTGTCCGATCCCGGCGCCCCGGTGGAACTGCAGCAGCTCGGCAAGACGCTGCTGGCCACCAACGAACGCAGCGAACAGCTCGTCGAGGGCCTGCTGCTGCTCGCCCGCAGCGACAACCAGATCGTCGAGCGCAAGCCGGTCGACCTCGCCGAGGTCGCCTCGCAGGCCATCGACCAGGTGCGGGCCGAGGCGGAGGCCAAGGGCGTGGAGATCCGCGGCGAGCGGCAGCCCGTGGTCGTCCAGGGCAACGGCGTGCTGCTGGAGCGGATCGCCCTGAACCTCGTGCAGAACGCCGTGCGCTACAACGTCCCCGAGGACGGCTGGGTCGAGGTCACCACCGAGGCGCAGCACGGCCGGGCGGTCCTGGTCGTCTCCAACACCGGCCCGGTCGTGCCGGCGTACGAGGTCGACAACCTCTTCGAGCCGTTCCGGCGGCTGCGCACGGAGCGCACGGGCAGCGACAAGGGCGTCGGCCTGGGCCTGTCCATCGTCCGCTCCGTGGCCCGGGCGCACGGCGGGCACATCTACGCCCAGCCGCGCGAGGGAGGCGGGCTCGTGATGCGAGTCACGCTGCCCATCTGAGATCATGCCGTCGATCGTCCCGCCGACTTCCACCGATGTTCGCTTTGCGCGGAATTTTCGGAAGGGCGCGCCGACGCTCGCATGTGTGATCGATCACAACGGCGTTTTTCCGGTCGTCTACTCTCCGTGGTCGCGTACGCCCCTGGAAAGTCGGGAAAATCCTGGTTTTCAGGGGTCCTGATCACGGGAAGTACACGGTGAGACGCCTTTGAAGTGCGGCCTTCGGACCGTGTACGGTCCCCATCGCCATCCAAGCCGATCACCCCTGAGGGGTCCGGTTGGGTGTCGATTGAGTAACAGACCTTGATGTGAGGCAAAATCTCCGCCTCGGGTCGGGCACAAGTCCGGCCTCTCACGCGTTACGTGCGCTGGAGACACCGCAGACACCCAGAGGGGGAGAGCGACATGGCAACCGATTACGACACTCCACGCAAGACCGACGACGACGTCGACTCGGACAGCCTCGAAGAACTGAAGGCCCGGCGGAACGACAAGTCGGCCTCCTCCGTGGACGTCGACGAGTTCGAGGCCGCCGAGGGCCTCGAACTGCCCGGCGCCGATCTCTCGAACGAGGAGCTGGCCGTCCGGGTGCTGCCGAAGCAGCAGGACGAGTTCACGTGCATGAGCTGCTTCCTGGTGCACCACCGCAGCCAGCTGGCCCGGGAGAAGAACGGCCAGCCCATCTGCCGCGACTGCGACTGAGGGCGGGTCGGCCGTGACTGGCTCGACCCCTCCTTGGAAGCGCCGCTTCTCCAGGGGAGCGGACCGAGGGCCGTCCGACGGCCCGCACGGCACGCGTGACGACGGGCGAGGCTCAACCGACACCGGAGCGGCCTCGCTCGGACCGGCGGCCGGCCGGAGCGACCTCCCGGCGCCCGCGGAGGCCCCCGAGCCCGTCGCCCGACGCCGGACGGCGGTGATCCGGGACCTGACCAGGCGGGGCGTCCGCAAGGGCGGCGACCGCGCCCGGGCGGGCCTCGGGCACCTCGCCGACCGGATCATCGACCTGGCCCCGCGGGTCCCCGTACGGGACCTGGCGACACTCCGCAGGCAGTTCCCCGGTCTCGGGCCCGAGGAACTCGCCGACAAGCTCGTGGCGGGCGCCGCCACGGCGACGGCGACGGTCGGAGCGGGCATCGGCGCCGCGGCGATGCTGCCCGTACCGCCCGCGATGCCCGCGGAACTGGCCGCCGAGATCACCGGGGTCGCGGCGATCGAGCTGAAGCTGATCGCCGAACTCCACGAGGTGTACGGCGCGCGACCGCCCGGCAACCTCAAGCAGCGCAGCACCGCGTATCTGAACGCCTGGTCGGACGAGCGCGGGATCGACGTGACCAAGCCGTCGACGCTGAGCACGGCGATGAACGGCCATGTGAAGCGCCAGCTGCGTCAGCAGATCATGAAGCGGATGGTGCGCAACCTGCCGAACCTGATGCCGTTCCTGGTGGGCGCGACCGTGGGGGCGGTCATGAACCGGCGGGACACCAGAAGACTCGCCGCCCGCGTCCGGGAGGACCTGCGCCGGACGCAGGTGCCGTGGGAGGCGCTCGACGGCCTTCCGGACCTGGAACGCCCGGCGGACGCGCTGGAGATCGGGGAGCGTCCCGAGAACCCCTCGCACCGCGGGGGAGACGGACGCTGAGCCCTGCCGTCGGCCGCGCTACTGCGCCGTCTGCGCTGCCCGCGCCGCCTTCAGCGCCTGGGCCAGCCGCTCCGGCTCGCGGGTCGACAGGTAGAGGTACGGCGTCGGATCGTCCGGGTCGGTGACCTCGACGCGCAGGGCCGTGGGGATGTAGGCGCGCAGCAGCAGGAAAGCCCGGGTGTCGGCCTTGTACGTGCGCCAGGCGCGCGCCTCCTCGGTGTCCAGCGCCTGGGCCTCGCCCAGCGCCGTGACCGGGATCCGGGCGTCGCCCGCGATCAGCGAACCGCCCACGACCCGGATGCGGACCGAGCCGTAGGAGCTGACGACGACCGCGGCGGCGGCCGCGCCGCCGGCCAGCCCGCCCAGCATCGGCAGCGTGCCGAAGGGGAGCAGGATCAGGCCCAGGGAGACCCCGGCCAGGAACGAGACGATCCACCACGAGCGCGGGGCGGTGAGGCGTTCTTCGTACGGGGCGGCGGAGAGCTGCATGAAGCCAAGCTTGGCACGGTGTCCGGCTCGTGCCGGAGCCGGGGCGGCCGGCGCGGAGCGCTGTCCGGTGGGGCGGTGGTGGGTGACGGGCGGGGGCGGGGGTCGGCGCGGAGCGCTGTCCGGTAGGGCGGTGGTGGGTGACGGGCGGGGGCGGGGGTCGGCGCGGAGCGCTGTCCGGTGGGGCGGTGGTGGGTGACGGGCGGGGGCGGGGGTCGGCGCGGAGCGCTGTCCGATAGGGCGGTGGTGGGTGACGGGCGGGCCGGTAAGGTCTGCGCCTGTGAGTGGTACTTCCGCAGCTCTTCAGCCTCCCGCCGATGCCGTGGAACCGGTGCGGCACCCCGACGCTCCCGCGCCCGGTGAGCTGCTGGGCGCGCACTACGACGGGTGTTTCGGGTGCGGCGGCGGGCAGCCGCACGGGCTGCGCCTGGCGGCGCGGGCCGGCGAGGGCGTGTCCCTGACCGCCGAGTTCACCGTGCGGCCCGCCCATCAGGGCGCTCCCGGCCTGGCGCACGGCGGGGTGCTCGCCGCCGCTCTGGACGAGGCCCTCGGCTCGCTGAACTGGCTGCTGGGGACGATCGCGGTGACCGGGCGGCTGGAGACCGATTTCATATCTCCCGTGCCGGTCGGCGCGACACTGCATCTGGAGGCCGAGGTGACCGCGGTCGCGGGCCGGAAGATCTACTCCACCGCGACCGGGCGGATCGGCGGTCCCGACGGGCCCGTCGCCGTCCGTGCCGAGGCCCTCTTCGTCGAGGTGAAGGTCGACCACTTCATCGACCACGGCCGCGAGGAGGAGATCCGGGCCGCCATGAACGATCCGGTCCAGGTCCGCCGCGCCCGCGCCTTCGAGGTGAACCCGTGAGCCGGGGCCCCGTGGACGTGCTGATCCGGCGTGTCGACCCGGACGTACCGCTTCCGACGTACGCGCATCCCGGTGACGCGGGGGCCGATCTGCGCACCACCGAGGCATGCGAACTGGCGCCCGGGGAGCGGGCCGTCCTGCCCACGGGCGTGTGCGTGGCGCTCCCGGAGGGGTACGCGGCCTTCGTGCATCCGCGCTCCGGTCTCGCCGCCCGTTGCGGTGTCGCCCTCGTGAATGCCCCGGGGACGGTTGATGCCGGGTACCGTGGGGAGATCAAGGTGATCGTGGTGAATCTCGACCCGCGCGAGCCCGTGCGGTTCGAGCGCTTCGACCGGATTGCCCAACTGGTCGTCCAGCAGGTCGAGAGGGTCCGCTTCCAGGAGGTCGCGGAGCTTCCCGACTCGGTGCGGGCCGAGGGGGGCTTCGGGTCCACCGGCGGCCACGCCGCGGTGGGCGACGCAAGCGGCACAAGCGGTCAGGCCGCCGTGGGCGGCACGACGGGTGGGAATCGATACGCTTCGGTCGTATCCGACCGGGAAGGACAGTGACGTGTTCGGACGTCGCAAGAAGAAGGGTGCCGCCGAGGGCGCGGCCGGCGAGGCCGAGCAGGTCGTCGACAGCGTCGACACTGAGGCGGACGGCGAGGCCGAGCGGGTGAGGCTCGAACCCGAGCCGCGGCCCGACGGGCCCTGGGACAGCTCCGAGGTGCGCAACCCCGGCGAGGGCCGCGTCGATCTGGGCGGACTGTTCGTGCCGGGCGTCGAGGGCATGGAGCTGCGGGTGGAGGTCGCGGGCGACGCGATCGTCGCGGCGACCGTCGTGCTGCGCGACAGCGCCATCCAGCTGCAGGCCTTCGCCGCGCCCAAGCGCGAGGGCATCTGGAGCGAGGTGCGCGAGGAGATCGCGGCCGGCATCACCCAGCAGGGCGGCATCGTCGACGAGGTCGAGGGTCCGCTGGGCTGGGAGCTGCGGGCCCAGGTGCCGGTGCAGCTGCCGGACGGCACGGGCGGCTTCCAGGTCGTGCGGTTCGTCGGCGTGGACGGGCCCCGCTGGTTCCTGCGCGGCGTGATCTCGGGCCAGGGCGCGGTGCAGCCGCAGGCCGCGGGGCTGCTGGAGCAGATCTTCCGGGACACCGTCGTGGTCCGCGGCGACGGTCCGATGGCGCCGCGCGACCCGATCGTCCTCAAGCTGCCGAACGACGCGCAGATGGTTCCCGAGAACGTCCAGCAGGAGGAGACCGGCTCCCGCTTCGCCGGCGGCATGGGCCAGCTGCAGCGCGGACCGGAGATCACGGAGGTCCGGTAGGAACCGGGCCGGAGGAGACGCGTCAGGGCCGCGTTCCCGCGAGGGGGCGCGGCCCTTCGCCGTGTGCGGATGCGCGGGTCCGTCGGCGGGCACCGGCGGATCCGTCACCGTTCGTCCCTCCGTGCGCGGACGGACGGTGGACGGACGTACGGGCTCGTCGACCGTGCGTGTGATGGTTCGGGGCGTCGGCCGATCGTCCCGCCCGCCCCGGGAGCGGGGAGTCCGATCGGCGTGTGTCAGCTCCGCCGGCCCGGGCAGGTCCGCCCGGGCCCGGTGCCGTCACCGGGGCCAAGGGGCAGCTGGACTTCGCCCGCGGCCGGGTGATCGCCGGCGCCCAGCCCTGGAAGGGAGCCTTCGACCGGATGACGGCGAGCAGGTACGCCGATCCGAACCGCGTCCCGAAGCCCCGCGCGATCGTCGAGTGCGGCTCGTACTCGAACCCCGACAACGGCTGCACCGACGAGCGCGAGGACGCGATCGCCGCCTACACCCACGCTCTCGCCTGGTACATCACCCGCGACGAACGGCACGCGCGGAAGGCCATCGAGCTGATGGACGCCTGGTCCGCCGTGATCCGGGACCACACCGGCAGCAACGCGCCCCTGCAGACCGGCTGGGCCGGCTCCTCCTGGCCCAAGGCCGCCGAGATCATCACGTACACGTACCCGGGGACCTGGGCGAACGCCGGCCGTTTCGCCACCATGCTCCGCACCGTCCACCTGCCCGAGGTGATCAACGGCTCCCACTCCAACGGCAACTGGGAGCTGTCGATGACGGAGGCCGCCGTCGGCATCTCCGTCCTCCTGGAGGACAAGGCGTCCTACGACAGGGCCATGGCCGGGTTCCGCACCCGTACGGCCGCCTACGTCTACCTGGCCTCGGACGGCGAGCTGCCGAAGACGGTGCCCGGCCAGAACCTCGACAGCCGGGAGGAGATCGTGCGGTACTGGCAGGGCCAGTCCACCTTCGTCACCGGCCTCAGCCAGGAGACCTGCCGCGACTTCACCCACACCGGATACGGCCTGTCGGCCATCTCGCACATCGCCGAGACCAGCCGGATCCAGGGCCAGGACCTGTACGGCACCGACGTCGGTGAGCGGCTGCGGCACGGGCTCGGATTCCACGCCAAGTACCAGCTGGGCGCGGCCGTGCCCAGCTGGCTGTGCGGCGGCTCCCTCACGCCGGGGCTCGGCCCGGTCACCGAGGTCGGCCACAACGCGCTGGCCAACCGGCTCGGACACGCCATGACCAACACCGGGACGCTGACCCTGCGGAACCGCCCGGCCGGCACCAACAACCTCTTCGTCGCCTGGGAGACGCTGACCCACGGGGACAACCCCGCCTGACCGCCGGCGGGGGCCGAGGACGGTGTGGGACCGGACGTCCCGGTGGCGCCGCCCATGACGGCCGTGGCTCCCGGGCCGCTGGACGGGGCGCCGCCGATGCCGCCGGGGTCCCGGGGACGGCCGGGAGCGGCCGGTCCGGGCGGGTGGGTCCAGGGGGTACGTGGCTGTCGGCGGCCCCCGGTACTCTTCAGATATGAGTGCTGTTCCTCGTTCCGGCAAGCCGGTGGGCCGGTTCCGGCGCATGTTCGACCGGCTCTCCTCGTCGCAGGAGGACCTGGAGTCGGAGGAACTGCGGGAGGACGCCGCCATCGCCGGCTGCACGCGGATAGGCGACTGCCAGGACCGGCAGATCGTGACGGTTACTGGTACCTTGCGCACGGTCACCCTGCGGCCGCGCGCGGGCGTCCCCGCCCTGGAGGCCGAGCTGTTCGACGGCTCCGCCGCCCTGGACGTGGTGTGGCTCGGCCGGCGCTCCATCGTGGGGATAGAGCCGGGGCGCAAGCTGATCGCATCGGGCCGGATCTCGATGAGCCGGGGCCGCCGGGTGCTGTTCAACCCGAAATACGAACTGAGACCCCTCGGACGGGAGTAGCCGGTGACGTCGCTCGACAGGCCGACCGAAGACACTCAAGCGGAGGACGCCCGGGCGGTGACGGAGGCCGCGCTCTTCGAGGCGTTCGGCGGAGTGCGGGGCATGATCGAGACGGTGCTGCCCGGCCTTCTCTTCGTCACCATCTACACGGTCAACAAGGACCTGCACCTGTCGGCGATCGCGGCGCTGGCCGTCTCGCTGGTGCTGGTCGCGGTCCGGCTGGCGATGAGGGACACCGTCAAGCACGCCTTCAGCGGTGTCTTCGGCGTCGCCTTCGGCGTGGTCTTCGCGATGATGACCGGCAACGCCAAGGACTTCTACCTGCCCGGCATGCTCTACACGCTGGGCCTGGGGCTGGCGTACATCGTCACGACGCTGTGCGGTGTGCCGCTGATCGGACTGATCCTCGGCCCGGTCTTCAAGGAGAACCTCTCCTGGCGCACCCGCAACCCCGGCCGCAAGAAGGCGTACGCGAAGGCCAGCTACGCCTGGGGCCTGATCCTGCTCGGCAAGTGCGCGATCCTCTTCCCGCTGTACTGGTGGGCGGACACCACCCAGCTCGGCTGGGTCCTCGTCGCCCTGAAGATCCCGCCGTTCCTGCTCGCCGTCTGGCTGACCTGGCTGTTCCTGGCGAAGGCGCCGGCGCCGATCGACGTGTTCGCCGAGATGGAGGCGGCGGAGCGGGCCGAGCGGCAGGAGCGGGAGCACCGGGGCACGGCCGAGCAGTCCGACGGCGCGGACGACGCGGCGGACACGGCGGATTCCCGGGGCCGGCACCGCAAGGCGTGACGGAGGGCGGCAGGCTCTCCGCAACGGGGGCGCCCCGGCGGCCGGCCGCCGGGGCGCCCCCGTTGCGGAGAGCCTGCCGCCCTCCGTCACGCCTTGCGGTGCCGGCCCCGGGAATCCGCCGTGTCCGCCGCGTCGTCCGCGCCGTCGGACTGCTCGGCCGTGCCCCGGTGCTCCCGCTCCTGCCGCTCGGCCCGCTCCGCCGCCTCCATCTCGGCGAACACGTCGATCGGCGCCGGCGCCTTCGCCAGGAACAGCCAGGTCAGCCAGACGGCGAGCAGGAACGGCGGGATCTTCAGGGCGACGAGGACCCAGCCGAGCTGGGTGGTGTCCGCCCACCAGTACAGCGGGAAGAGGATCGCGCACTTGCCGAGCAGGATCAGGCCCCAGGCGTAGCTGGCCTTCGCGTACGCCTTCTTGCGGCCGGGGTTGCGGGTGCGCCAGGAGAGGTTCTCCTTGAAGACCGGGCCGAGGATCAGTCCGATCAGCGGCACACCGCACAGCGTCGTGACGATGTACGCCAGCCCCAGGCCCAGCGTGTAGAGCATGCCGGGCAGGTAGAAGTCCTTGGCGTTGCCGGTCATCATCGCGAAGACCACGCCGAAGGCGACGCCGAAGACACCGCTGAAGGCGTGCTTGACGGTGTCCCTCATCGCCAGCCGGACCGCGACCAGCACCAGCGAGACGGCCAGCGCCGCGATCGCCGACAGGTGCAGGTCCTTGTTGACCGTGTAGATGGTGACGAAGAGAAGGCCGGGCAGCACCGTCTCGATCATGCCCCGCACTCCGCCGAACGCCTCGAAGAGCGCGGCCTCCGTCACCGCCCGGGCGTCCTCCGCTTGAGTGTCTTCGGTCGGCCTGTCGAGCGACGTCACCGGCTACTCCCGTCCGAGGGGTCTCAGTTCGTATTTCGGGTTGAACAGCACCCGGCGGCCCCGGCTCATCGAGATCCGGCCCGATGCGATCAGCTTGCGCCCCGGCTCTATCCCCACGATGGAGCGCCGGCCGAGCCACACCACGTCCAGGGCGGCGGAGCCGTCGAACAGCTCGGCCTCCAGGGCGGGGACGCCCGCGCGCGGCCGCAGGGTGACCGTGCGCAAGGTACCAGTAACCGTCACGATCTGCCGGTCCTGGCAGTCGCCTATCCGCGTGCAGCCGGCGATGGCGGCGTCCTCCCGCAGTTCCTCCGACTCCAGGTCCTCCTGCGACGAGGAGAGCCGGTCGAACATGCGCCGGAACCGGCCCACCGGCTTGCCGGAACGAGGAACAGCACTCATATCTGAAGAGTACCGGGGGCCGCCGACAGCCACGTACCCCCTGGACCCACCCGCCCGGACCGGCCGCTCCCGGCCGTCCCCGGGACCCCGGCGGCATCGGCGGCGCCCCGTCCAGCGGCCCGGGAGCCACGGCCGTCATGGGCGGCGCCACCGGGACGTCCGGTCCCACACCGTCCTCGGCCCCCGCCGGCGGTCAGGCGGGGTTGTCCCCGTGGGTCAGCGTCTCCCAGGCGACGAAGAGGTTGTTGGTGCCGGCCGGGCGGTTCCGCAGGGTCAGCGTCCCGGTGTTGGTCATGGCGTGTCCGAGCCGGTTGGCCAGCGCGTTGTGGCCGACCTCGGTGACCGGGCCGAGCCCCGGCGTGAGGGAGCCGCCGCACAGCCAGCTGGGCACGGCCGCGCCCAGCTGGTACTTGGCGTGGAATCCGAGCCCGTGCCGCAGCCGCTCACCGACGTCGGTGCCGTACAGGTCCTGGCCCTGGATCCGGCTGGTCTCGGCGATGTGCGAGATGGCCGACAGGCCGTATCCGGTGTGGGTGAAGTCGCGGCAGGTCTCCTGGCTGAGGCCGGTGACGAAGGTGGACTGGCCCTGCCAGTACCGCACGATCTCCTCCCGGCTGTCGAGGTTCTGGCCGGGCACCGTCTTCGGCAGCTCGCCGTCCGAGGCCAGGTAGACGTAGGCGGCCGTACGGGTGCGGAACCCGGCCATGGCCCTGTCGTAGGACGCCTTGTCCTCCAGGAGGACGGAGATGCCGACGGCGGCCTCCGTCATCGACAGCTCCCAGTTGCCGTTGGAGTGGGAGCCGTTGATCACCTCGGGCAGGTGGACGGTGCGGAGCATGGTGGCGAAACGGCCGGCGTTCGCCCAGGTCCCCGGGTACGTGTACGTGATGATCTCGGCGGCCTTGGGCCAGGAGGAGCCGGCCCAGCCGGTCTGCAGGGGCGCGTTGCTGCCGGTGTGGTCCCGGATCACGGCGGACCAGGCGTCCATCAGCTCGATGGCCTTCCGCGCGTGCCGTTCGTCGCGGGTGATGTACCAGGCGAGAGCGTGGGTGTAGGCGGCGATCGCGTCCTCGCGCTCGTCGGTGCAGCCGTTGTCGGGGTTCGAGTACGAGCCGCACTCGACGATCGCGCGGGGCTTCGGGACGCGGTTCGGATCGGCGTACCTGCTCGCCGTCATCCGGTCGAAGGCTCCCTTCCAGGGCTGGGCGCCGGCGATCACCCGGCCGCGGGCGAAGTCCAGCTGCCCCTTGGCCCCGGTGACGGCACCGGGCCCGGGCGGACCTGCCCGGGCCGGCGGAGCTGACACACGCCGATCGGACTCCCCGCTCCCGGGGCGGGCGGGACGATCGGCCGACGCCCCGAACCATCACACGCACGGTCGACGAGCCCGTACGTCCGTCCACCGTCCGTCCGCGCACGGAGGGACGAACGGTGACGGATCCGCCGGTGCCCGCCGACGGACCCGCGCATCCGCACACGGCGAAGGGCCGCGCCCCCTCGCGGGAACGCGGCCCTGACGCGTCTCCTCCGGCCCGGTTCCTACCGGACCTCCGTGATCTCCGGTCCGCGCTGCAGCTGGCCCATGCCGCCGGCGAAGCGGGAGCCGGTCTCCTCCTGCTGGACGTTCTCGGGAACCATCTGCGCGTCGTTCGGCAGCTTGAGGACGATCGGGTCGCGCGGCGCCATCGGACCGTCGCCGCGGACCACGACGGTGTCCCGGAAGATCTGCTCCAGCAGCCCCGCGGCCTGCGGCTGCACCGCGCCCTGGCCCGAGATCACGCCGCGCAGGAACCAGCGGGGCCCGTCCACGCCGACGAACCGCACGACCTGGAAGCCGCCCGTGCCGTCCGGCAGCTGCACCGGCACCTGGGCCCGCAGCTCCCAGCCCAGCGGACCCTCGACCTCGTCGACGATGCCGCCCTGCTGGGTGATGCCGGCCGCGATCTCCTCGCGCACCTCGCTCCAGATGCCCTCGCGCTTGGGCGCGGCGAAGGCCTGCAGCTGGATGGCGCTGTCGCGCAGCACGACGGTCGCCGCGACGATCGCGTCGCCCGCGACCTCCACCCGCAGCTCCATGCCCTCGACGCCCGGCACGAACAGTCCGCCCAGATCGACGCGGCCCTCGCCGGGGTTGCGCACCTCGGAGCTGTCCCAGGGCCCGTCGGGCCGCGGCTCGGGTTCGAGCCTCACCCGCTCGGCCTCGCCGTCCGCCTCAGTGTCGACGCTGTCGACGACCTGCTCGGCCTCGCCGGCCGCGCCCTCGGCGGCACCCTTCTTCTTGCGACGTCCGAACACGTCACTGTCCTTCCCGGTCGGATACGACCGAAGCGTATCGATTCCCACCCGTCGTGCCGCCCACGGCGGCCTGACCGCTTGTGCCGCTTGCGTCGCCCACCGCGGCGTGGCCGCCGGTGGACCCGAAGCCCCCCTCGGCCCGCACCGAGTCGGGAAGCTCCGCGACCTCCTGGAAGCGGACCCTCTCGACCTGCTGGACGACCAGTTGGGCAATCCGGTCGAAGCGCTCGAACCGCACGGGCTCGCGCGGGTCGAGATTCACCACGATCACCTTGATCTCCCCACGGTACCCGGCATCAACCGTCCCCGGGGCATTCACGAGGGCGACACCGCAACGGGCGGCGAGACCGGAGCGCGGATGCACGAAGGCCGCGTACCCCTCCGGGAGCGCCACGCACACGCCCGTGGGCAGGACGGCCCGCTCCCCGGGCGCCAGTTCGCATGCCTCGGTGGTGCGCAGATCGGCCCCCGCGTCACCGGGATGCGCGTACGTCGGAAGCGGTACGTCCGGGTCGACACGCCGGATCAGCACGTCCACGGGGCCCCGGCTCACGGGTTCACCTCGAAGGCGCGGGCGCGGCGGACCTGGACCGGATCGTTCATGGCGGCCCGGATCTCCTCCTCGCGGCCGTGGTCGATGAAGTGGTCGACCTTCACCTCGACGAAGAGGGCCTCGGCACGGACGGCGACGGGCCCGTCGGGACCGCCGATCCGCCCGGTCGCGGTGGAGTAGATCTTCCGGCCCGCGACCGCGGTCACCTCGGCCTCCAGATGCAGTGTCGCGCCGACCGGCACGGGAGATATGAAATCGGTCTCCAGCCGCCCGGTCACCGCGATCGTCCCCAGCAGCCAGTTCAGCGAGCCGAGGGCCTCGTCCAGAGCGGCGGCGAGCACCCCGCCGTGCGCCAGGCCGGGAGCGCCCTGATGGGCGGGCCGCACGGTGAACTCGGCGGTCAGGGACACGCCCTCGCCGGCCCGCGCCGCCAGGCGCAGCCCGTGCGGCTGCCCGCCGCCGCACCCGAAACACCCGTCGTAGTGCGCGCCCAGCAGCTCACCGGGCGCGGGAGCGTCGGGGTGCCGCACCGGTTCCACGGCATCGGCGGGAGGCTGAAGAGCTGCGGAAGTACCACTCACAGGCGCAGACCTTACCGGCCCGCCCGTCACCCACCACCGCCCTATCGGACAGCGCTCCGCGCCGACCCCCGCCCCCGCCCGTCACCCACCACCGCCCCACCGGACAGCGCTCCGCGCCGACCCCCGCCCCCGCCCGTCACCCACCACCGCCCTACCGGACAGCGCTCCGCGCCGACCCCCGCCCCCGCCCGTCACCCACCACCGCCCCACCGGACAGCGCTCCGCGCCGGCCGCCCCGGCTCCGGCACGAGCCGGACACCGTGCCAAGCTTGGCTTCATGCAGCTCTCCGCCGCCCCGTACGAAGAACGCCTCACCGCCCCGCGCTCGTGGTGGATCGTCTCGTTCCTGGCCGGGGTCTCCCTGGGCCTGATCCTGCTCCCCTTCGGCACGCTGCCGATGCTGGGCGGGCTGGCCGGCGGCGCGGCCGCCGCCGCGGTCGTCGTCAGCTCCTACGGCTCGGTCCGCATCCGGGTCGTGGGCGGTTCGCTGATCGCGGGCGACGCCCGGATCCCGGTCACGGCGCTGGGCGAGGCCCAGGCGCTGGACACCGAGGAGGCGCGCGCCTGGCGCACGTACAAGGCCGACACCCGGGCTTTCCTGCTGCTGCGCGCCTACATCCCCACGGCCCTGCGCGTCGAGGTCACCGACCCGGACGATCCGACGCCGTACCTCTACCTGTCGACCCGCGAGCCGGAGCGGCTGGCCCAGGCGCTGAAGGCGGCGCGGGCAGCGCAGACGGCGCAGTAGCGCGGCCGACGGCAGGGCTCAGCGTCCGTCTCCCCCGCGGTGCGAGGGGTTCTCGGGACGCTCCCCGATCTCCAGCGCGTCCGCCGGGCGTTCCAGGTCCGGAAGGCCGTCGAGCGCCTCCCACGGCACCTGCGTCCGGCGCAGGTCCTCCCGGACGCGGGCGGCGAGTCTTCTGGTGTCCCGCCGGTTCATGACCGCCCCCACGGTCGCGCCCACCAGGAACGGCATCAGGTTCGGCAGGTTGCGCACCATCCGCTTCATGATCTGCTGACGCAGCTGGCGCTTCACATGGCCGTTCATCGCCGTGCTCAGCGTCGACGGCTTGGTCACGTCGATCCCGCGCTCGTCCGACCAGGCGTTCAGATACGCGGTGCTGCGCTGCTTGAGGTTGCCGGGCGGTCGCGCGCCGTACACCTCGTGGAGTTCGGCGATCAGCTTCAGCTCGATCGCCGCGACCCCGGTGATCTCGGCGGCCAGTTCCGCGGGCATCGCGGGCGGTACGGGCAGCATCGCCGCGGCGCCGATGCCCGCTCCGACCGTCGCCGTCGCCGTGGCGGCGCCCGCCACGAGCTTGTCGGCGAGTTCCTCGGGCCCGAGACCGGGGAACTGCCTGCGGAGTGTCGCCAGGTCCCGTACGGGGACCCGCGGGGCCAGGTCGATGATCCGGTCGGCGAGGTGCCCGAGGCCCGCCCGGGCGCGGTCGCCGCCCTTGCGGACGCCCCGCCTGGTCAGGTCCCGGATCACCGCCGTCCGGCGTCGGGCGACGGGCTCGGGGGCCTCCGCGGGCGCCGGGAGGTCGCTCCGGCCGGCCGCCGGTCCGAGCGAGGCCGCTCCGGTGTCGGTTGAGCCTCGCCCGTCGTCACGCGTGCCGTGCGGGCCGTCGGACGGCCCTCGGTCCGCTCCCCTGGAGAAGCGGCGCTTCCAAGGAGGGGTCGAGCCAGTCACGGCCGACCCGCCCTCAGTCGCAGTCGCGGCAGATGGGCTGGCCGTTCTTCTCCCGGGCCAGCTGGCTGCGGTGGTGCACCAGGAAGCAGCTCATGCACGTGAACTCGTCCTGCTGCTTCGGCAGCACCCGGACGGCCAGCTCCTCGTTCGAGAGATCGGCGCCGGGCAGTTCGAGGCCCTCGGCGGCCTCGAACTCGTCGACGTCCACGGAGGAGGCCGACTTGTCGTTCCGCCGGGCCTTCAGTTCTTCGAGGCTGTCCGAGTCGACGTCGTCGTCGGTCTTGCGTGGAGTGTCGTAATCGGTTGCCATGTCGCTCTCCCCCTCTGGGTGTCTGCGGTGTCTCCAGCGCACGTAACGCGTGAGAGGCCGGACTTGTGCCCGACCCGAGGCGGAGATTTTGCCTCACATCAAGGTCTGTTACTCAATCGACACCCAACCGGACCCCTCAGGGGTGATCGGCTTGGATGGCGATGGGGACCGTACACGGTCCGAAGGCCGCACTTCAAAGGCGTCTCACCGTGTACTTCCCGTGATCAGGACCCCTGAAAACCAGGATTTTCCCGACTTTCCAGGGGCGTACGCGACCACGGAGAGTAGACGACCGGAAAAACGCCGTTGTGATCGATCACACATGCGAGCGTCGGCGCGCCCTTCCGAAAATTCCGCGCAAAGCGAACATCGGTGGAAGTCGGCGGGACGATCGACGGCATGATCTCAGATGGGCAGCGTGACTCGCATCACGAGCCCGCCTCCCTCGCGCGGCTGGGCGTAGATGTGCCCGCCGTGCGCCCGGGCCACGGAGCGGACGATGGACAGGCCCAGGCCGACGCCCTTGTCGCTGCCCGTGCGCTCCGTGCGCAGCCGCCGGAACGGCTCGAAGAGGTTGTCGACCTCGTACGCCGGCACGACCGGGCCGGTGTTGGAGACGACCAGGACCGCCCGGCCGTGCTGCGCCTCGGTGGTGACCTCGACCCAGCCGTCCTCGGGGACGTTGTAGCGCACGGCGTTCTGCACGAGGTTCAGGGCGATCCGCTCCAGCAGCACGCCGTTGCCCTGGACGACCACGGGCTGCCGCTCGCCGCGGATCTCCACGCCCTTGGCCTCCGCCTCGGCCCGCACCTGGTCGATGGCCTGCGAGGCGACCTCGGCGAGGTCGACCGGCTTGCGCTCGACGATCTGGTTGTCGCTGCGGGCGAGCAGCAGCAGGCCCTCGACGAGCTGTTCGCTGCGTTCGTTGGTGGCCAGCAGCGTCTTGCCGAGCTGCTGCAGTTCCACCGGGGCGCCGGGATCGGACAGATGGACCTCGAGGAGCGTGCGGTTGATCGCGAGCGGGGTGCGCAGCTCGTGCGAGGCGTTGCCGACGAAGCGCTGCTGGGCGGTGAAGGCGCGCTGCAGCCGCTCCAGCATGTCGTCGAAGGTGTCGGCGAGTTCCTTCAGCTCGTCGTCCGGGCCGTCCAGCTCGATGCGGCGGGACAGGTCGGAGCCGGCCACCGCGCGCGCGGTGCGGGTGATCCGGCCCAGCGGCGACAGGACCCGGCCGGCCATCGCGTAGCCGAAGGCGAAGGCGATGACGGCGAGGCCGAGGAGGGCCAGCAGGGAGCGGCTGAGCAGGGTGTCCAGCGCGTGCTGGCGCTGCTCGTTCACACAGGCGCCCAGCGCCTCGTTGAGCTCGTCCGCGGGCAGCGGGGAGGGGCCCAGGTTGCAGGTCTTGCTGGACACCTGGCCGGAGAGGATCTTGAAGGGCAGGTCGCTGCCCACGTTCAGGGCGCTCGCGGCGAGCAGGTAGATGATCGACAGCAGCAGGATGCCGGCGATCAGGAACATGCCGCCGTACAGCAGCGTGAGCCGTATCCGGATGGTCGGCCGCAGCCAGGGGAAGGGCTGCACCGGCCTGCGGGGGTCCCAGGTGGGCTTGGGGGGCGCCTGAGGGGGCGCGGGTGTCGTGGCCACGGGGATCAGATCCGGTAGCCGGAGCCGGGGACGGTGACGATGACGGGCGGCTCGCCCAGCTTGCGGCGCAGGGTCATGACGGTGACCCGCACCACGTTGGTGAACGGGTCGGTGTTCTCGTCCCAGGCCTTCTCCAGGAGCTGCTCCGCGGAGACGACCGCGCCCTCGCTGCGCATGAGCACCTCGAGGACCGCGAACTCCTTGGGCGCGAGCTGGACCTCCCTGCCGTCGCGGAAGACCTCGCGGCGGTTGGGGTCGAGTTTGATCCCGGCGCGCTCCAGGACGGGCGGCAGGGGCACGCTCGTACGCCGTCCGAGGGCGCGCACGCGGGCGATGAGCTCGCTGAACGCGAAGGGCTTGGGCAGATAGTCGTCGGCGCCGATCTCCAGGCCCTCCACCCGGTCGCTGACGTCGCCGGAGGCGGTGAGCATCAGCACGCGCGTGGGCATGCCGAGCTCGACGATCCTGCGGCAGACGTCGTCGC
Organism: Streptomyces glaucus; assembly: GCF_039533365.1. NCBI lineage: Bacteria > Bacillati > Actinomycetota > Actinomycetes > Kitasatosporales > Streptomycetaceae > Streptomyces > Streptomyces glaucus. The sequence goes on from NZ_BAAATK010000012.1 coordinate 87,983, forward strand.
CGTGCACGAGCGGGAGGTCGCGGTCGAGGACGACCACGTCGTAGTCGTTGACGCCGATGCGCTCCAGGGCGGCCGCACCGTCGTACACGACGTCGACGGCCATGGCCTCCCGGCGCAGTCCGGTGGCCACCGCATCGGCGAGCAGTTGCTCGTCCTCGACGACGAGTACGCGCACGTCGCTTGTCCTTCCTGTGTCCGTCCGCACGGCGGCGTGGGGGGCCGCACGCGGGCGGGGTGTCCGTGGGTGTGTTGCCTCCATCCTGCACTTTTCGTCCGTAAGTCGGCTGTAAGGCAGGGGGAGGGGGGCCGGGCCGGGCGGACCTGGGAACCGGCGGCGGAGGAAATTCTCGGGCGGCCGAGGTTTCCGCGGGAGGGAGCAGGGGGAGGACGGGTTTACACCCCGCGATCACGCTCTGCATGTACCGCACCACCGCGCGGTGCACAGCACTCCGCTTTCCGCAGGGCGGGCGTGGATGTCCGGCGCCGCCGCCGCCCGGCGGAGCGGCGCGCCGGGCGCCCACCGGAGACGTGATCGCCCCTCCCGAACCGGCACACCCCCGTGCCACCGACCCACGACCCAGGACGAGGGGGCGCAGCATGGACGCTTTCACCGCAGGACTTCTGCAGCGCATAAAGGCGACCGAGTCCGACCTGTCGCGGGCTCGTGACGAGGGCGACGACTTCCTCGTCGAAGTGGAGCTGGCCGAGCTCGACGACCTGCGCCGCCTCGCCGCCGAGCACGGTGTGGAGGTCGGCGCGTCCGGCGTCTGACCGGCCCGACGGGACGGGGCCCCGGCGGTGCCACCGCCGGGGCCCCGTCCCGTCGGAAGGCGGCCGCGTCCACGCGCCGTCGGCCCTTCGCGGTCACCGGCCCGCTCCTGGCGCCGGCCCTCGCGCGAGCACGCGGGCCGGCGCGGCGGTGCCGTCAGTCGTGCCAGGCGCCGAAGTCCTCCAGGAGCCGCTGGAGGGGCTCGAAGACGCCCGGTGTGCCCGCGACCGTCAGCTCCCGCGACGGGCGCTCTCCGGGGCGTCCGCCGGTCAGCGCGCCCGCCTCCCGGGCGATGAGGTCGCCCGCGGCGAAGTCCCAGGCGTTCAGTCCGCGCTCGTAGTACCCGTCGAGGCGGCCCGCGGCGAGGTCGCACAGGTCGACCGCGGCCGAGCCGCCGCGCCGGATGTCGCGCAGCAGCGGGATCATCCTCCGCGCGACCTCGGCCTGGTGGGCGCGGACCTCGGCGACGTAGTTGAAGCCGGTGGAGACCAGGGCCTGGTCCAGCGGCGGCGCGGGGCGGCAGGCGAGCCGCCGCTCGCCGTCCCAGGCGCCGGTCGCCCAGGCTCCCCCGCCCCGGACCGCGTGGTAGGTCTCGCCGCGCATCGGGGCCGCGACCACGCCGACGACCGTCTCCCCGTCCCGCTCGGCGGCGATGGAGACGGCCCAGGTCGGCAGGCCGTACAGGTAGTTCACCGTGCCGTCGAGCGGATCGATCACCCAGCGGATCCCGCTGGTGCCCTCGGTGGCGGCGCCCTCCTCGCCGAGGAAGCCGTCGTCCGGACGGCGGTCCGCGATCAGGCCGGTGATCAGCTTCTCCGCCGCGATGTCCATCTCGGTGACCACGTCGATCGGGCTGGACTTGGTGGCGGCGACCGCCAGGTCGGCCGGGCGGCCGTCCCGCAGCAGCTCGCCCGCGCGGCGGGCGGCCTCCCGGGCGAGCCCGAGCAGTTCCTCGTGCAGGGGGTCGGTCACGGGGCTCCTCACGCGTAGGGGCTGTCGGCGCCCGCGGCGGCGGGGCGCGGGGCACGGGCCGGGCAGCAGCCCACCGGGCAGACGTCGTGGCCGGCGCCGAGCGTGCCCAGGGCGCACGGCGTGACGCGCTGTCCGCGCTCGGCGGCGGCCCGCTCCAGGACGAGCTCGCGGATCGCGGCGGCGAACCGCGGGTCGGCGCCGACGGTGGCCGAGCGGCGCACCGGCAGCCCCAGCTCCTCGGCCTTGGCCGTGGCCTCCGTATCGAGGTCGTACAGGACCTCCATGTGGTCGGAGACGAAGCCGATCGGGGCCATGACGACGGCCGGGACGCCGGCCGCGTGCCGCTCCTCCAGGTGGTCGCAGATGTCGGGCTCCAGCCACGGGATGTGCGGGGCGCCGGAGCGGGACTGGTAGACGAGCTGCCAGGGGTGGTCGACGCCGGTGCGCTCGCGGACGGCGTCGGCGATCAGCCGCGCGACGTCCAGGTGCTGCCTGACGTAGGCGCCGCCGTCGCCGTGCTGCTCGACGGGGCCGGAGGTGTCCGCGGCGGAGTTCGGGATCGAGTGGGTCGTGAACGCGATGTGCGCGCCGTCCCGGACCTCCTCGGGAAGGTCGGCGAGGGACCGGATCACCCCGTCGATCATGGGCTCCACGAAGCCCGGGTGGTTGAAGTAGTGCCGCAGCTTGTCGATCCTGGGCAGCTCCAGGCCCTCCGCCTCCAGGGCGGCGAGCGCGTCGGCGAGGTTCTCGCGGTACTGGCGGCAGCCCGAGTAGGAGGCGTAGGCGCTGGTGGCGAGGACGAGGATGCGGCGGCGGCCGTCGCGGACCATGTCGCGCAGGGTGTCCGTCAGGTACGGGGCCCAGTTGCGGTTGCCCCAGTAGACCGGCAGGTCCAGGCCGTGGTCGGCGAAGTCCTTGCGCAGGGCGTCCAGCAGGGCGCGGTTCTGGTCGTTGATCGGGCTGACCCCGCCGAACAGGAAGTAGTGCCGGCCGACTTCCTTCAGGCGTTCCTTGGGGATGCCGCGTCCGCGGGTCACGTTCTCCAGGAACGGGACCACGTCGTCCGGGCCTTCGGGGCCGCCGAACGAGAGCAGGAGCAAGGCGTCGTAGGGGGTGGCATGGAGCACGTCTGGCATGGCTCGATCCTGCCACCCGGCACGGACAGCCGGGAAACGGCGGGTGCCGGGCCCCGCCTCCGGCCCCGGACCGGGAGTGCATTAGGGTTACCTAACCGGTAATCTGTATCGGCTGGGTTCACGCCTTACTCAGCTTGTTGCCGCGCCCTGCCCCCGGTCCGGTTCCCAGCACGCCGGCCGGGAGCCCTTCGACCGTGCCGTACCGGACCCGCCGGAGAAGCCCGTGCCCAGCCCCTACCGCGCCCTGTTCGCCGCTCCCGGCTCCAAGGCCTTCTCCGCCGCGGGCTTCCTCGGCCGTATGCCGCTGTCGATGATGGGCATCGGCGTGGTGACGATGGTCTCCCAGCTGACCGGCCGCTACGGCCTCGCCGGCGCCCTGTCGGCGACCATCGCGCTCGCCGCCGCGGTGGCCGGCCCGCAGATCTCGCGCCTGGTGGACCAGTACGGGCAGCGGCGGGTGCTGCGCCCGGCGACGCTCGTCTCGCTCGTCGCCGCGGCCGGGCTCCTGCTCACCGCGCACTACGGCTGGCCGGACTGGCTCCTGTTCGTGTGCTGCGTCGGCGTCGGCTGCGTGCCGAGCGTCGGCGCGATGATCCGGGCGCGCTGGGCGGCCCTGTACCGGGGCACCCCGCAGCTGCACACGGCGTACTCCTTCGAGTCCGTCGTCGACGAGATCTGCTTCATCTTCGGGCCGATCATCTCCATCGGCCTGTCCACGGCCTGGTTCCCGGAGGCCGGGCCGCTGCTGGCCGCCTGCTTCCTGGCGGCCGGCGTCTTCTGGCTGACCGCGCAGCGCGCCACCGAGCCCGAACCCCACCCGCGTGAGCGGCACGGCGGCGGTTCGGCGCTGCGCTCCCGGGGCCTGCAGGTGCTGGTGACCACCTTCGTGGCGACCGGGGCGATCTTCGGGGCGGTCGACGTGGTCACCGTCGCCTTCGCCGACGAGCGGGGCCACAAGGGCGCCGCGAGCGTCGTCCTGGCGGTGTACGCGGCCGGTTCCTGCGTGGCGGGGGCCGTGTTCGGGCTGCTGCGTTTCACGGGGGCGCCCGAGTACCGCTGGTTGCTGGGCGTCTGCGCGATGGGCGTGAGTATGATCCCCCTCCTACTGGTCGGGAACCTGCCGTTTCTGGCCGTGGCACTCTTCGTCGCGGGCCTGTCGATCGCTCCCACGATGATCACGACGATGTCCCTCATCGAAGAGCACGTACCACGCGCGCAGCTGACCGAGGGCATGACCTGGGTGAGCACCGGGCTCGCGGTCGGGGTCGCGGTCGGCTCCTCCGCGGCCGGCTGGGTGATCGACGCGGCCGGGGCGCGCGCCGGGTACGGGGTCCCGGCGGTGGCCGGGGGCGTCGCGGTCGTGGTCGGTTTCCTCGGGTACCGCCGGCTCAAGCGGCCGGCTCCGGGTCGGGGAGGCACCGTTGGGCAGCACGGCGAACGGGACGAACGGCACGTGGCGTAACTGGGGCGGCAATGTCCGCGCGCGTCCCGCGCGGGAGGTCGCTCCCGCCTCCGTCGACGAACTGGCCGAGGCCGTGCGGAGGGCCGCCGAGGACGGGCTGCGGGTGAAGGCCGTCGGCACCGGGCACTCCTTCACGTCCGTGGCCGCCACCGACGGGGTGCTGATACGCCCCCACCTGCTGACCGGCATACGCGGCATCGACCGGGCGGCCATGACGGTCACGGTCGAGGCCGGAACCCCGCTCAAGCGGCTCAACAGGGCCCTCGCGCGCGAGGGCCTGTCGCTGACGAACATGGGCGACATCATGGAGCAGACGGTCTCCGGGGCCACCAGTACCGGCACGCACGGCACGGGCCGCGAGTCCGGCTCGATCGCCGCCGAGATCAGGGCCCTGGAGCTGGTCACGGCGGACGGCTCCGTGCTCACCTGCTCCGCGAGGGAGAACCCGGAGGTCTTCGCGGCCGCCCGCATCGGCCTGGGCGCCCTGGGCGTGGTCAGCGCGATCACCTTCGCCGTGGAGCCGGTCTTCCTGCTCACGGCCCGCGAGGAGCCGATGCCGCTGGAGCGGGTCCTCGCCGACTTCGACGCCCTGTGGGCCGAGAACGAGCACTTCGAGTTCTACTGGTTCCCCCACACCGGCAACACCCACACCAAACGCAACAACCGCAGTGCGGGCCCCGAGCGGCCGGTGGGGCGGGCCAGGGCCTGGTTCGAGGACGAGTTCCTCTCCAACGGGGCCTTCGAGGTGGTCAGCCGGGTGGGCCGCGCGGTGCCCGCCGCGGTGCCCGCGATCGCGCGGATCTCCAGCAGGGCCCTGTCCGCGCGGACCTACACCGACATCCCCTACAAGGTCTTCACGTCGCCCCGCCGGGTGCGCTTCGTGGAGATGGAGTACGCCGTTCCGCGCGAGGCCCTGGTCGGCACGGTGCGGGAGCTGAAGGCGCTGGTCGACCGCTCGTCCCTGCGGATCGGCTTCCCCGTCGAGGTGCGCACCGCCCCGGCCGACGACATCCCGCTCTCCACGGCCTCGGGCCGGGACAGCGCGTACGTCGCCGTCCACATGTTCAGGGGCACGCCCTACCGGGCGTACTTCACCGCCGCCGAGCGCATCTTCACCGCGCACGGGGGGCGGCCGCACTGGGGCAAGGTGCACACCCGGGACGCCGCGTACCTCTCCCGGGTGTATCCCCGCTTCGGCGAGTTCACGGCGCTGCGGGACCGTCTCGACCCGGACCGGCGGTTCCAGAACGACTATCTGCGGAGGGTTCTGGGGCCGTAGCCGACGCGCTCGGGGCCGGGCTCGACGCGGTGCCGCCGCCGGAGTCGCCGCCGGGGTCCCGGCTTCCGGTGGGGTTCGGCGCCGGGCTCGACGCGGTGCCGCCGTCCGGGGAGGCACCGCCCGACGGGGCGGTGCCACCGGTCCCGGACGGGGCGCCGGACGGGGTGGCCGGCGGCGCCTCGTCGCCGGCGTCCGGATCCGCGGGGGACGCGGAGCCCCCGGAGCCGTCGGGGTCGCCGGAGCTGTCGGAGCCTTCCGGCTCCCCGGAGCGCGAGGAGGACGCTCCGGGGCCGGAGAGCACGCCGCCGACGGTCGTGCTCCGCCCGCCGTCGAGGCGGTGGCCCGACGCCAGTTCGTACGCGGTGATCGCGGTCATCGTGACGCCGAAGACCAGGATCGCGGCGAGCACCGGCCGCTTCCGGCCACCGGCCCGGGCGCGGTAGACGGTCCCCCCGGTGAACTCGCCCGGCGCGGGCGGCGCCTGCGCCCCGGGCCGCCCGGGGGCCGCGGCGGCGTCCCGGAACTGCTCGCCGGTGCGTTTGAGGAGGTGCTGGAAGAGCGTGCCGCCGCAGGTGGCGATCGCGCTGACCACGCCGGCTCCGAGGATCGTGCCGTAGACGCCGAAGCAGGAGGCGAGTCCGGCGGCCACCACCGCCGCCAGGGCGCTGCCCGCCACCTGCGGCACGCTCAGGTCGATCCGCTTCCTCTCCGCCTCCCGCGGGCCGCTCGTCCCGTCGACGACATCGGGTCTTTCACGCATCCCCGGACCTTGCCTGCCTTTCCCGTACCTGATCGGCCATTTCGACTTGATCGATGACGCGATCAGTCAACTGTGCAAGAAAGGGACGTAAAAGCGAAACCATTAGTTCCGTTTCTGGCGATTGCGTGAAATTCACCACGCCGGAGACCGGGGAGTTCGCGCCACGGCGGCCAAGTCGCCCCCCTTGCCGGAAGACGGGCGGCGTGCCAATCCACGCACGTGGCCCGAATGGAGTACTGTTGCGAGCCCTGGGTCCGGTCTCCCGTCAGGGTGCGCAGGACCCGAACGGACCGCCGGAAGGGGGCTAGGTGCACAGGGTGACGGAGTTGGTCACTTAGCGTGGCGAACAGGTAACCGTGCCATAACGGCGATCCAGGGCCCGCGCCCGACACGCCGGGCAACTCGGCAAGGTTGTGGCAGGCTGCACCCGGGCAGGCCACACTCGACTAGCGGAAGCAGCGACGCACGTGACGTCGGCAGGCACCACCCGGGAGGTCCCCATGCCCGAACTGCGTGTCGTGGCCGTCTCGAATGACGGCACACGGCTGGTGCTGAAGGCTGCGGACTCAACGGAGTACACGCTTCCGATCGACGAACGCCTCCGCGCCGCCGTACGCGGCGACCGTCCCCGCCTCGGCCAGATCGAGATCGAGGTGGAGAGCCATCTCCGCCCCCGCGACATCCAGGCACGGATACGTGCGGGCGCGACGGCGGAGGAAGTCGCCCAGATGGCCGGCATCCCCGTCGATCGCGTACGCCGTTTCGAGGGCCCCGTGCTGGCCGAGCGCGCCTTCATGGCCGAGCGGGCCCGCAAGACCCCGGTCCGCCGCCCCGGCGAGAACTCCGGCCCGCCGCTCGGCGAGGCCGTCCAGGAGCGGCTGCTGCTGCGCGGCGCCGAGAAGGACACCGTCCAGTGGGACTCCTGGCGCCGCGACGACGGCACCTGGGAAGTCCTGCTGGTCTACCGCGTCGCGGGCGAACCGCACTCGGCGAGCTGGACGTACGACCCGCCCCGGCGGCTGGTCCAGGCCGTCGACGACGAGGCGCGCGCGCTGATCGGCGAGTCCGACGACCTCGCCGCGCCGGAGCCCAGCTTTCCGTTCGTGCCGCGCATCGCCCGGCTGCCGCGCGAGCGGACGCTGGACCGGTCCCACGACCGGGAGCGGCCGACCCTGCCGGCGCAGAGCCCCGAGCCGGCCGAGGAGAGCACGGACGAACGGGACTCGCTGACCAGCCTGCTGGAGGCGGTGCCGAACTTCCGGGGCGATCTGGTGGTCCCCGAGCGCTCCCCGGAGTCCGTGGAGGAGCCCGACGAGGAGGCCGTGGAGGAGGAGCCCCCGGCGCCCGCCGCCTCGGCCGGCGCCGCCTACGCCGACGTGCTCATGCCGCGCTCCGTCGGCAGTCACCGCGACCGGCTCGTCGGCGCCACCGACCGCCAGGCCGAGGCCGACGGCGTCCGCCCGGGCCGCCGGGCGGCCGTCCCGAGCTGGGACGAGATCGTCTTCGGGACGCGCCGCAAGAAGCAGGAGTAGAGGGCCGTACGAGGAGGAGGGTCCGCGCCGTCGGGTGCGGGCCCTCACGCCGTCCTGTGCGACGCCCGTTCCCGCGGACCGGGGCCGGGCCCGCGGCGCCGCCCGCCGTGGGCCGGGTGCCGGCCCACGCACCGCGCCGTACGCGGCACCGGCTACTGCGGATCGGGCCCCACGGCGACCGGTCGCGACGGGTCCGCCGACCACTCCGACCACGAGCCCACGTACAGCGCGGCCGGAAGGCCCGCCACGGCCAGCGCCAGCACCTCGTGCGCCGCGGAGACGCCCGAACCGCAGTACACGCCGACCTCCGTGCCGTCGGACACTCCCAGCTCCCGGAAACGCGCGCGGAGTTCCTCCGCGGGCCGGAACCGCCCGTCCGCCCCCACGTTGTCGGTCGTCGGCGCGGAGACGGCACCCGGGATGTGGCCCCCGACCGGGTCGATCGGCTCCACCTCGCCCCGGTACCGCTCCCCCGCGCGCGCGTCGAGCAGCACTCCGGACCGCGCCAGCGCCGCGGCCCCGTCGGCGTCCAGCAGCCCGGTGGCCCCCGGCGCCGGCTCGAAGTCCCCCTGGGCGGGCGTCGGCACCGATGTCTCCAGAGGCCCCTCCCAGGCCGTCAACCCGCCGTCGAGAACCCTCACGTCCGGGTGACCCGTCCAGCGCAGCAGCCACCAGGCGCGGGCCGCCGCCCAGCCCTGCCCGCCGTCGTACACCACCACCGGCCTCCCGGACGACACGCCCGCCCGGCGCATCGCGGCGCCGAACCCGGCGACGTCGGGCAGCGGATGCCGTCCGCCCGCACCGGGCGGGGAGGCCAGTTCCCGGTCCAGGTCGACGAAGACCGCCCCGGGGATGTGCCCGGCCCCGTACGCGGCGCGGCCGTCGAACGACGGCTCCCCGGCCGCCTTGGGGACGCTCAGCTGCCAGCGGACGTCGAGCAGGACGGGCGGGTCGCCCGCCGCCAGAGCGCTCGCGAGTTCGGATGCGGAGATGATGGCGTTCATGGCCACCATCCTCGCGCACGGGGTGGCCGACTCGTCCGTGTCCGGCTACTCTGCCCGCCGAGCGGCTCCGGTCACCGGCCGTACGGGACCGTACACATGATGTAAGGACGGTCGGCGTCCGTCAGCCGTCGCGCGGAGATGAACACGGAACCGCACACCAGGCGTCTTCCGGGCAGGGGCCGTCCCTCGGGGCGCGCCGGAAGCGCGCCGCACCACGGCCGGCACGGGCATCGGCACGGGGGGCGGAGCGGAAGCGACACGGCCACCGCGAGAGGCCGGGGAGAGAGTGACCATGACCGACGCACGGGGGCCGGCCCGCCCGGACGGCGAGCGGCCCGCCCGGCACGCGCCCGGCACGCCCTGCTGGGTGAGCCTGACGGTGCGCGGACCGGCCGCGGCCCAGGAGTTCTACGGGGCGCTGTTCGGCTGGGAGTTCCGGGCGGGCCCCCAGCGGCTCGGCCCCTGCCTGCGGGCCCTGCTCGACGGTCACGAGGTGGCCGGCATCGGCCGCCTGCCCCCGGACCGGCGCCTGCCGGTCGCCTGGACGCCCCACTTCGCCTCGGACGAGGTGGACGTGACGGCCGGGAGGGCACGGCTGTGCGGCGGCACGATCGGGGTGGGCCCGCTGGACGTCCCCGGCGCGGGGCGTCTGGCGATCTGCTCGGACCCGGCCGGCGCGGTCTTCGGCATCCGGCGGGCGGCGCCCTGCCCCGGCCCGTCCGTCGCGGGCGGGCCCGGCGCCCCCGCCTGGAACGAGCTGCTGACCTTCGAGGCCGAGAGCGTCGCCAAGTTCTACCGGACGGTGTTCGGTTTCGCGCAGGAGCCGGTGGTCCGCGCCGATCCCGACTACGTGACCCTCCATCTGGACGGCCGCCCCGTCGCCGGGATCCGCGGCGTGGGCAGCGCCCTGCCCCGCGACCGGGGTCCGCACTGGATGACGTACTTCGAGGTGACCGACGCGGACGACGCCGTGGCACGCCTCGTCCACCTGGGCGGCCACGTCCTCGGGCCGCTCCGGGACGGCGCCCGCGGGCGGGTGGCCCTGGTGGCGGACCCGGAGGGGGCGCGGTTCTCGCTGCTGCAGCGCCCCGAGGCCGTCCCCGCGGGCCGCTCGGGAGGGTGAGACCGTCCGGTCCCTTCGGCCGACCCGGGTGTCTCGCCCGCTCCCTCGCCGGGGGCGTCCCGGCCTCACCGCCCTCCCAGCCCCGGGGCGCGCCGGCGGGAGGGGGAGCACCGGCAGGCGCCGGGGCAGCGGGGCCGCCGGGATGCCTGTCGGCGAGGGGAACCGCAGAGGTCGGCGCGGCTCCTGCCGTGCGGAAGGACCGGTGGCCCTGGCTGTCGCCTTCCTCATGGGCAGGCGACTTGTGGACGCGTCGGATCGCCGGCCGGTCACCTGGCACGGGCCGTGCGCTCCGCGCTCGCCCGGTCCGCTCCGGGTGGTCCGGGCGGGTTCACCGCCGGGACCGTGCCGGGAACGCGTACTCCGCCCAGACGGTCTTGCCGGGACCGTCCGGGCACGGGTGCCAGTCCCAGCGGGCCGCGAGCCGCGACACGAGGAGCAGCCCGCGGCCGGCCTCCTCGGGGCCGGCGGCGTCCTCGGGGGCGGCGGGGCGGCGGGGGTGGCGTTCGGCACGGGTGTCGGTGACCTCGACGCGTACGGTGCGGCCGTCGGGGGCGGCGTGCAGGCGGAGGAGGAAATCCCGGCCGGGGACGTGCCCGTGGCGCACGGCGTTCGAGGTGAGCTCGGCGACGATCAGCACGATCGCGTCGTGCGGGTCGGTGCCGTACGGGACGCCCCCCGCGTCCAGGCGGACGGCGGCGAGGCGGCGGGCGAGGCGCGCTCCGCGGGGCGTGGAGGTGAAGCGCATCTCGAAGGTGAGGTCCGGCGGCAAGGGCGCCTTCGAGGGGGCACTGGAGGCGGCGGGCCGGGTGGCGCCGACGGGATCGGCGGGTTTCGTCGTCATGCCCCTCACGCTCCCGTCGGTCGCGCAGCGTCACCAGCGGTGACGCGGTGACAGGGGGCGGTTGTACGCGCACCGTCCGCGCGAGTACGAGCCGCGTGCCGTGACGGCGTCCCTCGCGGGGGCGTTGAGCGAGGAGAGGCGGTGGTTGGTCATGACGGAGCGCGAGGACGCGGTGGCGGGGGCCGAGGCGGTTCCCGGGGAGCGCGGCGACGGCGGAGCGGGAGCGTTCGTGAGCCTCGGGGACGGCTGGGACCACGGCGACGGAGCCGGGCGGCGGCCGGAGGACGAGGCGGGGAAAGGGGTCGTCGTCGCGTTCGGGCAGACCATGAAGACGCTGCGGCTGCGGGAGGGGCTGGAGCGCGAGGAGTTCGGGCGGCGGCTCGGGTACTCGGCGTCCACGATCGCGTCGTTCGAGCAGGGGCGGCGGATTCCGTCACCGAGGACGATCGAGCGGGCCGACGAGGTGCTGGGGGCGGGCGGGTTGCTGTGCCTGTGGAAGGAGCAGGTGGAGCGGGCCCAGTATCCGGTGTTCTTCCAGGGGATGGCGGCTCTGGAGAAGGAATGTCTTGAGCTGCTCATGTACGACACCCACGTCGTCAACGGGCTGCTCCAGACCGAGGAGTACATGAGAGCGCTGCTCGCGATGCGGCGTCCGCCCCTGAACCCGGAAACGGTCGAGCAGCGGGTAACTGCTCGGCTGGCCCGGCAGGACATCTTCGACCGGCGGCCTGCCCCACTGTTGAGCTTCGTGATGGATGAGGCGGTGCTGCGGCATCGGTACGGCGGCACGGAAGTGCTGCGGGGACAACTGGAGTTCATTCTCCTCATCGGCCAGAAGCAGAACGTCGAGATCCAGGTCATGCCGACCGAGTGTGAGGAGAACGCAGGCGTGAACGGGCCGTTCACGGTCGTCACCCGGAAAGACGGCAAGAAGTTCGTCTACACCGAGACGCACGCGACCAGTGCTCTTGAGACCGACCCAGAACAGACGGTTCTCGCAGCCGCACGCTATGGGATCATCCGATCACAGGCTCTCAGTCCGCGAGAGTCGATGAAGTTCGTCGAAGAGTTGCTGGGGGCGCTATGAACGACGCCGAGTCCTCGACCGCCGCATCCGGCCTCGTCTGGTTCAAGAGCAGCTACAGCGGAACCGAGGGCGGTCAATGTGTGGAGGTCGCAGCCGGTTCGGCTGCTGTGCATGTCCGTGACTCCAAGGCCGCCGCCGGGCCCGTCGTCACGGTGTCGCGTGCGGCGTGGGCGGGGTTCGTCGGGCTGGCCTCGTCGGAGCGGTGCGTCTGACGCTCGTACGGTCGCGGGAGCCGCGAGGACCTCGTCGCCCATGGGCGAGCGGGCCGTGCCGTGGCCGGTGACGGCGCCGTGGTCCCCCGCCGCGGCGAATCCCTCCGGACCGGGGACGAACTGCGCCCGGGCGGCGACGAGTTCGCCTTCGGCGACTGGAGCGGGCCGCCGCGCCGGCCCGTCGCGGGCGCCCGTTTCCGTCTCCGCCCGTGTCCGGGAATAGGCGTGGGTTCACCCCGCGTTGCCGCGAGCATGACGACGAACGCGCCGCGGCCCGAGGTGCTGCGCTACACCGCCTTCTCCGGTGACCCCGCCGGCGGGAACCCCGCCGGTGTCGTCCTGGACGCCACCGGCCTGGACGACGGTGACATGCTGGCCATCGCCGCCGGCCTCGGGTACTCGGAGTCCGCGTTCCTGACCGCGCCCCCGGAGGGCCTCGACGGCCGGGAGGGGCGGGCGTACGGCATCCGCTACTTCAGTCCCAAGGCCGAGGTGCCGTTCTGCGGGCACGCCACGGTCGCGACCGCCGTCGCGCTCGCCGAGCGGATCGGCCCCGGGGAGCTGGTGTTCGCGACCCGCGCCGGCACCGTGCCGGTGGAGGTGACCGAAGAGGGCGGGACGCTCCGGGCCACGCTCACCAGCGTCGAGCCGCACATCGAGGAGATCGCCGGCGCCGACCTCGACGAGGCGCTCGCCGCGCTCGGCTGGCCGGCCGCCGACCTCGATCCGGCCTTCCCGCCGCGCATCGCGTTCGCCGGCGCCCGCCATCTCGTCCTCGCGGCGGCGACGCGCGCCCGGCTCGCGGATCTCGCGTACGACTTCGCGCGCCTCGAAGCCCTGATGCACCGACTGGACCTGACCACGGTCCAGCTGGTGTGGCGGGAGTCGGCCACCGTCTTCCACGTCCGTGACCCGTTCCCCGTCGGCGGCGTGGTCGAGGACCCGGCGACCGGCGCGGCGGCCGCCGCGTTCGGCGCGTACGCCCGCGAGTTCGGCCTGGTCCCCGAGGACGCCGTCCTCACCCTGCACCAGGGTGAGGACCTGGGCCGCCCCGGCGAACTCACGGTGACGCTGCGCGCGGGCGACCCGCGCGTCCGCGTCGGCGGCGCGGGAACCCGCATCGGCTGAGCGGCGGCCGCCGCCCGAGCGGGGTCAGGCCGGAGCCACGGGCAGGACGTCCGGGGACAGCGCCGCGGCGCGGGCCGTCGCCGCCGTCATGCGGCGCCGGTGGTGCCGCCGGCACAGCACCTCGTAACCGACCTCGTCCGCGGACTGGTTGACGTCGCCGACGACCACCTGGGCGCCCTCGACGACCATGACGCCGCCTATCGTGCGGGCGTTGTGCGTGGCGCGGGCGCCGCACCAGCACAGCGCCTCGACCTGCAGGACCTCGACCCGGTCGGCCAGTTCGACCAGCCGCTGGGAGCCGGGGAACAGCTTGGAGCGGAAGTCGGTGGTGATGCCGAAGGCGTAGACGTCGAGTTCCAGGTCGTCGACCACGCGCGCGAGCTGGTCGATCTGCTCCGGCGTCAGGAACTGCGCCTCGTCCGCGATCACGTAGTCCGCACGCCCGCCCTGCGAGAGGTGGTCGACGAGATACGCGTACAGGTCCGTGTCGTCCTCGACCTCCACCGCGTCGGTGACCAGGCCGAGGCGGGAGGAGAGCTTGCCCTCGCCCGCGCGGTCGTTCCGCGTGAAGATCATGCCCGTCAGGCCGCGCGCCGAACGGTTGTGCTCGATCTGGAGAGCCAGCGTCGACTTCCCGCAGTCCATCGTTCCGGAGAAGAACACCAGCTCGGGCATGGGGGGATGAGCACCTTTCGGCAGCGGACGGCAGGGGGACGGGGTCAGGGGCGTACTTCGAGCAGGGGGACCAGCTGCTCGGCAGGGGTCATCGAGCCGTGGTTGCCGGTCATCGCCGACTCCTTCGGCTCCCGCTCCGACGCGATGATCAGCACGTCGTCCCGCGCGGCGGCGACCACGTCGCCGATCCGGCCGTACACCCGCTCGTCGACGGAGGGGCCGAACCAGCCCGCCGCGATCGCCTCGTCCCGCGAGGCCACCCAGAACTGCTCGCCGAGCACCTCGCGCCAGCAGGTCAGGACGTCGTTCTCGGCGCCCGGCAGCGCGTAGACGTGCCGCGCGCGCCCCTCGCCGCCCAGCAGGGCGACCCCGGCGCGCAGCTCCCAGTCCTCGTCGAAGTCGATGCGGTGCTGCTCGTCGAAGGGCACGTCGATCATGCCGTGGTCGGCGGTGACGTAGAGCGCGCTGCGCGGCGGCAGTTGCTCGGCCAGGCGCTGGACCAGCCGGTCGACGTGGCCGAGCTGGCCGCGCCAGGCGTCGGAGTCCACGCCGAAGCGGTGGCCGGCGCCGTCGACCTCGGCGTAGTACGTGTAGACCAGGGAACGGTCGGCGGCGGCCAGTTGCTCGGCCGCGAGGTCCACGCGGTCCTCGCCGGACAGCCGCCCGAGGAACGTCCCGCCGCTGAGCGCGACCTTGGTCAGCGGGGTGTTCTCGAACGCCGGGGAGGTGACCTGGGCGGCGTGCACCCCGGCGCGCTGCGCGAGCTGGAAGACCGTGGGGTGGGGCTGCCAGGCGCTCGGCTCCGTCCACGGCTGCCAGCGCAGCTGGTTCATCAGCTCGCCGGTGGCCGGGTCCCGCACGGTGTAGCCGGGCAGGCCGTGCGCGCCGGGCGGCAGGCCGGTGCCGACGGAGGCGAGGGAGGTCGCGGTGGTGGCCGGGTAGCCGGCGGTGAGCGGACGTCCGGTGCCGCCGCGCGAGGTGGCCAGCAGGGACGTCATGAAGGGGGCGTCCTCGGGATGTGCCCGCAGCTGCTCCCAGCCGAGGCCGTCGATCAGGAAGACGCAGGCGCGGTCGACGGGGGTCAGCTCCGGGATCGCGGCGGTCGTGCCGGGGACGCCCATGCCGGCGGCGAGCGTGGGCAGCAGATCGGCGAGCGAGCCGGTGCCGTACTCGGGGCGGGGCGCGGAGTCGACGGGGAGCGGTTCCGGGTGGTCCCAGGCGGGATCCGCGGGGGCGGGCACGGAGCGGCCCCGGTCGTGGGCGGCGGGGGGAGAGGACGGGTGGGACATCAGCGCGCGCTGTCCGCGGTCGCCTCGGAGAGCGCCTGGGCGAAGGCGAGGGCCTGGCGCACGGTCTCCGGGCCGTCCCCGGCCTCGCTGACGCGCAGGCTGAGGTCGTCGGCCGTGGAGCTGCCCGTGTAGCCGTGGTCGGCCTCGCAGTTGGGGTCGCCGCAGGCGGCCGGTTCCAGATCGATGCGGGAGACGGCGCCCCAGCCGATGGTCAGCACCACCTCGCGCGGCAGCGTGCCCGGCCGGTACTGCTCCGGGTTGGCGACCACGCGGCTGACGACGATGGAGGAGATCCGGCCGAGCTTCACGGACTCGGTGGACGTCGTCGCGTACGGCGTCGGGGAGGTGTCGTCCGCGGCCTGCTCGTCGGTGTGGCTGACGATGAAGCGGTGGTCGGTGAGGACCAGCACCGTCACGTGCCGCCGCACCTCGTTCTGGTCGAACGTCGTCTCCTGGTGGACCAGGTACGACCGGATGGGCTCGCCGCCCACGGCGGTCTCCACCGCCTCGGCCACGAGGGCCGGGTAGTAGCCGCTGCGCTCGATCGCCGCACGCAGCTCCTGGGTCGTCGTACTGGTCTTGGCCATGCCGTCCATCCTACGGGGGCGCACCGACTGCGAGGCACCGGTCACGGTCGCCCCCGCGCGGGGCCGCCCGCACGCGGCCGTCCCCGTGGAGCGGCTCAGTACGCCGGGAGCGTGCGCGGGCCGAGGTCGTCGCGGGCGGGCGGCGGGGCCAGGCGCACGGAGGCGCCGAGCACGCTCAGGCCCTGCGGGGCGACCACGACCGGCTCCAGGGTGACCGCGACGACCTCGGGGTGGTCGTCGACCAGCCGGGACACGCGCAGCAGCAGTTCCTCCAGGGCGGGCGTGTCCACGGGGGCCGAACCGCGCCAGCCGAACAGCAGCGGCGCCGTCCGGATCGAGCGGACCAGCGCGGCCGCGTCCCGGTCCGTGACCGGGATCAGCCGGTGCGCCGTGTCCCCGAGCAGCTGCGAGGCGGCCCCGGCCAGCCCGAAGGAGAGCACCGCCCCGGCCGCCGGGTCGATGACGGCCCGCACCACGGTGTCGACGCCGCGCGGCGCCATCCTCTGCACCACCGGCCGCACCTCCTGCGGCCTGCCGAACAGATCGGTCAACTCGGCGTACGAACGCCGCAGTTGTTCCTCGTCGGCCAGGTCCAGGCGGACGCCGCCGAGGTCGGCGCGGTGCCGCAGGTGCGGGGCGGTGGCCTTGAGGGCCACGGGGTAGCCGAGGGCGCGGGCGGCGGCCGCGGCGTCGTCGGGGGTGGGGGCGGGCAGGGCGCGGTGGACGTGGACGCCGTACCGGGCGAGCAGTTCGCAGGTCTCCTCCGTGCCAAGCGTGAGGCCCTGCCCGCGCGCGAGGAGTCCGCCGATCAGCGCCGCGGCCCCCTTCTCGTCGATGTCGTCGTACTCGGGCACCTTGCCGGGGTCGGCGGCCTCGCGGCGCCACTGGGCGTACTTGACGGCTTCGGCGAGGGCGCGGACGGCGCGTTCGGCGGCGGGGTAGGCGGGGATGAGGTGGGCGCCCTCGGGGGCCCGTACCGCGGCGGGCGGCCGCTCCCCGGGCCGGAGCGGGTGGCCGGGCGGGGTGCCGGGCGCGGGCTGGGGCGCGGTGCTCGCGGCGGCCGACAGGGCCTCGGCGAGCCCGCCGAGCTCCACGTGCACGACCAGGACCGGCTTGGCGGGGACCGCGGCGGCGGCCGACCGCAGGGCCTCCGCCAGCGCCGCGTCCTGGGCCGGGTCCTCCCTCACCGCGGGGATCGCGGTCACGACCACCGCGTCGCAGGTGTCGTCGGCGAGCGCGCGGGCGAGGGCCGCGCGGAAGTCCGCCGCCGAGGCCGCCGTGGTCAGGTCCAGCGGCGGGTGGGGGCGCAGGCCCTCGGCGAGGCAGGCGTCGTAGGTGAGCAGCCCGAGGGACTCGGAGTTGCCGAGGATCGCCACCCGGGGTCCGGCGGGCAGGGGCTGGCGGGCGAGCAGCAGGCCCGCGTCCACCAGTTCGGTGATGGTGTCCACCCGGATCACCCCGGCCTGCCGCAGCAGCGCGGAGACGGTGGCGTGCGGCAGCCGCGTCGCCCGTACGGTGTGGCCCTGGGGGGCGGTGCCGTGGCGCGCCCCCTGGACGACGACCAGCGGCTTCGCCGCCGCCGTGCGCCGCGCGAGGCGGGTGAACTTGCGCGGGTTGCCGATGGACTCCAGGTACATCAGCACGACGTCGGTGTCCGGGTCGTCGTACCAGTACTGGAGGACGTCGTTGCCGGACACGTCGGCCCGGTTGCCGGACGAGACGAAGGTCGACACGCCGGTGACGCCGGTGACCCCTCCCCCGCGCCGGTGCAGCCGGGACAGCAGGGCGACGCCGATGGCACCGGACTGGGCGAACAGCCCGATGCGTCCGGGGCGCGGCGTCTCGGGGGCGAGGGAGGCGTTGAGCCGCACCCGCGGGGAGGTGTTGATGATCCCGAAGGCGTTGGGCCCGATGATCCGCATGCCGTACGCGCGCGCGTGCCGCACCAGGGCGCGCTGGCGCTCGCGCCCCTCGGGACCGCTCTCGGCGTACCCGGCGGAGACCACGACGAGGCCCTGCACGCCGTGCTCGCCGCACTCGGCGACGACCGCGGGGACGTGCTCGGCCGGGACGGCGACCACCGCGAGGTCGACGGGCCCGTCGATGTCCCGCACCGAGCGGTGGGCGGGCACCCCGTCGAGCTCCTTCCACTCCTCGGGGAAGGCCCGGTTGACGGCGTACAGCCGGCCGGTGAAACCGGCGTCCCGGATGTTGCCGAGGATGCTGCGGCCCACGCCGCCGGGTGTGCGGCCGGCCCCGACGACGGCGACCGAGCCCGGCGCCAGCAGCCGCTGCACGGACCGCGCCTCGGCGCGCTGCTCGCGCGCGTACTGCACGGCCAGCGAGCGGCCGGTCGGTTCGAGGTCGAGCTCCAGGCGGACGACGCCGTCCTCGAAGCTGCGCTTCTGGGTGTACCCGGCGTCCGTGAACACCTTGATCATCCTGGTGTTGGCGGGCAGCACCTCGGCGGCGAAGCGGCGGATGCCGCGCTCCCGGGCGACGGCGGCGATGTGTTCGAGGAGGGCGGAGGCGACGCCGCGGCCCTGGTGGGCGTCCTGGACCAGGAAGGCGACCTCGGCCGTCTCGGACGGGGCGGGGCCGGCCGCGGACGGGTGGGCCGGCACGGCCGCGCCGCCGGCGCCGATCCGGTCGTAGCGTACGGTGGCGATGAACTCGCCGCCGACCGTGGCCGCGAGTCCCACCCGGTCCACGAAGTCGTGGTGCGTGAAGCGGTGGACGTCCTTGGCGGACAGGCGGGGGTAGGGCGCGAAGAAGCGGTAGTACTTCGACTCGTCCGACACCTGCTCGTAGAAGCTGACCAGCCGGTCCGCGTCGTCGACGGTGATGGGGCGGATGCGCGCGGTGCCGCCGTCGCGCAGCACCACGTCGGCCTCCCAGTGGGCGGGGTACTCGTGCCGGTCCGGCGAGGTCTGCATGGGCCCCAGCGTAAGGCTCGCGTCCGGCGACGGCGCGGGGCAGGCTGTGGGGGACGGAGGTCCGGGCCGAGGCCGCGGCCCGGCCGCCGCCCCGGAGGGACGCGCGTTCCTCCGGGCATGCTTCACGATATGGGAAACTGGTCTAGACAACCCTGAACACCGAAGGGCAGCAACACATGGCTGAGCGCCGCGTCAACGTCGGCTGGGCCGAGGGCCTCCACGCCCGCCCCGCCTCCATCTTCGTCCGGGCCGCCACGGCCGCAGGCGTCCCGGTGACGATCGCCAAGGCAGGCGGCACCCCCGTCAACGCGGCCTCCATGCTGGCCGTCCTGAGCCTGGGCGCCCAGGGCGGCGAGGAGATCGTCCTCGCGTCGGACGCCGAGGGCGCCGACACCGCCCTGGACCGGCTGGCGAAGCTGGTCTCCGAGGGCCTGGAGGAGCTCCCCGAGACCGTCTGACGCCCCTGCGCGGCTTTCGCGAGGCCGGCCGCGCACGGCCGGATTTCCGGCCGGCGGCGGGGACGCCGTCGATTCCGGGACGCCGTCCCGCACCCCCGAAGGGCTCGTCCGAATTACCGGGCAAGCCCTTCGGGTTTTTCATTTCCGGGCAGCAGGAACAATCCCCCCGGGAATTTCCTGCTCTTTGTATACGGCCTCCTTGTTAATGCCGCAGGCTCGGCATGTTTACGGGAGGTTGCGAGTTCCTCACACGCTCCGGACGGTCCGCGCCCGGGGCGAACCGCAGCCGGTGCGCGGCGGCCGCGCGCTCGTTGTGCAGCGCCGTCAGCGCCCGCGCGCGTTCGCCGTCGCCGCGCGCCACGGCGTCCACGATCGCCCCGTGCTCCGCCCAGGTCTCCACGGGTCCGGCGGGCGCCTGCACGGTGTACATCCAGGCGATCTTATGGCGCAGCTGGGTCAGCGTCGCGGTCAGGGCGGGGCTGCCGGAGGCCTGGGCGAGCGTCTCGTGGAACCAGCCGCCCAGGGAGCGCAGGTCCTCGCCGCCGCCCCGGCGGGCGCGCTCCTGGCCGATCCTGACCAGGCCGCGCAACACCTTCAGATGGGCCTCGGTGCGCCGCTGGGCGGCCCGGAAGGCGCCGAGCGGCTCCAGGAGCCCGCGCATCTCCAGCAGGTCGGCGGCCTCCTGCTCGGTGGGTTCCGCGACGCACGCGCCCGCGTGCCGCCGGGTCACCACGAAGCCCTCGGCCTCCAGGGTGCGCAGGGCCTCGCGCACGGGGACGCGCGAGACGCCGTAGCGGCGCGCGAGGAGTTCCTCGGTGAGGCGGCTGCCGCGCTCGTGGACACCCGCGACGATGTCGTCCCGGATGGCCGTGCACACCGAGTGCGCCGGAATACGCATGACCGACCTCCGCCTTAATCCCCGTGAAACGCCGACGATGGACGCGTGTTCCGTGACTCTATTGCAATGAGCCGGAATTTCCGACGGCGGCCCGGAAATCATGGATATTTTTTGGACATCCGGCCGTGCGGAACGCCGAAAGCCCCGGCTCGGGGAGCCGGGGCCTCGGGAAACGCGACCGTCCGCCGTCGGACGTTCACGAGAGCGTGCGGCGCCGGGCCCCGCGGGCGGGGCGTGCGGGGCCGGACCCCGTGCGCGGGGCGTACGGCGTCAGAGGTCCACGCCGTGCGAGCGGAGGTAGGCGACCGGGTCGATGTCGGAGCCGTACCCGGCGGCCGTGCGGGCCTCGAAGTGCAGGTGCGGCCCGGTGACGTTGCCGGTCGCGCCGGACAGGCCGATCCGCTGGCCCGGGAGCACCGCCTGGCCCACCGAGACGCCGATGGACGACAGGTGGCCGTACTGGGTGTACGTGCCGTCGTGCATCCTGATCACGACCTGGTTGCCGTACGCGCCGCCCCAGCCGGCCTCGACGACGGTGCCGGCGCCGACCGCCTGGACGGGGGTGCCGCCGGCCGCGTGGAAGTCGACGCCGGTGTGGGTGCCGGAGGACCAGACGGCGCCGCCGGCCCGGTAGCCGGTGGAGACGTAGGAGCCGGCGATGGGCGGCACGTAGGTGTTCAGGCGCTTGCGCTCGGCCTCGCGGGCGGCGCGCTCCTTGGCCTCGCGCGCCTTCTTCGCCGCCTCGGCCGCCTCCTTGCGCGCGATCCGGGCGGCCCGCTGCTCGGCGGCGGCCTCCTCGGCGGCCTGCTTCTGGGCGGCGGCCTGGGCCTCGATCTGGTCGGCCAAGGACTCCCCGAGGGCGAGGACGGGGGTGAGGCCGGTCTGCTCGGCGGCGAGGGCGGGGGCCGCGGCGGCGCCGATGACACCGGTGGTGGTGAGGGCCGCGACGCCCGCCGCGCGGGCGGTGGTGCGGTGCGTCCGGCCGGAACGGCGGTGCTTCCCGGTGGCGCGGGTGAACGCCATGAAGTGTGCTGGTCCTTTCCTTCCCTCTCGCCTGCCGGGTTAGCTGACGGGTTCGGAGCAGGAAGGTCTCCTACGGGCCCCCTCGCGCTCGCGCGGGCGCCCGATTCACCCCGGGGGGACTGCTGGTCCCCTCCAGCCGCGGAGGCGGCGGGAGGAGGGTGGGTCCCCGGCTCCCCCGGCTCGCGCCGTACGGGGATTCGGCGATGGCTGCCCGCTGCCGCGGGTGCGGCGCACTGCCTGACGGACAGCCCGGAAGACGTTAAGCGCGCCGGTCCGCAAACCCCAAACACGACACGGGTTTTGTAGCGCATCCCACAGGCCGGACAGGCAACCTCCACCCCAATCCGGGCATAAGGGAGCCCTGGTGACGTATCCGTCGCCAGGGCTCCCGCGCGCGTGCCGCTACTCGGCGGACACCACGGTGACCTCACCGATGCCGAGGGCCTCCACCGGCTCCTTGATCTGCGCCGCGTCACCGACGAGGACGGTCACCAGGCGGTCCACCGGGAAGGCGTTCACGACCGCCGCGGTGGCCTCCACGGTGCCGGTCTCGGCGAGCCGGCGGTACAGCGTGGCCTGGTAGTCGTCGGGCAGGTGCTGCTCGACCTGGTCGGCCAGGGTGGCGGCGACGGCCGCCGCGGTCTCGTACTTCAGCGGCGCCACGCCCACCAGGTTCTGCACGGCGACGTCGCGCTCGGCGTCGGTGAGCCCCTCCTCGGCGAGCGTGCGCAGCACCGTCCACAGGTCCCGCAGGGCGGGGCCGGTGTTCGGGGTGTCCACGGAGCCGCTGATGGCGAGCATCGCGGCGCCGGTGCCCTCCGGGGAGGACCTGAGGACCTGCCCGAACGCCCGCACGCCGTAGGTGTAGCCCTTCTCCTCGCGCAGGACGCGGTCCAGGCGGGAGGTGAGGGTGCCGCCGAGGCAGTACGTGCCGAGCACCTGCGCGGGCCACACGCCGTCGTGCCGGTCCGGGCCGGTGCGGCCGATCAGCAGCTGCGTCTGGACGGCGCCGGGGCGGTCCACGACGACCACCCGGCCGGTGTCGTCGGCGATCACCGGGGGCACGGGCCGCGGCTCGGCCGGGGAGCCGGTCCACGCGCCGAGCGTGTCGCCGAGCAGCGCGTCGAGGTCGATGCCGGTGAGGTCGCCGACGACCACGGCGGTGGCCGTGGCGGGGCGGACGTGCTTCTCGTAGAAGGCGCGGACGGCCGCGGAGTCGATGTTCGCGACCGTCTCCTCGGTGCCCTGGCGCGGGCGCGACATGCGCGAACTCGCCGGGAACAGCTCCCTGGAGAGCTCCTTGGCGGCCCGGCGGGCGGGGTTGGCCAGCTCGTGCGGGATCTCGTCGAGCCGGTTGCGCACCAGCCGCTCCACCTCGCCGTCCGCGAACGCGGGCGACCTGAGGGCGTCGGCGATCAGCCCGAGCGCCTTGGCCAGGCGGGAGGCCGGCACCTCCAGGCTCAGGCGTACGCCGGGGTGGTCGGCGTGCGTGTCGAGGGTGGCGCCGCAGCGCTCCAGCTCGGCGGCGAACTCCTCGGCGGAGTGCTTGTCGGTGCCCTCGGCGAAGGCCCGCGCCATGATCGTGGCGACGCCGTCGAGGCCGGCCGGCTCGGCGTCCAGGGGGGCGTCGAGGAGGACCTCGACGGCGACGACCTGCTGGCCGGGGCGGTGGCAGCGCAGGACCGTCAGGCCGTTGCCGAGCGTCCCGCGCGTGGGGGCCGGGAACGCCCAGGGCCTGGGCTCGCCTCCCTCGGGCCGGGGGTGGAACTCCATCGTGGCGAGCTCGGTCACTTCGCCGTCTCCTCGTTGTCGTCGGTGGCCGCGGCGTCCGCTTCCCCGGCCTCGGTGGCGACCGGCTCGTAGACGAGCACCGCGCGGTTGTCGGGGCGCAGGCGGGCCTTGGCCACCTCCTGCACCTCCTCCGCCGTCACCTCCAGCACGCGCTGGACGGCGGTCAGGGCGAGCTGGGGGTCGCCGAAGAGGACCGCGTACCGGCACAGCTCGTCGGCGCGGCCCGCGACCGTGCCGAGCCGGTCCAGCCACTCGCGCTCCAGCTGGGCCTGGGCGCGCTCCATCTCCTCGGCCGTGGGGCCCTCCTCGGCGAACCGGGCGAGCTCCTCGTCGACGGCGGCCTCGATGACGGGCACCTCGACGTCACCGGACGTCTTCACGTCCAGCCAGCCCATCGAGGGCGCACCGGCCAGCCGCAGCAGGCCGAACCCGGCCGCCACCGCCGTGCGGTCGCGCCGGACGAGCCGGTTGTACAGGCGGGAGGACTCGCCGCCGCCCAGGACGGTGAGCGCCAGGTCGGCCGCGTCGCACGCGCGCGTGCCGTCGTGCGGCAGGCGGTAGGCCGCCATCAGGGCGCGCGCCGGGACCTCCTCCTCGACGACCTCGCGCAGCTGCCGGCCGATGATGTCGGGCAGCGAGCCGTCCCGGGGCTCCGGCTTGCCGTCGTGGGCCGGGATGGAGCCGAAGTACTTCTCGACCCAGGCGAGCGTCTGCTCGGGGTCGATGTCGCCGACGACCGACAGCACCGCGTTGTTCGGCGCGTAGTACGTGCGGAAGAACCGGCGGGCGTCCTCCAGGGTCGCCGCGTCCAGGTCGGCCATCGAGCCGATCGGGGTGTGGTGGTAGGGGTGGCCCTCCGGGTAGGCCAGGGCGGTCAGCCGCTCGAAGGCCGTGCCGTAGGGGACGTTGTCGTAGCGCTGGCGGCGCTCGTTCTTGACGACGTCCCGCTGGTTCTCCATGGACTCCTCGTCCAGCGCGGCCAGCAGCGAGCCCATGCGGTCGGCCTCCAGCCAGAGGGCGAGCTCCAGCTGGTGGGCGGGCATGGTCTCGAAGTAGTTGG
Source organism: Streptomyces glaucus (assembly GCF_039533365.1). Classification (NCBI taxonomy): domain Bacteria; kingdom Bacillati; phylum Actinomycetota; class Actinomycetes; order Kitasatosporales; family Streptomycetaceae; genus Streptomyces; species Streptomyces glaucus. Next base: position 112,005 of record NZ_BAAATK010000012.1, read on the forward strand.
TCCGCTCGAAGCTGGTGGTGCCGTTCAGCGAACCGCCCGCGCCCTGGACGAGTTCGAAGTGGCCGTTGCCCTTGACCTGGGCGGACCCCTGGAACATGAGGTGCTCGAAAAGGTGAGCCAGGCCGGTGCGTCCCTCGACCTCGTGGCGCGAGCCCACGTCGTACCAGAGGCACACCGCCGCGACCGGGGTCAGGTGGTCCTCGGAGAGCACCACGCGCAGGCCGTTGGCCAGGCGGTGCTCGGTCGCTGTCAGGCCCCCGGAGCCTGCCTGGGCTGTGGCCGTGTGACCCATGGGCATGTACGTCCCTTCGATCGCGATGCGGTGGCTGAGACCGCGCCTTTCCTGCCGTCCTGCCACTGTATGCAAGCGTGCGGGCCGCCGGTGAAGTTCCCGGCCGCCGTACGCCGAGAGCGAGAACGGGGCGATCCGGCGCGAGGGCGTAGCCTGCGGGCAGCGCCGGGCCGGGCGCCCACCCCGGGTCCTGGTCCCGCGCTGTCAGTGCCGCGGTCCACAATGGTCCGCGTCAGACACCGTTCACGCTTCAGCAAGGAGCCGGCAGCGATGGCCCGCCGTAGCACGAAGACCCCACCGCCCGACGACTCGTACGAGGAGAAGATCCTCGACATCGACGTCGTCGACGAGATGCAGGGCTCCTTCCTTGAGTACGCGTACTCGGTGATCTACTCCCGGGCCCTGCCGGACGCCCGCGACGGCCTCAAACCGGTGCACCGCCGCATCGTCTACCAGATGAACGAGATGGGCCTGCGCCCCGACCGCGGCTATGTGAAGTGCGCCCGCGTGGTCGGCGAGGTCATGGGCAAGCTGCACCCGCACGGCGACGCGTCGATCTACGACGCCCTGGTGCGCATGGCCCAGCCCTTCTCCATGCGCGTCCCGCTGGTCGACGGCCACGGCAACTTCGGCTCGCTGGGCAACGACGACCCGCCCGCCGCCATGCGGTACACCGAGTGCCGGATGACCGAGGCCACGAGCCTGATGACGGAGTCCATCGACGAGGACACCGTCGACTTCCAGCCCAACTACGACGGCCAGGAGCGCGAGCCGGTGGCGCTGCCCGCCGCCTTCCCGAACCTGCTGGTCAACGGCGCCTCGGGCATCGCCGTCGGCATGGCCACGAACATGCCGCCGCACAACCTGCGCGAGGTGATCGCGGCCGCCCGCCACCTGATCCGGTACCCGAACGCCGATCTCGACGCCCTGATGAAGCACGTCCCGGGCCCCGACCTGCCCACCGGCGGCCGGATCGTCGGCCTGTCCGGCATCCGGGACGCCTACGAGACGGGCCGCGGCACGTTCAAGATCCGCGCCACGGTCTCGGTGGAGAACGTCACCGCGCGCCGCAAGGGCCTCGTCGTCACCGAACTGCCCTTCACGGTCGGCCCCGAGAAGGTCATCGCCAAGATCAAGGACCTGGTCGGCTCGAAGAAGCTCCAGGGCATCGCCGACGTCAAGGACCTCACCGACCGGGAGCACGGCCTGCGCCTGGTCATCGAGATCAAGAACGGCTTCGTGCCGGAGGCCGTCCTGGAGCAGCTCTACAAGCTGACGCCGATGGAGGAGTCCTTCGGCATCAACAACGTCGCCCTGGTGGACGGCCAGCCGCTCACGCTGGGCCTGAAGGAACTCCTGGAGGTCTACCTCGACCACCGCTTCGACGTCGTCCGCCGCCGCTCCGAGTTCCGCCGCGGCAAGAAGCGCGACCGCCTGCACCTGGTCCAGGGCCTGCTCACGGCCCTGCTGGACATCGACGAGGTCATCCGCCTCATCCGCTCCAGCGAGAACTCCGCACAGGCCAAGCAGCGCCTGATGGAGCGTTTCTCCCTGAGCGAGATCCAGACCCAGTACATCCTGGACACGCCGCTGCGCCGCCTGACCAAGTACGACCGCGTCGAGCTGGAGGCGGAGCAGGACCGGCTCACCGAGGAGATCGAGGAACTGACCCGGATCCTCGAGTCCGACACGGAGCTGCGCAAGCTGGTCTCCTCCGAACTGGCCGCGGTGGCGAAGAAGTTCGGCACCGACCGCCGTACGGTGCTGCTGGAGTCGTCGGACACCCCGGTCGCCGTGCCGCTGCAGGTGGCGGACGACCCGTGCCGGGTGCTGCTGTCCTCCACGGGCCTGCTGGCCCGTACGGCGAACGCCGACCCCTTCCCCGCGGACGCCCGCGCCAAGCGCGTCAAGCACGACGTGATCGTCTCGGCGGTGCCGGCCACGGCCCGCGGCGAGATCGGTGTGGTGACCTCGGCCGGCCGTCTGCTCCGCCTGAACGTGATCGACCTCCCCCAGCTCCCGGAGACGACAACGACGCCGAACCTCTCGGGAGGTGCGCCGCTCGCGGAGTTCGTCTCCCTCCAGGACGACGAGACGGTGGTCTGCCTGACCACGCTCGACGAGTCCTCGCCGGGCCTGGCGCTCGGCACCGAGCAGGGCGTGGTCAAGCGCGTGGTGCCCGACTACCCGGCCAACAAGGAGGAGCTGGAGGTCATCACGCTCAAGGAGGGCGACCGGATCGTCGGCGCGGTGGAACTGCGCACCGGCGAGGAGGACCTGGTCTTCATCACGGACGACGCGCAGCTGCTGCGCTTCCAGGCCTCGCAGGTCCGGCCCCAGGGCCGTCCGGCGGGCGGCGTGGCGGGCATCAAGCTGACCGACGGCGCGAGGGTGATCTCCTTCACGGCCGTCGACCCGGCCGCCGACGCGGTGGTGTTCACGGTCGCGGGCTCGCGCGGCACGCTGGACGACTCCGTGCAGACCACGGCCAAGCTGACCCCGTTCGACCAGTTCCCGCGCAAGGGCCGCGCCACCGGCGGCGTCCGCTGCCAGCGGTTCCTGAAGGGCGAGGACTGCCTGGCCCTGGCCTGGGCGGGCGCCGCCCCGGCCCGCGCCGCCCAGAAGAACGGCTCCCCGGCCGAACTGCCGGAACTCGATCCGCGCCGCGACGGCTCGGGCGTGTCCCTGCCGAAGACGGTGGCGGTGGTGGCGGGGCCCGCCTGAGCCGGGAGGGCTTCGCGGGGCCGGGGTCCCGGGCACGGGGCCCCGGTCGCCGGGAGCCTGGACGCGGGTCCCGGCCGCCGGGGTCCCGTGGCCGGGGCCCGGCTCGCCCTAGTGACTCCGCTCGTCGGGATCCTGGTGGCAGGGGTCCAGGTCCTCGGGATCCTCGTCGTAGGGATCCAGGTCCTCGGGATCCCGCTCACCGGGGTCCCACGCCTCGGGGTCCCGATGACCGGGATCCTGTTCCCGCCCCTCGGGGTCCCGGTCCCGCTCGCGCTCCTCGGGATCCTGGACGAAGCGCAGGACGCCCCACATGCCGTGCTCGTCGGCGTGCGAGGTCTCGTTCCTGCACGCCTCCAGCTCCTTGCCGAGGGCCGGCGCGTCGATGCCGGAGCCGATGAGGACCAACTGCGTGAGGCGTTCGCCGCCGGGCGCCCACGGCTCCGGGTAGAAGCGCAGGAACCGGCCCACGGCGTGGATCGCGTACCGGTTCCGGGGGTCGTACGGACCGAAGTCGACGTACCCCTTGATCCGGTACAGCCCCTCGGGCCGGCTGTCGAGGAACGCCATCAGTCGCCGCGGGTCGAGAGGCGCCGCGGAGACGAAGGACACGCTGTCGTAGGCGGTGTGCAGGTGCCCGGCGTGACCGTCCGCGCCCTCGTCCCGACCGTGGTCGTGCAGGTCGTCGAAGGACAGCTGCCCGACCCGCTCCTCGCTCGGCCTGCAGTCGAAGAGGAACTCGGGGTCGATGCGGCCGTAGGCGGCCGGCACCACGGCGGCCCGGTCGGCGAGGGACCGCACGAGGCCGAGCACGCGCTCGCCGTCCGCCGCCCGGTCGAGCTTGTTGACCACCACGAGGTCGGCCAGGGCGAGGTGCCGGTCGATCTCGGGGTGCTTCGCCCGGGTGTCGTCGAACTCCGCGGCGTCGACGACCTCGACGAGCCCGCCGTACACGACCCCCGGATGCTCGCTGGCGAGCACCATGCGCACGAGTTCCCGCGGCTCGGCGAGCCCGCTGGCCTCGATGACGATGACGTCGACGCCGGTGGCGGGCCGCGCGAGCCGCTCCAGGTACAGGTCGAGCTCACCGACGTCGACGGCGCAGCACAGGCAGCCGTTGCCCAGGGAGACGGTGGAGTCGCCGAGCGCGCCCGCCACCGCCATCGCGTCGATCTCGATGGCGCCGAAGTCGTTGACGACGACGCCGATCCGGCTGCCGCCGCTGTGGTGGAGGAGGTGGTTCAGCAGAGTCGTCTTCCCGGAGCCGAGGAATCCGGCGAGCACGACGACCGGGATCTGCCGCGGCCCCGGGTGCGCCCCCGTACCGGCACCGGCGCTCGGACCCGGTCCCGCGGCCGGAGCCGGATCCCCTGCCGGAGCCGGCCCCTCGTCCGGCCTCGGATCATCCGGCCTCGGACTCGGGGCCGGGCCTGGGCCCGGGCTCGGGCCGGCGCTCTGAGTCGGGCTCGGCTGGCTCACTGTGCGACCTCTCTCACGCCGTCGCGCACACCGGTGCGTGCCCGGCGTACCTGGGGAACGGAATGCCGACCCAGGATACGAGCGGGGAGAAACCCCGTGGCGTGGACGATCGCCGGCGACGCTCGCGGGGCACACCCCGCCGCCGTCCTGGCGCTCGTCGCGCCCGCCGCCTCGCCCCGGGTGCCCCACGGCGAGCGGGACGGTCCCGCCGTCGCTCGTGCGGCGGGCCGGCCGCCCACGCCCCGGAGGAGTGCGGGGAGCGGCCGCTGCGCATACGCCCGAGCGGCCGGTACGCGGGGGCCCGGGCCCCCGCTGCCCCTGCCGGAGCAGCGACCGGGCGCGGCTGGAGAGCGCCCGGCTCACATCAGGTTAGGCTCACCTTCGTGAGTACGTGCTCAACCGTCTCCCTGGACCTCGACGAGCCCCTCGCGGGAACCGCGGCCACCGCGCGGACCTGGCTGCTGCTGGAACAGCCCGGTCCCTGGGGCGCCAAGGCGCTCACCGCCAGCCACCTGGATCCCGCGCTGGGCCGTGCCCTGGAGGCGGCCGCGAAGGGCACGGGCGTACGCATCGCGCTCATCCGCCGCCCCGGACGGCACGCCGACTGCGGCGCGCCCGCCGAACGCCGGGTGTACGCGGCCCACACCGTCGCGGGAAACGCGTGGCTGCACGGCGCCACCGTCACCGACCCCGGGCGCCTGCTCGACCTCGACTTCGCCGCCCTCGGCAGCGGCGATCACCAGACCTTCGGCTCGGTGCTCCGCGGCGCGCCCCACACGGGCGATCCGCTCGCCCTCGTCTGCACCAACGGCAAGCGCGACCGCTGCTGCGCCCTCCTCGGCCGCCCCCTGGCGGCCGAACTCGCCGCCTCCGGGTTCCAGGGCGTCTGGGAGGTCACCCATCTGGGTGGTCACCGTTTCTCGCCGACGCTGCTCGTCCTGCCGTACGGATACGCCTACGGCCGGGTCGGGGCCCCGGCCGTCAAGGAGATCCTGCACGGAGTGCGGGAGGGGCGGATCGTCGTGGCGGGATGCCGCGGGAACTCGGCCTGGGAACGCCCCGGCCAGGCGGCCGAACTGGCCGTGCGCACGGCCTCGGGCGAGGACGGGGCGGAGACGCTGGGCGTGGTGCGGACGGACGGCGCGGCCCCCCGCTGGGAGGTGACCGTCGCCCACACCGACGGGCGCCACTGGCGGGTCGTGGTGGCCCAGGGCCGGCCCCGGCCGCCCCGCCCGGAGAGCTGCGGCGCGTCGGTGCTGGGCTCACCGGCGCGGATGGACGTGGTGGAGGTGCGCGAGCTCGCGGTGGCGACGGCGCTGGCGAGCTGACCGCGAGGACTTCCCGGCCGGCCCGGCCTCCCGCTCGCACCGCTTCCCCCTGCGTCTCCCCGAGCCGCTTCCCGCTCCCCCGCCGCGGTTTCCCGCTCGCCCCGCCGCCCGGCCCGGCGACCGGGAAGGCCGGCGACCGGGAGATCCGCGCCACACCCCGTCACAGCGGCTGGACACCCCCACGTACCGTCATGGGCATGAGCCCCACTCCCCCCGCACGCCGCCTGCGCCTCGGCCTGCCGCGGCGGATGTTCTCGCAGGTGCTGCTGATGCAGGTGGCGATCGCCGCGGGAGTCGCGGTGCTCGCGACCGGGTTGTTCCTCGCGCCGCTCGGCGACCAGCTGGACGACCAGGCGATGCGCCGGGCCCTGGCGATCGCGCAGACCACCGCGCAGCAGCCGCGGCTCGCGGAGGACCTGCGCAGCACCCCTCCGACGCCGTCCGGACCGGTGCAACGGGAGGCGGAACGGATCCGGAGGGCCACCGGGGCGGAGTACGTCGTGGTCATGGACCGGCGGGGGGTGCGCTGGTCGCACACCGACCCGCGGCAGATCGGCGGCGTCGTGTCGACCGATCCCAGCCGGGCCCTGTCCGGCCGGGAGGTCATGGCCATCGACGACGGCACCCTGGGCCGCACCGCCCGCGGCAAGGTGCCGCTGCGCGACAGCACCGGCACCATCGTCGGGGCGGTGTCGGTCGGCATCGCGTACGACAGCGTCCGGGCACGCCTGATCCACGCGATCCCCGAGCTCCTCGCATACGCCGGGGGCGCCCTGGCCGTCGGTGCGCTGGCCGCCTGGCTCGTCTCGCGCCGGGTCCAGCGGCAGACCCGCGACCTGGCCTTCTCCGACATCGCGGCGCTGCTCGCGGAGCGCGAGGCGATGCTGCACGGCATCCGGGAGGGCGTCGTCGCCCTCGACCGCGCCGGCCGCATCCGCCTCCTCAACGACGAGGCGCAGCGCCTGCTGGAGCTGGGGGACGAGGCCCTCGGCCGGTCTCCGGACGAGGCGCTCGGCGGGGGGCGCACGGCCGACGTCCTGGCCGGCCGGGTGACGGGCACCGATCTGCTCATGGTCCGCGGCCAGCGCGTCCTGGTCGCCAACCGGATGCCCACCGGCGACGGCGGCGCCGTCGCCACCCTGCGCGACCGTACCGAGCTGGAGCAGCTGGGCCGGGAGCTGGACTCGACGCGCGGCCTGATCGACGCCCTGCGTGCCCAGGACCACGAGCACGCCAACCGCATGCACACGCTGCTGGGGCTGCTCGAACTGGAGCTGTACGACGACGCGGCGGAATTCGTCGGGGAGGTGGTCGGCGACCACCGGGCCACCGCCGAACAGATCACCGAGAAGATCCAGGACCCGCTTCTCGCCGCGCTGCTGGTGGGCAAGGCCACGGTCGCGGCCGAGCGCGGCGTCGCCCTGCGCGTCTCGGACCGGACCCGGCTCCCGGACCTCCTGATCGACTCCAGGGGGCTCGTCACGATCGTCGGCAACCTCGTGGACAACGCGCTCGACGCCGCCGCGGGCACGCCGCACGCGCGCGTGGAGGTCGAACTGCGGGCCGAGGGGCGGACCGCGATCCTCCGGGTGCGCGACACAGGGCCCGGAATTCCGGTGGACCGACGCGAGTTGGTCTTCACGGAGGGCTGGTCCACCAAGACGCCGCCCGCACACCGCCGGCGCGGCCTCGGGCTCTCCCTGGTGCGCAGGCTCGCCGAGCGGCAGGGCGGCAGCGTGACGGCCGGCGAGGCGCACGGCGGGGGCGCGGAGTTCACCGTCGTCCTGCCGGAGGCGCTGACCGAGCCGGATCCGGTACCCGTCCCCACCGTGCCGCCGGCCGCGCGGGCCGTCACCGAGGAGGAGTCGCGATGATCGAGGTCCTGGTCGTGGACGACGACACTCGGGTCGCCCGGGTCAACACGGCCTACGTCGAGAAGGTGCCGGGTTTCCACGTCGCCGCCGAGGCCCACAGCGCGGCGGAGGCGCTGCACAGGCTGGAGACGCTGCCCGGCCTGGACCTGGTCCTGATGGATCACTACCTGCCCGACGAGACGGGACTGGCGGTCGTCCAGGAGATGCGCCGGCGCGGCCACCAGGCCGACGTGATCATGGTGACGGCGGCGCGGGACGTGTCCACCGTCCAGGCGGCGATGCGGCACGGTGCTCTGCAGTACCTGGTCAAACCGTTCGCCTTCGCGGGTCTGCGCGCCAAGCTGGAGGCGTACGCGGAGCTGCGCCGCACCCTCGACGGCGGCGGCGAGGCCGAACAGGCCGAGGTGGACCGCATCTTCGGCGCCCTGTCCACGCCGTCGGAACCGGAGCTGCCCAAGGGGCACTCCCCCACCACGGCGGAGCTGGTGCGGCAGTCCCTGATGAACGCCGACGGCCCGCTGTCCGCCCAGGAGATCGCCGAGCGGACCGGGGTGAGCCGTCAGACCGCCCAGCGCTATCTGAAGCTCCTGGAGCGCACGGGACGGGCCGTACTGACCCTCAGGTACGGCGAAGCGGGCCGCCCGGAGCACCGTTACGTGTGGGCGACCCGCGCCTGAGGCACGGCCCGTGGAGGCGGGGGAAAGGACCATTCCCGGGCTCTTCGTGCGGATGCCGGCCGCCTGCGGCCGCGTGGCCCCCGCCGGGTACGGCTCACCCGGTCCGGCCCCGGCCCCACGATGCCGGAGCTGAGCGCCTTGAGCGCCCCGCCGGGATCCCGGCGCGGGTGCGGGGCGTCACGCCGGGCCCGCGGCCCCGGCCCGTACCGGGCAGGCCCCGGGACCGGGGCCCGCCGGCCGACGCCCGGACCCGGTGCGGCGCCTACGCGTCGATACGCGACCGGTCCAGCGTCGCCGCCGAATTGGAGATGAACTCCTTGCGGGGAGCGACCTCGTTGCCCATCAGCAGGTCGAAGATCTGTTCCGCGGCTTCCAGGTCGGTGAGGTTGATCCGGCGCAGTGTGCGGTGGCGCGGGTCCATGGTCGTCTCGGCCAGCTGGTCGGCGTCCATCTCGCCGAGGCCCTTGTAGCGCTGGATGGAGTCCTTGTAACGGATGCCCTTGCTCTGGAACTCCATGAGCTTGTCCCGCAGCTCACGGTCGGAGTACGTGTAGACGTACTTGTCCTGCCCCCTCTTCGGCTGGACGATCTCGATGCGGTGCAGCGGCGGGACCGCGGCGAACACCCGGCCCGCCTCGACCATGGGCCGCATGTAGCGGTGGAACAGCGTCAGCAGCAGCGTGCGGATGTGGGAGCCGTCCACGTCGGCGTCGGTCATCATGATGATCTTGCCGTAGCGGGCCTGGTCGATGTCGAAGGTCCGGCCGGACCCGGCTCCTATGACCTGGATGATCGCACCGCACTCGGCGTTCTTCAGCATGTCCGTCACGGACGACTTCTGGACGTTGAGGATCTTGCCGCGGATCGGCAGCAGCGCCTGGAACTCGGAGTTCCGGGCGAGCTTCGCCGTACCCAGCGCGGAGTCGCCCTCGACGATGAACAGTTCGCTGCGCTCGACGTCGTCGCTACGGCAGTCGGCTAGCTTGGCGGGCAGCGAGGAGGACTCCAGGGCCGTCTTGCGGCGCTGCGCGTCCTTGTGCTGACGGGCGGCGATGCGGGTGCGGGCCGCGGCGACGGCCTTCTCCAGGACGACGCGGGCCTGCTGGGCGGCGTCGCGCTTGGTGGACGTCAGGAACGCCTTGAGTTCCTTGGTGACGACGTTGTTCACGATGCGGCGGGCCGCCGAGGTGCCGAGCACCTCCTTGGTCTGGCCCTCGAACTGCGGCTCGGCGAGGCGGACCGTGACGACGGCGGTGAGCCCTTCCAGGGCGTCGTCCTTGACGATGTCGTCCTCGGCGACACGCAGCATCTTCTTGGCGCGCAGCACCTCGTTCATCGTCTTCGTGACGGCCTGCTCGAAGCCCGCGACGTGGGTGCCGCCCTTGGGGGTGGCGATGATGTTGACGAAGGACCGGACCGTCGTGTCGTAGCCGGTCCCCCAGCGCAGCGCGACGTCGACGCCGAGCTCGCGCGTGACCTCGGTGGGCGTCATCTGGCCGCGCTCGTCCAGGACGGGGACCGTCTCCTTGAAGGTGCCCTGCCCGGTGAAGCGCAGGACGTCGCAGATGGGCCGGTCGCTCGCCAGGAACTCGCAGAACTCGCTGATGCCGCCGTCGAAGCGGAAGGACTCCTCACCCTTGCTGCCGCCCTCGCCGAGACCGAACTCGTCACGGACGACGATGGTCAGCCCGGGCACCAGGAAGGCGGTCTGGCGGGCGCGCTGGTGCAGCGTCTCCAGGGAGAGCTTGGCGTCCTTGAGGAAGATCTGGCGGTCGGCCCAGTACCGCACGCGCGTGCCGGTGCGGTTCTTCGGGATCTTCTTGGTCCTGCGCAGCCCGCTCCTGGCCTCGAACCTGGCGTCCGGGTCCAGCGCGGCGAAGGTGCCGGGGACGCCGCGCCGGAAGCTGATGGCGTGGGTGTGGCCGCCGCGGTCCACCTCGACGTCCAGCCGGGCGGACAGGGCGTTCACCACGGAGGCGCCGACGCCGTGCAGACCGCCGGAGGCGGCGTACGAGCCGCCGCCGAACTTGCCGCCGGCGTGCAGCTTGGTCATGACGACCTCGACGCCGGACAGGCCGGTCTTGGGCTCGACGTCGACCGGGATGCCACGGCCGTTGTCCCGGACCTCGACCGATCCGTCGTCGTGCAGGATCACCTCGATGTGATCGCAGTAGCCGCCGAGGGCCTCGTCCACGGAGTTGTCGATGATCTCCCAGAGGCAGTGCATCAGACCGCGGCTGTCGGTCGAGCCGATGTACATGCCCGGACGCTTCCGCACGGCCTCGAGCCCCTCGAGGACGAGCAGGTGCCGCGCGGTGTAGTTGGAACCGTCCCGGTCTGCTCCTGCCAGCAGCGCTGTGGACGGCACGGACGTGTCGGCGGTCACGCGGTTCGCTCCTCGCTGAATTTCAGATGGGGCCCCTGTGGGCAAGGGCGCGGCGTCGTTCACCGGTCAGAGGGTACCGAGGCCTGGTAGAGCCGTTGTAACGCCACCCTCGACGGGGACTCAGACTAGTCCAGGATCGCATACCTGTTCGATACCTCGATGGGGTGAAGCACACATCACGTTCCTTTCGAGGCATGAACCATTTAGGCTCCGGGCACGTCCTCATGAACAACCGGCAACCCGGCCGGGAGGACCGACCACTGACCGAACGCGCGAACCCGTACGACACAGAGACACGCAATACGGCACATTCGCCGCCAACCGGCAGCGCCCAGCCGCCTCGTGAAGATTTTTTCAAGGAAAAGCCTCGAGCGGGAACGTTTTGGGGCTGGTTGGATGTTGACCCTGGTACGACAGCTCGTCGAGCTAGAGAAGAGGCGACGTGACTACTGTTCTGACTTCCGCAAGCCCGCTGACGGCCGCTGATCGCTGCGACCGCTGCGGCGCCCAGGCATACCTGCGCGTCGTCCTGCCGAGCGGCGGAGAACTGCTCTTCTGCGCCCATCACGGCCGCAAGTTCGAGCCGGAACTCAAGAAGATCGCCGCTGAGATACAGGACGAGACGGAGCGGCTGACGTCCATTCCCGGCACCGCCTCCGACGAAGAGCGCTGACCCTTCCCGTAGGACGACGAGCCAGCCCGGCACAGGCCGGTGGACGGGCGGCCGCCTCCGTTGCCCGGAGGCGGCCGCCCGCACTCGTCATCCCTCACCCGGTCCCTCAGGCTCCGTCGGACATGCTCCCGCCGCCCTGCACAGCGGCCTCCCACCCCAGCGTCCGCACCACGGCGGACACACGCGTATACACCCCGGGACTGCCCGGCCGTCCGCAACCGTTGCCCCAGGAGACGAGGCCGATCAGCTTCCCCCGGGCGACGAGCGGCCCGCCGCTGTCCCCCTGGCAGGCATCGCTGCCGCCGGCCTCCTCCCCGGCACACACCATGCTGTCGGCGCGGTACGTGCCGTCGGCACTGTCCGGATACGCCTTCTCGCAGAACGCGTCGGGCAGCACGCGCACGTGTGCCGCGCGCAGGCCGTCCGCGTAGTCGTCGGCGCCCGTGACGTCCCCCCATCCGTAGACGACGGCCCGCGTCCCGGGCTGGTAGGCGGCATCGCCCGCGGCCGCCATCTCGATGACCGAGCCGGACGGCAGCGGCCCGGCGAGGGTGAGCACGGCGAAGTCCCCGTCGTTGCTGACGTCGTCGTAGGACGGGTTCACCCAGACGGAACGGACGGGGATCTCCTGGCCCTGGTCCGAGAACAGATCCGTACGGCCCGCGACGACCACCAGATCGCGCACTTGCTCCAGCCGGGCCCCCAGGGCTCTCTCGCCGAGGCAGTGGGCCGCGGTGAGCACGGTGGTCGGCCCGACGGCCACTCCGCCGCAGAACTGCCCCGCCCGGGTACCCCCGAACTGGCTACGGCTGGACAGCGCCACGGTCCAGGGACTTCGGGACACGTCCACCGGGAAACCCCCGACGACGAGGCTGTCGGCGGGTGCGGCGGCGGACGTGAGCGGTATCACGGCCGACACGGCCGCCAGGACCAGCGGCCGGGCCAGGGCCCGGGCAAGGACGCGACGCATACGGGCTCCTCACACTGAGATGGTCGTCGACAACCCAGCGTGATTCCGTCCAGCGCACTCCGCATCCGCGCGGCGGCACGAAAACCCGCCCCCTGACACCTTCCGTTCCCGTCGCGGCATCCCGGTCCAGGGGATGCCGCGACGGACCCCGGGATCCGGGAGATCCGGACGGCGGCTTCGGGGCCGGAAAGGCTGCCGCGTGAGCGGGGCGCGTGCTCCCGGCTCATGCAGCGGAGCGGCCGACGAAGAGGCGTACCGGATCGTCGGCATCGAGGAGAGGACCGGCCGGCGGCGCGTGACGGCCGTGAGCCGGCCCGCGCCCTGCACACCGGTCGCCGCGCTCCATCCCGATGATCACCGCCCGGTGAGCGGCCCGCCGGGGTCGCGGACCGGGCCGGACCCGGGCGCGGGGAGGGTGACCCCGCCATCGGCGGGCAAGGACGAGAAGCCGCCCATCGCCGCTGGTCGGGGACGCGCTCCGTCACGTCGTGCTCCTGCACCTGTGCGGCGGTCACGGCGCCCGGAAGCGTCCGGAACGCGCACCGGTCACCGCGGTCGGACTCCGCCGTCCCGTCCAGGCGCTTCCCTGGCCCGGGACCGGGAAGGGGAGATGGGCGCTCGCGGCATGTCCACCGTCACCACCGGCGTCCCCGCCCCCTTCCGCGATCCGGCCGACTCCGGCGGCGCGGTCCGCACGAGAACGCCGGCGGCCTGCTCCGGCAGTCCTTCCCCGAGGGCGCCGGCTCGCCGGTCCGCGCCGGGGGCATCCGGGCCTCGCCGCCGGCCTCAACGGCCGCTCACGCGAAACGCCCGGCTGGGATCTCCCAGCCGGGCGTTTCGCGTGGACCTCTCGCGGCCCGAGCGACACGGCCATGTGCTGCGCCGGCCTCGGGAACACCCACCAGGGGCGAGCCTTCCCGGCCGGTACGGCCGGACCTAGTCGAGGTAGTCGCGCAGCACCTGGGAACGCGACGGGTGGCGCAGTTTCGACATGGTCTTGGACTCGATCTGGCGGATGCGCTCGCGCGTGACGCCGTACACCTTGCCGATCTCGTCGAGGGTCTTCGGCTGACCATCGGTGAGACCGAAACGCATGGAGACGACGCCCGCCTCGCGCTCGGAGAGCGTGTCGAGGACGGAGTGCAGCTGCTCCTGCAGCAGCGTGAAGCTGACCGCGTCGGCCGGAACGACCGCCTCGGAGTCCTCGATGAGGTCACCGAACTCGCTGTCGCCGTCCTCACCCAGCGGGGTGTGCAGCGAGATGGGCTCCCGGCCGTACTTCTGGACCTCGATGACCTTCTCCGGGGTCATGTCGAGCTCCTTGGCCAGCTCCTCCGGGGTGGGCTCGCGGCCGAGGTCCTGGAGCATCTGGCGCTGCACGCGCGCGAGCTTGTTGATGACCTCGACCATGTGCACCGGGATGCGGATGGTGCGGGCCTGGTCGGCCATCGCGCGGGTGATCGCCTGACGGATCCACCAGGTGGCGTAGGTGGAGAACTTGTAGCCCTTGGTGTAGTCGAACTTCTCGACCGCGCGGATCAGACCGAGGTTGCCCTCCTGGATGAGGTCCAGGAAGAGCATGCCGCGGCCGGTGTAGCGCTTGGCCAGGGAGACCACCAGGCGGAGGTTGGCCTCCAGGAGGTGGTTCTTGGCCCGGCGGCCGTCCTCGGCGATGATCTCCAGCTCGCGCTTGAGCTTCGGCGCCAGCTTGTCGGAGTTGGCCAGCTTGTCCTCGGCGAACAGGCCCGCCTCGATGCGCTTGGCCAGCTCGACCTCCTGCTCGGCGTTGAGCAGGGGGACCTTGCCGATCTGCTTGAGGTAGTCCTTGACCGGGTCGGCGGTGGCTCCGGCCGCGGCGACCTGCTGCGCGGGCGCGTCGTCCTCGTCCTCGTCGGACAGCACGAAGCCGGCGCTCTCGGCGCCCTCGGGCTCGTCCACGACCTTGGCGTCCTCGAGGACCTCGTCGTCGAGCAGCTCGACGTCGTCCTTCTTGGCGGTGGTCTTCTTGGCCGCCGTCTTCTTGGTCGCGGTGGTCTTCTTCGCGACCGCCTTCTTGGCGGTCGTCTTCTTGGCAGCCGCCTTCTTGGCAGGCGCCTCTTCCTCGGCGGCGGCAGCGGTGCCGGCGGCGGGCGCCGGGGTGGCGGTGGCGGTGGCCTTCCTGGTGGTCACCGTCTTCGCCGCGACCGTCTTGGCGGCGGTGCGCTTCGCGGGGCTCTTCGCTGCGACGCTCTTGCGGGTGCGCTTGGGCTCTGCGGCACTGACCATCAGCGTCACACCCTCTTCCTCGAGGATCTGATTGAGGCTGCGCAGTACGTTCTTCCACTGAGTGGCCGGAATCTGGTCAGCTTCGAAGGCCCGACGCACGTCATCGCCGGCGATCTGCCCCTCAGCCTTTCCCCGCTCAATGAGCGCCATGACAGAGACGGACTCGGCGATCTCCGGCGGGAGCGTACGGGATGTGCTGGCCGACACGAACAACCTCTCGGAACGTTGGAAAACGGCTTCCGGCCCCATCCAGGACGGACAGGAGCCGACCGCCGGCTTGGGGATGGGCCGACGGCGCGGGCGGGGGCCGGGAGATGCACAGCGCCATGAACGGCGTCCGTATTCCCTCCGCGGCTGTCACCTCTTAGGTCATCGCGTTGTTCCCACGAGCGTTACGCCTAATCTTCGTGGCCCGAGTCACACCCCGTAAGCGTTCAAAATCGGTCAGATACGGGCAGACACGGTCATCGACAGCTGCGGCCGTCCCACCTCGGCAGTCCTGCGATCCTGTGATCGCGCCGCGTCGCCGGGCTCCGCGGGATCCGTCGCGATCCCGCGGAGCCCGGCGGAGGACGGCCGTCGGGCGAGTGCGGCCACGGGAGGGGGCTGGCGCACTCGGCCGCGCCGCCCGCGGAACGCGGTCAGTGCTCCCGCGGAGCGGGCACCACACGTTCCACCTCGGGGTGGACCGTGAGCAGTTGGCGCATGGCCGCCTCGGCCGCCCCGCCGTCGCCGGCGGCGAGGGCCTCGACGATCCGGCCGTGGTGCGCCAGCGAGGCGTCGCTCGCCCGGTCACAACCCGTGACCGGGCCGCCGGAGACCTGGAGGGCGGCGGACACGATGCCGGAGAGGTGCTCCAGCATGCGGTTGCCCGCGATCTGGATCAGCAGCGCATGGAACTCCATGTCGGCGCGCGAGAAGGTGAGCGCGTCGCCCTGGCCCATGGCGTGCCCCATGATCTCGACCATGTCGGCGAGGCGCTGCTGGACGTCCTCACGTCCGTGTCCCGCGGCGAGGCGCGCGGCGAGCGGCTCGATCGTCCAGCGCAGCTCGCTCAGCTCACGGCGCTGGTCGTCACGCTGCGGCCCGAAGGCCCGCCACTCGATGATGTCGGGATCGAGAAGGTTCCAGTCGCTGACGGGCCGCACCCGCGTACCGACGTTCGGGCGGGCGCTGACCAGCCCTTTGGCTTCCAGGACGCGGAGCGACTCGCGGACGACGGTGCGGGACACCTCGAAGCGCTGTCCGATCTCCTCGGGCACCAGCGGCCGGTCGGCGCCCAGGTCACCGGAAACGATCATTTGACCCAGCTGCTGTACGAGTTGGCCGTGCAGCCCGCGTCCGCGGTTGCCCGCGGCACGTCGGCCCACACGGCCCAGCTCGGGGTCCGCGCCCTCCCAGGCGGCGGGTCCGACGCGGTCGGCGACGGACGCCTCGGCGTAGGGGTAGCGGTCGAGTTCGCCCGGGCTCGCGAGGCCGGAGTCTGCGGAGCGGGCGGCGGTCATCATGGTGTGCGCAAGGGTACTCACGGATCCTTTGTCGGCGCCGTCTCCAATTCCCTTGAGTTCTTTGGTGAAAAGCACACGAAAGGGTGATCGCTCACCTCGTCGCAATTGACGCCTTATCGGAAAGAAATGAGTCTCTCGCCGGGGAGTTGCGATCACTTAAAGGAAACAAATTGACACAGAGAGTCATCATCGAACTCTGTCGCGCAGAGCGGTGAGCAGATACGCACAGAGCAGTGCGGCCAGTGACAACATCAGCGCACTGCCCACGGGTTGGGCGATCACCCGCAGCGCGGCGGACAGGCAGCGCTCCCCTCCGAAGGGCCACTGCGCCAGGAACACTTCCCGCAGCCGCACCGGAAGCCCGGCCGCGGTCCGCGCCGACGGCCCCTCCCAGACCCTGTGCACCAGGGGGACGACGAGCACGGGAACGGCCACCACCGCCGCGAGACCGGCCGTGGTCGACCGGAAGACGCCCGCCGCCAGGACGCCGGCCCAGGCGCAGCCGATCACGAGCCCGACCCAACCCGCGCTCAGGGAAAGCCAGTCGGCGGGAACCCTCACGAGTTCCGGTCCGTAGAAGAGGTAGAGCGCCTCGGCGTCGCAGCCCACCGTGAGGACGGCCAGCACCGCGGCGGTGGCCGCGGAGACGAGGAGCTTGGCGGTCAGCAGCCCCAGCCGACGGGGCACGGTGCCGCGGTCCGCCGCCAGGGCGGGATGGCGGAACTCGTCACCGAAGGAGAGCGCGCCGAGCAGCCCCGCGCCGAGCGCCGCGGGCGGCAGGGGGGCTTCCCGCGGCCACGCGGCGAGCAGGAGCGGCTGCGGTGTGTGCCCGAAGCGGGCCAGGATCACGGCGGTGACGGCGGACACGACCAGCACGGCGGCCGAGACGAGGAATCCCGTGCCGATA
This sequence comes from Streptomyces glaucus, assembly GCF_039533365.1. Taxonomy (NCBI): domain Bacteria; kingdom Bacillati; phylum Actinomycetota; class Actinomycetes; order Kitasatosporales; family Streptomycetaceae; genus Streptomyces; species Streptomyces glaucus. Next base: position 129,085 of record NZ_BAAATK010000012.1, read on the forward strand.
CCGGTGGCGCGCCGGAATTCGTAGCGCAGGGGGCGGAGCGGGCCGGGGGCGGAGCGCACGGAGACGGGGGGCGGGAGGAAGGACGAGGGCCGGGCGTCGAGGACGTGCGGGGCCGGGACCCGCCCGGGACGGACGGCCGGCAGGTGCGGGTCGCCGGGCGTCCGAGCGCCGTCGGAGGCGGGCGTTTCCGGGACGGCCCGTGGCGCACCGTCGACGGGCCGGGTCTCATCGGCGGACGGGCGGGGTTCACCGGCCGAGGGGCCCTGAGCCCGCAGAGAGGGTCGTGGCTCGTCGGGCGACGGCCCCTGGACCTGGGCGGACGGGCACGGTGCGCCGAGCGGCAGCGCCTGTCTCCCGGCGGACAGGCCCGGATCGCCGGCGCCCGGCCTCCGCTCCTCGGCGGACGGACCCGGTTCGCCGAGGAGCGGATCCCGTTTCGCGGCGGACGGGTCCGCTTCACCGGTGCGTGGCTCCGGGCCCCCGGTGGAGACGTGCCGCACGCCGGTCACCCGTCGCGCGCCGGCGGCCTCCCCCGGCTCCTCGGCCGGCGTACGGCGCGCGCCGGCCGTCCACCGCGGCTCGGGCGACCGGCCGTCCTCCGCATCGGCGGGCGGCGGTTCCACGGGCGGTGCCCCCGCGCCCGGCCCCATGTCCCCGGTCTCGTCGGCCAGTTGATGGACGAGGATGCCGTGGCGGAACGCGGCCTCCCCGACGTCGGCGCAGGTACTGCCGTACACGGAGAGGCGGTTGCCGCCCTCCCGTACGACTTCGACGGAGCGCTGGGCGGCGCGCGCCTCCTTGGCGAGGAGAACGGCGAGGCGTGCGGCGTGCGGGCTGCGCACGGCGACGCGGGGACGCAGCCGGGTACGGGCGAAGTCCGCCGCCTCCTGGTCGGCGACGAGCCTGCCGTGGTCCAGCGTGACGACGCGGTCCGCGGTGCGCGCCGCTTCCCTGGGGTCGGTGGTGGTGAACAGGACCGTGCCGCCCTGGGCCGCGTACGCACGCAGCATGTCGTGCAGCCAGTGGGCCTCGCGGGCCGAGAGCCCGTCGGCCGGATCGTCGAGCACGAGGGTGTGCGGGTCGGCCAGCAGGGCACAGGCCAGGCCGAGGCGGCGGTCCATGCCGCGCGAGAGGGTGCCGAGGCGTTCCTCGCACAGGCTCACCAGGCCGACCGTTTCCAGAACTTCGTCGGCGCGCCGGACCGGAACGCCGACGGCGGCGCACAGCAGGCGCAGATGACCGCGTACCGTGCGGGCCGGGTGTCCCGGCAGATCGCCCAGCAGCACGCCGACTTCGCGCGCGGGGTGGGCGATGCGGTGCAGGGGACGGCCCCTGAAGTGGGTGACGCCGCGGCCCTGTTGGAGTTCGAGCATGAGTCTGAGCGCCGTCGTCTTGCCCGCGCCCGGTGCTCCGAGCAGTGCGGTGACGCGGCCCGCGGGCGCCTCGAAGGAGACGTCGTCGACGGCGGGGGGAAGCTCTTCGCGGGGGTTGCTGGTCAGTCCGAAGGCCTGGATCATTCGCAGCAAGATAGCGTGCTATGTCCGGTTTTTCGGTCACGCACGGCCCGCTGCGCGCTGGACGACCGGCCATGTCGGGTCCCTGCGCCGTTCGCCGTCCGGGGCGGGCCACGCCGTACGCGGACGTCGGTGCCGGCGGGTGTGCACGGCCGCGCCCGCGCCGCCCGAGCCCCGTACCGGAAGCAGTCTCCCGGGCCCCGGGACGCAGGCCCGGCGTCACACCTCGGGGCGCAACATCGGGGGGTTGAGCAGCGTGGCGCCACCGGCGCGGAAGAGCTGAGCGGGGCGGCCGCCCTGGCGGGTGGTCGTACCGCCGGTGGGGACGAGGAAGCCCGGCGTGCCCGTCACCTTGCGGTGGAAGTTGCGCGGGTCGAGGGCGACGCCCCATACCGCCTCGTAGACGCGGCGCAGTTCGCCGACGGTGAATTCGGGCGGGCAGAACGCCGTGGCCAGCGACGAGTACTCGATCTTGGACCGGGCCCGCTCCACCCCGTCGGCCAGGATCCGGGCGTGGTCGAAGGCGAGCGGCGCCACCGGCTCGCCGTCGCGCCCGTACCCGCCCTGCTGCAGCAGTTCCTCGACCGGCGCCCAGCGCGCGTTGCTGGCGTCGCCGCCGGCCCGTGGGGCGGGCAGGTCGGGGGCGAGGACGAGGTGGGCGACGCTGACCACGCGCATCCGGGGGTCGCGTCCGGGGTCGCCGTACGTCGCCAGCTGCTCCAGGTGGGCACCGTTGTCCTGAGCGGGGACGGACGGGTCGTGGACGCTCAGCCCGGTCTCCTCGGCCAGCTCGCGCGCCGCCGCCTGTGCCAGGTCCTCGTCGGCCCGGACGAAACCACCGGGCAGAGCCCAGCGCCCCTGGAACGGCGGTTCGCCCCTGCGGACCGCCAGCGCGCACAGGGAATGGCGGCGTACGGTCAGCACGACCAGGTCCACGGTGACGGCGAAGGGCGGAAAGGCTGACGGGTCGTAGGGCATGCGGCGATCATAGTCGTCTGCCTGACGATAAACACTCCCTTCACCGGCCGCACCGGCAGTTGATCGTTTTCGGTCGGGAAGGGGTCCCGTCACCTGCTTCCGTTTGTCATGCGATGCCGTGTTCTGCCAGGTCATCCGCCCAGTTGCAGTCCGTCGGCGGCCTCCTCGACCAGTGCGAGGCCGAGGCGGCTGACCCGGACGGAGAAGGGGGCTTCCGCGACGCGCAGCCCGGTGAGGGCGATCTCGCCCAGGGGAGCGCTGCGCACGGGCCGCAGTGCGACCGTCCCGGAAGGGACGTCGGGGCGGATCCCCGCGAGGCTGGTGACCAGCAGGACGGCGGCGGCCGCCGCCGTGGCCGCGGGACGGCAGGCCGCCGGGTGCGGCAGGGGCGCGCTCCCCTCCGTGCGCTGTTCCCCCGCGTACATCTCGGGCAGCCGGTGGCCGAAGGTCCCGGCCGCCGCCAGTACGCCCCGCAGCAGCGCACTCGCCTCCTTCTCGTAGCCGGCTCCGCCCAGGCCCGCGACGGCGATCGCCGTCTCATGGACCCGTACGGCGCCGGCGCGGTGGCCGAAGGGGTTGTATCCGGCTTCCTCGGCGCCGAGTCCGCGCAGGCCCCAGCCCGAGTCCATGACCGGACTCGCGAGGAGCCGGGCCAGTTGTCCGGTCCGCGCCTTGTCGAGGAGCCCGGGCGCCCGCGTTCCCCCGCCCAGCAGGCCGGTGTCGAGGAGGTGGACCGCGGCCGCGCCCAGGTACGGGACGAGGCGCCCGTCCGGGGTCCGGGCAGCCGCGGGCCGGCCGCCTGCCGGACCGTCGATCCAGAACTCCTCCCGGAACGCCGTCCGCAGTTCCTCGGCCCACTCCCTCAGCGCGGCGCCGCCCGGCCTGCCGCAGGCGTCGAGCAGATCGGCGCCGAGCAGTGCGGCACGGTGGGCGTGGGCCTGGGTCTCGCAGCGGAGGGGGCCGCCGGGCTGCGGGTCCGGCAGATACGTCCCCTGGCCCACGGCCGTCCGCAGCCAGGCCAGACAGCGCTCCGCCGCCGGCAGCAGCTGCTCCGTCTCGTGCTCGGGGAGCCCCCAGCGGCGGGCCTCCGCGAGGAGCACGGGAAAGAGCAGGGTGGCCTCCGTGCCGGTGCAGCCCGGCGGCAGGTGCGGGCCCGCGTCCCGGCGCGGCCCGGGAATCATGCCGAACCGCGGTCCGGGATCGCGGAGTTGGGCGCGGGCCAGGGTGCGCAGGGTGCCCGCGGCCAGGCGGGTGCCGAGGGGCAGCGCCATCCGGGCCGCGGCGAGCGCCTCGGCGGGTGCCAGGCCGCACCGCCAGGGCGCCCCTGCCGCGAGGTGGGTGTCGGCGGGATGTGCGGGATCGCGCAGCAGGAGGGACCGGAGGTCCTCGATGCTGGTCCGCAGGAGCGCGGCGACCGCGGGGTCGTCGCCCGTCGCACGTGCGGCGGCGAGAGGGCCGGTCGCCGTGTGGCCCGCGGCCCGGAGGCGGCCCGCGCCGTCCGGCCGTACGCGCAGCTCCACGCTCGCGCTGCCGCCGGGAGGTATCACGAACTCCCACCGCAGGAGGCCGGCGGAGGCCAGGGCGTCGGCGGGCGGCGGGTCGGCCGTCACGGACGAGCTGCCGGCGGGGCCGGACCAGCGCAGGCCTGAGGCGTGGACGTCGGCGGACAGTTCGGGCCCCGCGGCGCCGGACGCGATCGCGCCCAGTTCGGCCAGGTCCGTGCCGAGGGCCACCTCGACCGGCAGGCGCAGCGGGCGGGGCGCCGAGCTGCGCAGCGTGATCCGTTCCGTGCCGTCCGCGTGCCGGGTGCGCTCGACGACGACGTCCGGATCCGGTCCCGCCGGGGAGGACGCCCGGAGGGTCGCCACGAAGCGGACGCTGTCGGCGGCGGCCATCCTCGCCTGGACCACGAGCGGTTCCCGGCCGGCCACGCGAAGCCGGCACCGGGAGAGCAGGCGCCGGCCTGCCCGGTAGAAGCCCTCCAGTCCCCGCCCGGTCAGCTGACCGTGTTCCGCCGAGATGACCAGGCCCGGAAGGGCGACGCAGATCATGGCGGCGTGGGTGGACGGCAGGTCGCCGAAGCGGCGGGGGGACGGGAGGGCGGCGCCCCGGGGAGGGATGCCGTCGAAAGCGGCACGGAACGGACGCGGGGCCCGGTCGGCGGCCGGAGGCAGGACGGCGCTCGGGGCGGGGGGCCGCGCGGGTCCGCGTGCCGCGGAGCGGCCGGCCGTGGAGGGCGGAGTCGGCTGAGGCATGGGAGTGCTTCCTTCGTGCTCGGTACGCCCCTGGCACGGGCGGCGCCGGCCGGGACCCCGGCGGGACGTGGGCGGTGCGGTGTCACGGCCCGTCCAGGCGTTCCACCACTCAGGTGAACGGGACCGGCCTCCTTCGGGTAACGCCCGCAGCCGTGCGACCGGTCCGGCTGGTCGTTGCGGTACCGTTCGCCGCCGTCGGTTCGCGCAGGCCTCCCGCCGCCCGGGTCCTGGCCGGACAGCGGCGGAGCCGCGGGTCCCGGCGGGCCGGGGACGCGTTGCTCGCCGCCGTACGGTGGCCCGTGGCGACGGCGTCGGCTCCGGAGCCGCTCATTCCTCCCCCGCGGTGCCGTGACCTCCCGCGGGGACTCCTCCCGAACCGGAGCCGTGCCGGCGCACGATCCCCTCCGCGCGCCGGCGGACACGACCGGGACGACTGCCGCCGGCGGGCATGCGCGGACGGGAGGCGGTGGTGCCGTGCTCGCGGCCCCGCGGCTGCGCACGGCCGTCGGCGGTTCCGCTGGAACGCGTACCGCGTCGGCGGCGGGAGGGGGCCTCCTGCACGGGTCCGGCCGCCTCGTGTTCCACCGGGTTCACGGCGTCCTCCCTCCGATCGGGTCCGTCGCTTCCCGCGCGCTCGCGGCCCGCGCCTTCCGCGGGTCCGCGGCCCCCGTTTTCCGCGCGCCCGCGATCCTCGCGTTCCGTGCGCAGGCAGCGGCGGACCGACTCCGGGTCGAGGCCCTCGTTGCAGGCCTGGTGCAGGAGCCGGGCGAAGAGGTAGTCGGGGTCCGCGGCCAGAGCCAGGGCGAGGGCTTCCCGGGCCTCCAGCTCGTCGCCGGTGGACCAGGCGACCCAGCCGGCTAGGGTGAGGGGCGCCGCGGCGTGTTCGCCGTAGGGGCCGACGCAGCGACGGGCCAGCGCCCGCCAGAGCCGGAGGGCGGGACCGGCCTCGTCGCCCTCCATCCACTCCGCCGCGCGGTCGCGGGTGGTGCGGTCCTGCAGGCCGAAGATCAGGGCCGCGGCCTCGTCGTGCCCGATCAGTTCGTCGTCGCGGAGGTCGGCCGTGAGCGTGCCGGAGACGGGCGGCGCCCCGGCGAGGCGGTCCATGATCCGCTCGGCGAGCGCCAGCGTCTCGCCGGACACCTCCGCGCGGCTCGCCTCGTCGAGGATCCTGGGGACCAGCGCCATGCCGGCCGTGTCCAGGGCGGCCTCCTGTTCGAGGGCGGCGGAGGTCTCCCAGGGGAGCAGCCTGACGCGCAGCTCCCGCAGGGTGCCGCGCACCTGGATTCCGGCGTAGGTGGCGGCGGCCGCCAGCACGGAGGTGCCGGGCAGCCCCATCGGCGTTCCCTCGGCCGGGCAGCACGACTCGTTCTCGCAGCAGTACGACCACAGGCGTCCGTCGGAGACGCACAGCGCCTCGACCACCGGCACGTCCAGTGCCCCGCATTCGACGCGCAGCTTCTGGGCCAGGGGCCGCAGTCGTTCCATGACCTGCCGGCCCGACTCGCCCTCGGACGGTTCCTGGCAGACATAGGCGACCATCTGCTCGGGCCGGGCGCCTCTGCGCTCGCTGCCGGTCACCAGGCCGTGGGCCAGCTGCCGGGCCGCGAAGGCCCAGTCGTCGGCGTTGGCGGGGATGCCCAGCCGGGCCCGGCCCCCGAACCGGCCCCGCCCGCCCCGGTCGTGCAGGGCGACCAGGACGATGCTGTCCTCGGGCCGGTATCCGAGCAGGTAGGGCAGGGCGTCGGCGAGTTCGGCCGGGGTGCGCAGGGTGACCTGGTGCTCGGCGCCGCGGCCGTCGTAGGCGGTGCAGGCGAGGTGGTCCGCACATCGGGTGCGCTGGTCGTACCGGGCCGGCGCGGCCCGTTCGCCGGGCGTGGCGGCGCCCGAGGACACCTCGGGCTGCGCGGACCTGTCGCGGGGGCCGGGCCCCTCGGGCCGCTCCGGCCTCCCGCGCCCGGTGATGTCGCCGCTGTCGGTGGGTCCGGTCGTTTCGCTGTGGTTCGTCATGCGCCGACGATCTCGCGGATTGCGAACTTCCGCTTGGCCTGTGGACAACTCCGATCAGGGACACGTCACCCTCGGCCGGTCCCGGGCCGCCCCCGGGCGTCGGCCCGTCCGCCGGGCCGACGCCCCGCGGGGCCACGGGTGCCGCAGCCACCACGGCCGGTCCCGGCAAAGCCGCGGGCGTCGAAGTCCTCCGACCGGCGGCCGGCAAAGCCAGGACGCCCGGCCCTCGCTGTCCGGCGTCGCCCGGACCACCCCGCACCGCTGCCCGCGCTGTCAGTGCCGTCCTGTTGTATGGAACGCATGGAGCACACGAGCAACGCGGATCTCCGGACGGCCGCCGACGCGGTCCTGGCCCGTCTCGTCGGGGACGACACGGCCCGGCTGCGCGAGGACCAGTGGCGGGCGATCGAGGCGCTGGTCGCCGAGCGGCGCCGGGCGCTGGTCGTGCAGCGCACGGGCTGGGGCAAGTCCGCGGTCTACTTCGTGGCGACGTCGTTGCTGCGGGCCCGGGGCAGCGGCCCGACCGTGATCGTCTCGCCGTTGCTCGCGCTGATGCGCAACCAGGTCGGCGCGGCGGCCCGGGCCGGCATCCACGCGCGGACCATCAACTCCTCCAACACCGAGGAGTGGGACGCCGTCCAGGCCGAGGTCGCCGCGGGCGAGGTCGACGTCCTGCTGGTGAGCCCCGAGCGGCTGAACAACCCGGACTTCCGCGACCAGGTGCTGCCCAAGCTCGCCGCGGCGACCGGACTCCTGGTCGTGGACGAGGCCCACTGCATCTCCGACTGGGGCCACGACTTCCGCCCGGACTACCGGCGGCTGCGCACCATGCTCTCGGACCTCCCGCCCGGTGTGCCCGTGCTCGCCACCACCGCCACCGCCAACGCGCGCGTGACCGCCGACGTCGCCGAGCAGCTCGGCACCGGGGGCACGTCGGACGCCCTGGTGCTGCGCGGCCCGCTGGACCGGGAGAGCCTGAGCCTGGGCGTGCTGCGGCTGCCGGACGCCGCCCACCGGCTGGCCTGGCTCGCCGACCACCTCGGTGAGCTGCCGGGTTCCGGGATCGTCTACACGCTCACGGTGGCCGCCGCCGAGGAGGTCACGGCCTTCCTGCGGCGGCGTGGGCACGCCGTCGCCTCCTACACCGGGAAGACCGAGAACGCCGACCGGCAGCAGGCCGAGGACGACCTGCTCGCCAACAGGGTCAAGGCCCTGGTCGCCACCTCCGCCCTCGGCATGGGCTTCGACAAGCCCGACCTGGGCTTCGTCGTGCACCTCGGCTCGCCGTCCTCCCCCATCGCCTACTACCAGCAGGTCGGCCGCGCCGGACGCGGTGTCGAGCACGCGGAGGTGCTCCTGCTGCCGGGGAAGGAGGACGAGGCGATCTGGGAGTACTTCGCCTCGCTGGCCTTCCCCGCGGAGGACCTGGTGCGCCGCACGCTCGACATCCTCGCGCGCGCGGAGGGGCCCATGTCGCTGCCGGCCCTGGAGCCCCTGGTGGAGCTGCGCCGTTCCCGGCTGGAGACCATGCTCAAGGTCCTCGACGTGGACGGAGCGGTCAAGCGGGTCAAGGGCGGCTGGATCGCCACCGGGCAGCCGTGGACGTACGACGCGGAGCGGTACGCCTGGGTCGCGCGGCAGCGGAAGGCCGAACAGGAGGCGATGCGCGCGTACGCGGCGACGACGGGCTGCCGGATGGAGTTCCTGCGGCGGCAGCTCGACGACGAGAGCGCCGGTCCCTGCGGTCGCTGCGACAACTGCGCGGGTCCGCGCTTCACCGCCGGCACGTCCGTCGCCGCGCTCGACGCCGCGCGCGTCGATCTGGGCAGGGCCGGCGTCGAGGTGGAGCCCCGCCGTATGTGGCCGACCGGGCTCCCGGCCGTCGGCGTCGGTCTGAAGGGCCGCATCCCGGCCGGTGAGCAGGCCGCGCCCGGGCGGGCGCTGGGGCGCCTGTCGGACATCGGCTGGGGCAACCGGCTGCGGCCGATGCTCGCGCCCCAGGCGCCGGACGAGCCCGTGCCCGACGATGTGGCGAGGGCGGTGGTGGACGTACTGGCGGACTGGGCCAAGGGCCCCGGCGGCTGGGCCTGCGGGGCCGCGGACGCCCCGCCTCGCCCGGTCGGCGTGGTCACCCTCGCCTCGCGCACCCGGCCGCGGCTGATCCGCTCCCTCGGAGCGCGCATCGCGGAGATCGGCCGGCTGCCGCTGCTGGGCTCCGTCGAGTACGCGGGCGACGTGCCCCGGGCCTCCCGGAGCAACAGCGCCCAGCGGCTGAAGGCGCTCGACGGGGCGCTCGCCGTGCCGCCCGCCCTGGCCTCCGCTCTCGCCGAGCGCCACGGACCGGTTCTCCTCGTGGACGACTACACCGAGACCGGCTGGACCCTCGCGGTGGCGGCCCGTCTGCTCCGCCGCGCCGGCGCCCAGGGGGTGTTGCCGCTGGTGCTGGCCGTACAGGGGTGATCACGTGCCGGTGCCGCGGGCGGTTCCCCGCACCCGTGACGGCCGGGAGGCCCCCCGTCCGTGCCGCCCGTCACCGCGTCCGGGGGCGCGGCCTTGGCCGACCGGCGCCTCCGCGACTCACGGACATGCCGGGCGTGCGGGTCCCGTGCGTCATCCGCGGACTTCCCGAGCAGGGATATAAGACGCGCATCATCCGATAACGGCAGACGGCAGCAATTGCTCGTTGCCGCAATCACGTTCGACAGGAAGAATTGAAGTCCGCTCCCCGCACGACTCGCCCATGATCCGGTAGGGCTTCGCTGCGGTGCGCCCCGGAATCCGATCCCGCCCGCAGTGGGCGCGTAGCCGAAGGGAGGAACGTGACCTTCGGATTCGCTCCGTCCTCGGCGGCATCGTTGTCGTCGTCCGCCGCTTCCGCCACCCGTGTGCTCGAACCGGCGGAGTGGGCCGCCGCCGGCATCCCGCTGCTGCGCAACCCCCGGGAAGTCGTCGGCGGGCTGCACTCCCGGCACCGGCCCAAGCCGCCGACCGTGATCGTGGCCGTGCTCGACCCCGACGAACGGCTGCGCGCCAGCGCCTCGTTCACTCCCCGCCCGGCCCCGGCCGACGGTTGGCTGTTCCGCAACGTGCTGCTCGCCCAACTGCGCCGGATCATCCCGCACGACCTGCGGCGCCGCACCCCCGTGCGCACCGCCGTGCTGCTCTGCTGCCGTGAGGGCGACGCGCGTTGGACGGAGGAGGACGGCGCGTGGATGTGGGGTCTGCGGGACGCCTGCACGCTGCACGGGTTGCGCTGCGGCGCGTACATCACGCTGACCCGGGACGGATGGCAGGTCCTCGGCGAGGGCCGCGGCGGCCGTCATCCCCACGCGGATTCTGCGCCTGAGCCGTTCGCCGTCTCCGAGGTACCGCCCCCGCCGCGCACCGGAGGGGCCGCCTCCGAGATACTGCGCCGCGTGGCGGCCCGCTGAGCGGGGTCCCGCCCACCCGCCCCCGCGGCACGTACGGGAACGCGCACGCCCCTTCCGTGCGGCGGCGCGTGCGACCCGTCCGTACGGCGGCCGGAGCGCCCGGGACGGCGGCAGCCGCCTTCGGGTCCGATCGCCTCCGCCCGCGCGGGCATGCCGAAGTCGCCACCGCGCGGATGCCGGCACGGCGGCGCCCACCCCGCTCCGGGCGTCCGGCCGGACGCGACGGCGTCGGCTCAGACCCCCGCGCCCAGCACCGAGTTGATGCGCTGCGGGTCGCCGCAGACGATCAGCAGGGAGCCGGCCCGGGTGTGGGCCAGGGCGAGGGCGGCGGCGGCAGCGGCTTCGGATCCGCCGTTGACGGCGACCACGACCACGGGGCGGGAGGCGGCACGGTCCGCGACGGCGGCGTCCGCGTAGAAGACGTCGTCGCCCGCGTCGTGCTGGGCCCAGTAGGAGTCCTCGCCGAAGGACAGTTCGTGGGCGGCCCACGGATGCGGCTCGCCGGTGGTGATCACCAGCACCTCACCGGGGGCGCGCCCCGAGTCCAGGAGCAGGTCCACGGCTTCCTCGGCGGCGTCGAGCGCGCCTTCGGCGGAGGCCGGGATCAGCTGGATCTGCGGGGTGGCCGACGCGGCGGGGGCGGTCGGGCCGGACGGTCCGGGCTTGGCCGCCTCGCGCGGCGTACGTTGCGCCGGAGGCGTGGGCCGGAGCGGGCCGGGACGGCCGGGGCGCGACGGAGCCGCGGGACGGGGACCGGGTACGGGACGGGGGGTCGGCGCGGTACGGCCGCTGGCCGGCGTGGCGCGGGGACCCTGGGCACTCTCGTGAATCTGAGGCTCCTCGGGAATGAGAGGCATGAGCTGATGTTTATCAAACGTTGGTACGGCTCGCGTCGGCGGGTGGCACATGAGTGCGAGCGGAACCGTCAGAAATCGAAGCCAAGCTGACCCTCGATGTTCGGAACGTTTCCTTCCGCCGGGTTGCGGACCTTCTTGAGGTGCCGCCACCGAGGCAGCGCATCAAGATACGCCCACGACAACCGGTGATACGGGGTGGGGCCCCGCACCTCCAGTGCGGCCTTGTGCACGGGCGACGGATACCCGGCGTTGTCCGCAAAACCGAAGTCTGCATGGTCGATACCCAGTTCGGCCATCATTTTGTCGCGCTGAACCTTGGCGATCACCGAGGCCGCCGCGACCGCCACGCAGGACCGGTCGCCCTTGACCACCGTGCGGACTTTCCAGGGCGTCCCCAGGTAGTCGTGCTTGCCGTCGAGGATCACCGCGTCGGGGCGGACCGGCAGAGCCTCCAGGGCGCGCACCGCCGCCAGCCGCAGCGCGGCGGTCATCCCCAGGTCGTCGATCTCCTCCGGGGAGGCGTGCCCCAGGGCGAACGACGTCACCCACTTCTGCAGTTCCTCCGCGAGCTCGGTGCGCCGCTTGGCGGTGAGCAGCTTGGAGTCGGTGAGTCCTTCGGGGGGCCGGCGCAGTCCGGTGACCGCCGCGCAGACGGTGACGGGGCCGGCCCACGCGCCGCGCCCCACCTCGTCGACACCGGCAATGACCTTCGCTCCGGTCGTGGCGCGAAGAGAGCGCTCGACGGTGTGAGTGGGTGGTTCGTACGGCATGGCGCCCTTAGCGTACGCCGCCCGGAACCCGGCACGACACCCCGGCTTCCCCGAGCGGCGTCACGGCCGGGACACCCCGGCCCGGGCGCCCGCCGGCCGGAGCGGCGGAGCCGCCGGATCGTCGGCCGTCTCTTCCAGATCTCGATCCGGTCATTCGCAGACGCACATCACGGAGCGGCACGCCGTCGCGACCGGAAAGACGTCGGGAGCATGCCCGTCAGTCGCGTCAGTCGCGCCGGACCGCACTTCATCTCGCGGACAAAACCAGGATGATCGCCCTCCGAAGCGTTTCGGCGATCGATTCGAAGCCCTCTGCGAGGACGACCCCACGGAAGCGCCCCGCCCGAAGGTTGTCGCATTCGTGAATCCCGGAGCGAAGAGCGGATCCGCACCGGCCTTCCGGCGCCTGAGGGAGAACGGCTCCTGCCGTCCCGTCGGCGCCGGCCCGGGCCGGCGCCGACAGCAGCGTGGCGTACCGCCCCGCCGGCCCCCGCGGCACGCCCACACCGGCACGGACCCGACCAGACCCCGCTAGGCCGGCGCCGGCACCCAGTCCGGCAACGGCTCCGTCCGCCGCACCCACTCGGCGGGCGGCGCCCCCGCCCGCCCGGCGGCCAGCACTCCGCCCACGATGGCGCAGGTGGTGTCCACGTCCCCGCCGGCCTGCGCGGTCGTCCAGAAGGCCCGCTCGTAATCGTCGAGGGCGCGCGCCGCCGACCAGAGCGCGAAGGGCACGGTGTCGTGGGCGGCCGTACGCCGCCCGCAACCCAGCACGGCCGCGACCGTGGTCGCGTCGGCGTAGTCGAGCAGGTCCCGGGCGCGGCGCAGCCCGGCGCCGACCGCGCTCCTTCCCGGCACCAGCGCGATCACCCCGTCGAGCAGCGCCTGCGCGCTCGGCGGGCCCTCGGGGGCCGCGGCCAGTGCGGCGGCCGCGGCCACGGCCATGGCACCGGCCACGGCCTCGCCGTGCTGATGGGTGGGGTACGCGGAGATCTCGGCCTGGTGGGTCGCCTGCTCGGGATCGTCCCCGTACCAGGCGCCCAGCGGTGCGATCCGCATCGCGGCGCCGTTGCCCCAGGAGCCCCGGCCGTCGAAGAGCGCGGCGGCCAGCTCCCGCCAGTCACCGCCTTCCCGGACCAGCCGCAGCAGACGGCCCACCGCGGGACCGTACCCCCGGTCGAAGTCGTGGTGCTCGGCGAAGGAGCGCGCCAGGGCGTCCTGGTCGATGCGGTGGTGGGCGGCCAGGACGGCGACCACGGAGCAGGCCATCTCCGTGTCGTCCGTCCACTGCCAGGAACCGGGCGGCAGTTCGCGGCGCTTCAGCAGCGGATGGTTCACCGGAACGAAGAACTGCGAGCCCAGCGCGTCCCCCACCGACAGTCCGCGCAGGCTGGCCAGGGCGCGGTCCAGGCGCCCGTCGAAGGAGGAGTCGGTGGTCATCGCCCGCCACTCCATCCGGTGATCCCATAGGGTTCCGGGTCCCGCCAGCGCTCGAAGGGCCGGTCGAGGGTGTACCTGCCGTCCTCCCCGAGAACGAGCATGCGGATCTCGCCGTTCCCCGGATTCGACAGCGACTCGAACTCCGCGACCGTCCAGTGGAACCACCGCATGCAGAACAGCCGCATGGCGAGGCCGTGGGTGACGATGAGGACGTTCGGCGGGTGGTCGGGGGCCTCGAAGCTGCGGAACAGGCTCTCCAGGAAGCCGCCGACCCGGTCGTAGACGTCGGCGCCGGACTCGCCCTGCGCGAAGCGGTAGAAGAAGTGGCCGTAGGCGTCCCGGTAGGCCTTCTGCAGCCGCACGTCCTCACGGTCCTGCCAGTTGCCCCAGTCCTGCTCGCGCAGCCGGGGCTCCTCCCGCACGCGTATCAGCTCGGGGTCGAGGTGGAAGGCGCGCAGCGTCTCGTGCGTGCGCCGGTAGGGGGAGACGTACACGCTGACGCGTTCACGGCCGAACAGTTCGCGCAGCCGCTTGCCCGTCTCCTCGGCCTGGCGCCGGCCGCGCTCGGTCAGGGCCAGCGCGTGGTCCGGTTCGCGCTCGTACACCGAATCGTCGACGTTTCCCGTCGATTCGCCGTGCCGGACAAGAACGATGCGCTGTGGTCGTGCCATGCCAAAACCCTAGATCGGGCCGAGGACCGCCGAGCACTCGTACGGCCCTCGTACAGCGTAGGTCACACGGTTCCCGGCACACCGGTCCGCGCAAGGGGCGGGGACGACAGGGCCGGGGATCAGACGGTCCAGGCGGGTTCCAGGTCCACGATGTCCCCCGTCAGAGCCGCGATGTCGGCCTCCGTCTGGGCCCGCAGGGCGAGCCGTTCGACGCGCTCGGTGCGGTACTTGCCGTGCTCGGCGGCGGACCGCCACATGGACAGCACCAGGAACTCGTTCCCGGGCGCCTCGCCGAACAGGCCGCGGATCATGCCGGGCGAGCCGGCCATCGCGGGGTTCCAGACCTTCTCCTGCATCAGCACGAAGTGCTCGGCCCGCTCCTCGTGCACGCGGCAGAGCGCCACCCGCAGCAGGTCGGCGTCCGTGAACCGCGGTTCGAAGCCGGTCTTCACGTCGAAGCGGTGGTCGAAGAGCCTGACCTGGGCGTCCTTGAAGGTACCCGACTGGGACGCGGCGAGCCGGTCGTGGGAGCGCGCCATGAAGGAGTCGTAGAAGGCGCGGCTCTCCCAGAAGGCGAAGACGTGCGCCACCTCCGGCCGCGCCCTGCTCCACCCGCCGCCCTGTCCGCGAAAACCCGGCTCCCCCAGAAGCCCCGCCCATTTCCGCTGCCCCCGCTCGAAGCCGCGGCGGTCCACCACGGTGCAGCGAATCCACTTGACCAGCACCGCGCCATGGTAAGGCCACGGGGCGTGGCGCCGGTCACGCTCGGACGGACGACTGCCCCGCACCCGCCCCCCGCGCGTGGCAGGATGGACAACCGGCCGTGACCGTCCGGCAGTTGGGGTGGACGGGCGGAACGGTGACCGGGGAAGGGGAAGGGGAAGTCTGTGAACGGCCTCAACAAGGGGATCCACAAGGTCGAGATCGCACTGCGGTGGGACCCGAATCCGGCGGGGCAGCCGCCCGCCGATCTCGACATCGTCGCCGCGACGTACCCGGCGAGTGACCCGTACGGCGATCCCGCCTACGTGGTGCACTTCGACAGCCGCTCCCCCGACGGCACCATCTATCTCAACCGGGACAGCCGGGACGGCAAGGGCTTCGGCTACGACGAGGTCATGACGCTGGAGCTGGACCGGCTGGACCCCCGCTACGCGCGCGTGGTGGCCGGCGTCGTCATCCAGCAGCGCCCGGCGGAGCGGACGTTCGTCAGTGTGATCAACCCGGGGCTGCGCATCCGCGAGGGCTACACGGTCCTGGCGGAGGACGACTTCGGCGGCGTCCTCGGGGCGACGGCGGCGACGGTCGCGGAGTTCGTCCGGGACGGCTCCGGCGTGTGGGACTTCCACCCCGGCGTGCACGGCTTCGACGGCGACCCCACGACGTTCACGAGGACGATGGGAGCCGTGCGCCGCTCCTGAGCCGCCGAGCGCCGCGACCGCGCACGGCCCGCGTGGGGCAGGTCGCGGAGCAGGGAGGGCGCCAGTCCGGGACCGGCGCCCTCCGCCGTGCGGGGAGGGCTCCCGGCGCCGGCGTGGCCGAGGCGCGCGGCGCGGCGGACGGCCACGCGGACGCCGTGGAACCCGGCGGCCGGCTCACGCGGCGAGCCGCCCGGGGCGGTGGCACCGGTGAACCGGCACCACCGCCCCGGGCGGGAGGTTCCCGCCCTCCTGGGGCGCGGGATCAGCTGCAGCCGCTGGTCGAGCCGCAGCCCTCGCAGATGTAGCAGGAGCCGGCGCGCTGCATCTTCGTACCGCAGGAGAAGCACAGCGGGGCGTCGGCCTGGATGCCGAGCTGCATCTCCACCAGTTCGGCGCTGGTGTGGGCCTGCTTCGGAGCGGGCTTGACCGCCTCGGTCTCGGCCTTCGGCGTGGCGACCGCCTTCAGTTCCTGGGCGCGCGGCGCCGACTGGGCCAGACCCTCGACGTCGACCTCGTCGTCCTCGATGACCTGCTCGTACGAACCCGTCTCCAGGTGACGCTGGCGCTCCTCGGCGGAGTGGATGCCGAGCGCGGAGCGCGTCTCGAAGGGCAGGAAGTCCAGCGCCAGGCGGCGGAAGATGTAGTCGACGATCGACTGCGCCATCCGCACGTCCGGGTCGTCGGTCATGCCGGCCGGCTCGAAGCGCATGTTGGTGAACTTCGAGACGTACGTCTCCAGCGGAACGCCGTACTGGAGGCCGACCGAGACCGCGATGGAGAAGGCGTCCATCATGCCCGCGAGGGTCGAGCCCTGCTTGGACATCTTCAGGAAGACCTCGCCGAGACCGTCGTCCGGGTAGGAGTTGGCGGTCATGTAACCCTCGGCGCCGCCGACGGTGAACGACGTGGTGATGCCGGGACGTCCCTTCGGGAGGCGCTTGCGGACCGGGCGGTACTCGACGACCTTCTCGACCTTGGGCTGCGGTTCCTGGGCGGCCTCGGTCTTCTTCTCGCCCGCGGAGTCCTTCTTCTTGGCGGAGAGCGGCTGGCCGACCTTGCAGTTGTCGCGGTAGATGGCGAGCGCCTTGACGCCCATCTTCCAGGCCTCGAAGTAGATCTCCTCGACCTCCTCGACGGTCGCCGTCTCCGGCATGTTGACCGTCTTGGAGATGGCGCCGGAGATCCACGGCTGGATCGCGGCCATCATGCGGACGTGGCCCATCGGGGAGATGGCCCGCTCGCCCATGGCGCAGTCGAACACCTCGTAGTGCTCGTGCTTGAGGCCGGGGGCGTCGATCACGTTGCCGTGCTCGGCGATGTGGGCGACGATCGCCTCGATCTGCTCCTCCTGGTAGCCCAGGCGGCGCAGGGCCTGCGGGACGGTGCCGTTGACGATCTGCATCGAGCCGCCGCCGACCAGCTTCTTGAACTTCACCAGCGCGAGGTCGGGCTCGACACCGGTGGTGTCGCAGCCCATGGCGAGGCCGATGGTGCCGGTCGGGGCGAGCACGGACGCCTGGGAGTTGCGGAAACCGTTCCGCTCGCCGAGGCTCAGCACGTCCTGCCAGGCCTCGGTGGCGGCGGCCCACACCGGGGTGTCCAGGTCGTCCATGCGGACGGCTGCGCTGTTGGCGTCGGCGTGCTGCTTCATGACGCGCTTGTGGGCGTCGGCGTTGCGGGCGTAGCCGTCGTACGGGCCCACGATCGCGGCGAGTTCCGCGGAGCGGCGGTAGGCCGTGCCGGTCATCAGGGAGGTGATGGCGCCGGCGAGGGCGCGGCCGCCGTCGGAGTCGTAGGCGTGGCCGGTGGCCATCAGCAGGGCGCCGAGGTTGGCGTAGCCGATGCCGAGCTGGCGGAACGCGCGCGTGTTCTCGCCGATCTTCTGGGTCGGGAAGTCCGCGAAGCAGATCGAGATGTCCATCGCGGTGATGACCAGCTCGACGACCTTCTGGAAGCGCTCGGTCTCGAAGGACTGGTTGCCCTTGCCGTCGTCCTGCAGGAACTTCATCAGGTTCAGCGAGGCCAGGTTGCAGGACGTGTTGTCCAGGTGCATGTACTCGCTGCACGGGTTCGACGCGGTGATCCGGCCGGACTCGGGGCAGGTGTGCCAGTTGTTGATGGTGTCGTCGTACTGGATGCCGGGGTCGGCGCAGGCCCAGGCGGCCTCGGCGATCTTGCGGAACAGCTGCTTGGCGTCGACCTCCTCGATGACCTCGCCGGTCATGCGGGCGCGCAGGCCGAACTTGCCGCCGTTCTCGACCGCCTTCATGAACTCGTCGTTCACGCGGACCGAGTTGTTGGCGTTCTGGTACTGGACGGAGGTGATGTCGTCCCCGCCCAGGTCCATGTCGAAGCCGGCGTCGCGCAGGACGCGGATCTTCTCCTCTTCCTTGACCTTGGTCTCGATGAAGTCCTCGATGTCCGGGTGGTCCACGTCGAGGACGACCATCTTGGCGGCGCGGCGGGTGGCGCCACCGGACTTGATCGTGCCGGCGGAGGCGTCCGCGCCGCGCATGAAGGAGACCGGGCCGGAGGCGTTGCCGCCGGAGGACAGCAGCTCCTTGGAGGAGCGGATCCGGGAGAGGTTCAGGCCGGCGCCGGAGCCGCCCTTGAAGATCATGCCCTCTTCCTTGTACCAGTCGAGGATCGACTCCATGGAGTCGTCGACGGACAGGATGAAGCAGGCGGAGACCTGCTGGGGCTGGGCCGTGCCGACGTTGAACCAGACGGGGCTGTTGAAGCTGAAGATCTGGTGCAGTAGGGCGTACGCCAGCTCGTGCTCGAAGATCTCGGCGTCGGCGGGCGAGGCGAAGTACTTGTGGTCCTCACCGGCCTTCCGGTACGTCTTCACGATGCGGTCGATCAGCTGCTTGAGGCTGGTCTCGCGCTGCGGGGTGCCCACGGCACCGCGGAAGTACTTGCTGGTGACGATGTTGACCGAGTTCACCGACCAGAAGTCGGGGAATTCCACGCCGCGCTGCTCGAAGTTGACCGAGCCGTCGCGCCAGTTGGTCATGACGACGTCACGGCGCTCCCAGGTCACCTCGTCATAGGGGTGGACCCCGGGGGTGGTGTGGATGCGCTCGACACGCAGCCCCTTGCCCGCCTTGGCGCTCTTGGCGCGGGAACTCCGTGCCGGACCGCTCGCCGTCTCTGTCATGCCGCCTCCCTGATACGGGCAAAAACGCCCTGAAGTGCCCCGTTTGTTCCCGTGGCACGTGTTCTGTCTGATGTCGCGGGCGTCCACTCGCATCGCCCGCGACAGGTCTTCTCGTCGCCGCCGACCGGCCGGTCCCGTACCGTCGTCCGGGGCCGGCCCTCCGGTCAGTCGGCGGCGGCTGCGGGTTCGGGGACCTGCGCGGTCCCTCCGGGCCCGCGGTCGCCCTCCCGGCTCCCCGCACCCGTTTCCCCGCGGTCGCCTTCGTCCGCGCCGGTGCGTCCCGTCTGCTCCCTGAGTTCCGCGATGGCGGCCTCGAAGTCCTCGAGCGAGTCGAACGCCCGATAGACGGAGGCGAATCGCAGATAGGCGACGAGGTCGAGCTCCTGCAACGGGCCGAGGATGGCCAGCCCCACGTCATGGGTGGTCAGCTCGGCGCTTCCGGTGGCCCGCACCGCCTCCTCGACCCGCTGGCCCAGCTGGGCCAGCGCGTCCTCGGTGACGGGCCGCCCCTGGCATGCCTTGCGCACACCGTTGATGATCTTGGTGCGGCTGAAGGGTTCGGTGACCCCGGACCGCTTGATCACCATCAGCGAGCACGTCTCCACGGTCGTGAAACGACGGGAGCAGTCAGGGCACTGGCGGCGCCTGCGGATCGACGTGCCGTCGTCGGTCGTACGACTGTCGACGACACGGCTGTCGGGGTGCCTGCAGAAGGGACAGTGCACGGACTCCAACCCTCCTCACAGCAGACTCAATAGCCTCGTCGGCCTCACGGGCCCCTCGAAGCAGCCCTAAGCATAGGCGATCACCGAGGGCCCGAAGACCGGGGGGACCACAACTTGTGGGCCACTGCTGCAATCCAACCACTAGATGTGGGGATTGGCTCACACATACACGCCGTACCGCATGTCACGCTTGAAAAGACGCGGACCGCGCGTTCCACGGCGCCGCGCCGGACACGACCGGCCCCGCACGCCCCACCGGGCACGGCCGCACACCGCGCGTTCCACGGCCCCTCGCCGGACACGGCCACGCTCCACGGATCCCGCGCGCCCCAGGGCGCCGCGCCGGACACAGCCGCGCCTCGCGTACCCCGCGGCGCCGCGCCGGACACGGCCGTACGCGGCCGCGTCGCTGCGGCACATGCGGAGATACCGTGGGCGCCGCACGGAGGGCGGGTGCGGCTCCCGTACAGACGGGAGTCGATACCCGCCGACGGGAAGGACGGGTGGCAGACTGGGCGGCGACCCACGAGGCGGCGACCCCGGCGGTGAAGAGTACAACAATGGGCTCTTTCGCCCGCTGGGAAGAGCGGTGGCCATACACCTGGAAATGTGATCGCGTCAGTTAATCCGCGCTTTTTCACTCGAACGTGTGTTTGGCGCAACCTTTCGAAAGCAACTACCGTTGTCCAGCAGGGAGACCATCGAGAGGGGCCGACGTGACCACCACCGCAGACAGCGCCGCCATCACCGCCCAGGACCGCTCCCAGGGCCGAATCGAGCCGGTGCACGCGATGAACGAAGCCACGAACCCAGAGGGACACAAGCGCTCCCTGCCGGGCCGCCCCCCAGGCATCCGGGCGGACAGCTCGGGACTCACCGACCGGCAGCGCCGGGTGATCGAGGTCATCCGGGACTCCGTGCAGCGCCGCGGCTACCCGCCGTCGATGCGGGAGATCGGCCAGGCGGTCGGCCTCTCCAGCACCTCCTCCGTCGCACACCAGCTGATGGCACTGGAGCGGAAGGGCTTCCTGCGCCGCGACCCGCACCGCCCGCGCGCGTACGAGGTGCGCGGCTCCGACCAGGCCACCCCCGTCCAGCCCACCGACACCGCGGGCAAGCCCGCCGCGTCGTACGTCCCGCTCGTCGGCCGGATCGCCGCCGGCGGGCCCATCCTCGCCGAGGAATCGGTCGAGGACGTCTTCCCGCTCCCCCGCCAGCTGGTCGGCGACGGTGAGCTGTTCGTCCTGAAGGTCGTCGGCGACTCGATGATCGAGGCCGCCATCTGCGACGGCGACTGGGTCACGGTCCGCCGCCAGCCGGTCGCCGAGAACGGCGACATCGTCGCCGCGATGCTCGACGGCGAGGCCACCGTCAAGCGCTTCAAGCGCGAGGACGGCCACGTCTGGCTCCTCCCGCACAACTCGGCGTACGAGCCGATCCCCGGCGACGACGCGACCATCCTCGGCAAGGTGGTGGCCGTACTGCGCCGCGTCTGAGCACACCGACGGACGGGTTGCCGCGCGGATCCGCCGTCTCCTGACCGGGCCCCGGGACCTCTGCGCCGGTTCCGGGGCCCTGTGCTGTCCCGCCCCGGTGACGGGCGGGTGTGAACCGGGGGTGGCCTGCCGCGAAGCCGCGGCAGGCCACCCCCGATCACGCGCTCTCCGCCTGCTTCGCGGCCGCGTCGATCGCGGCGAGCGACTTCCGGACCTGATTACGGTCCGTGGTGTACCAGAAGTCGGGCAGTGACGCCTTGAGATAACTGCCGTACCGGGCCGTGGCCAGCCTCGGATCGAGTACGGCGACCACCCCGCGGTCGCCCGACGCCCGCACCAGACGGCCGGCGCCCTGAGCCATCAGCAGCGCGGCATGCGTGGCGGCGACCGCCATGAAGCCGTTGCCGCCGGCCTCCTCCACCGCCTTCTGGCGGGCGCTCATCAGCGGATCGTCCGGACGCGGGAACGGAATCTTGTCCATCACCACCAGCTGGCAGCTGGGGCCGGGGACGTCGACGCCCTGCCAGAGCGAGAGCGTGCCGAAGAGGCAGGTCTCCGGATCGGCCGCAAAGTTCTTGATCAGCTCCCCCAGGGTCTCCTCGCCCTGGAGCAGGATGGGGAACTCCGGGATGCGGGAGCGCAGCTCCTCGGCGGCCAGCTGGGCCGCCCGCATGGAGGAGAACAGCCCCAGGGTGCGACCGCCGGCCGCCTGGATCAGCTCCGTCAGCTCGTCGAGCATGTCGGCGCGGTCGCCGTCCCGGGCGGGGCGCGCCAGGTGCTTGGCGACGTACAGGATCCCCTGCCTGGGGTAGTCGAAGGGCGAGCCGACGTCGACGCCCCTCCACTGCGGGACGTCGTCGCCCTCCGTGCCCTCGGGAGCGAGCCCCAGGGAGGCGCCGACGCCGTTGAAGTCGCCGCCGAGCTTCAGGGTCGCCGAGGTCAGGATGACCGAACGGTCCGCGAAGAGCTTCTCCCTGAGCAGGCCCGACACCGACATCGGGGCGACACGCAGGGAGGCGCCGAAGCGGTCGTGCCGCTCGTACCAGACGACGTCCCACTCGGAGCCGTTGACGATCCGCTCTGCCACGTCGTGCACGTTCTCCACGGAGGCCAGCGCCTGCTTGCGGACCGCGTCCTCGTCCTGGACCGACTTGTCGCGCGTCGCGCCGATCGCCGAGACGACCGTGCGGCAGGCGTCGCGCAGCGCCATGAGCGCGTAGCCGAGATCCTCCGGGATCTCCTCCAGACGGCCCGGCAGCGCCAGCTCCATCAGCCGCTCGAACCCCTCGGCGGCGGTCTGGAGCTGGTCGGCGGCCTTCTCGCCGACCAGCTTGGCGGCGCGGCGCACCGCGCGGTTGACCTGCCCCGGGGTGAGCTCGCCGGTGGCGACCCCGGTGACGCGGGAGACCAGTTCGTGCGCCTCGTCGACGATCAGCACCTCGTGCTGCGGGAGCACCGGGGCGCCCTCGATGGCGTCGATCGCGAGCAGCGCGTGGTTGGTGACGACCACATCGGCGAGCTTGGCCTGCTCACGGGCCATCTCGGCGAAGCACTCCGCGCCGTACGCGCACTTCGAGGCGCCCAGGCACTCCCGGGAGGACACCGACACCTGGGCCCAGGCGCGGTCCGAGACGCCGGGCGTGAGATCGTCCCGGTCGCCGCTCTCGGTCTCGTCCGCCCAGTCGCGCAGCCGCAGCAGGTCCTGGCCCAGCTTGCTGGTGGGGGCGGCCGCCTCGAACTGGTCGAAGAGCCCCTCCTCCTCGTCCTGCGGGACGCCCTCGTGGAGCCGGTGCAGGCACAGGTAGTTCGACCGGCCCTTGAGCATCGCGAACTCCGGGCGGCGGCGCAGCAGCGGATGCAGCGCCTCGACCGTGCGCGGCAGGTCCCGCTCCACGAGCTGGCGCTGCAGCGCCAGGGTGGCGGTCGCCACGACGACCCGCTCCCCGTGCGCGAGCGCGGGCACCAGATAGCCCAGCGACTTGCCGGTGCCGGTACCCGCCTGGACCAGCAGATGCGAACCGTCGTCGATCGCCTCCGCGACGGCTTCGGCCATGGCCACCTGGCCGGGACGCTCCGTGCCGCCGACGGCGGCGACGGCGGCGTGCAGGAGTTCTGGGAGTGAGGGCTTCGTCATAGCGCGACCACCCTACGGCCCGGCACTGACAAACGGGTGATCAAGGCGGGGACGAAGGAGGGGATCAAGACCGTGGGCTCCTTGGCGGAGAGGGGGGCGAACAGCGGGCGGTGAGCCCGGAGGGGACGGATGGCGCCGCGACGCGGCGCTACGGCAGACCGCGCGGGGACCGGTCCCGGACCATGAGGGCGGCCCGCTTGGCGGGCAGATCGACCTCGGCGGAGAACCGGAAGCCGGCGCTCAGGAAGGCGGCGACGGAGGGGATGTTGCGGAGGTCGGGTTCCGCGACGACGCGGGCGCAGGGGCGCCGCCTGTCCAGCACGAGGTCGGCGACGGCCCTGAGCAGGGTGCCGCCCAGCCCTCGCGCACGGTCGGCGGCCTGCCCGATGAGGAGGTGGATCCCGGTGTCGTGCGGCCGGGCGGGATAGTGCCGGGCCAGCGGATCGAGGTCGGCCCGGTAGATCTCCCAGTAGCTCATCGGCCTGCCGTCCAGCACGCCCACGCAGGGAACGCTGCGGCCGTCGCCGTCGAGCTGGGCCCGCACGTGCTGTTCGATCACGTTCCGTGGTGCGGCCAGCTCCCAGAACGCGGCGACGGCGGGGTCGTGCATCCAGCGGCCGATGAGCGGGAGGTCCCGTTCGACGCGGACGGGGACGAGGTGGAACAGGCCTGCGGCGGTGCCGACCGGGCCCCAGTCGGCGACGTGGTCGAGCAGGTCGCCGCCGGCCGGGGACGCGAGGGGCGCGGCGGGCACCGCCGGTCCGTGCGGGACACGCGGTGCTCCGGGACCGGCGTCCGCCTCCCGCTGTGCGCACAGCGCGCCGAGTCCGTCGGGCAGCCGCAGGTCCAGCGTGTCCTCGCCGTCCGTGCCGGTGCCGGTCCCGCCGGTGCCCGGGCTCGTGCCGGTGCCGGCGGTCGGGGCCGGACCGGCGTCGGCGGTCGCGTCGGTGGGGGGCACGGCGGCGCTCCTCTCGGGAGTCGGGACGGGGTCCTCGGGGACGGGGTCCTCGGGGTCGGGGGCGGCGCGGGAGGGGGTTCCTCGTGGCCGGAGGCGGAACGTGCGCGGGGGTCAGGGGTGCAGGGGGTTGGCGACGGTGACGTAGACGGACTGGGTGCCGACCGGGCCGACGAGTTCGTCGAGGCCGTGCAGCCGGGTCAGCAGGTTGGCCTTGCAGCGCAGGACGGGTGAGTCGAGCAGGCGGGCGGGCAGCGGGGTGCGCAGCGCGGCCGGGCCGGAGGCGGCGCCGGCGAGGAAGCGCCGGAAGGCGGCGAGGAGCAGCCGCTCGTCGGCGAGGCGCTGGGAGCCGAAGGCGCCGATGAGGCCGAACACGTTGTTGACGGCGAGGTAGTACGCGAACCGTTCGTCGGCGACCTCGTCGGGGACGAAGGTGTCGCTGCGTCCGCCGATGCCGGGCAGCCGGGCGTCGAGTTCCGCCCGCCGGGACTCACGGAAGTAGTAGCCCTGGTTGTCGCGGTAGCGGCCGCCCGCGGGCCAGCCGGCGGCGTCCAGCAGGACCAGCGTGTTCTGCTGGTGCGCCTCCAGGGCGACGCCGGCCTCCGCGTCCAGCCACAGCACGGGCCGTACGACCTGCTCCAGGTAGCGCAGGAACCATTCGACGGCGACGGCCCCGCGGGGGCGTCCGGTCCGCTCGGCGAGGTGCGTGAGGAGTTCGGCGAGGCGGGAGGGCGGGGCCGGCGGACCGTACTCCTCCGGCCGGGCCGCCGGCGCACCGGGCAGGGCGGGGGGCGCGGTGCCGGGCCGGGGCGCGACGAGTCCGGCGACGCAGGAGACGTCGTCCGAGGGGCTGAAGGGATTGTGCCGGATCAGCACGTCGAGTCCGGGCACGGGTGCGCCGTCCGGCCCGTCGACGGCGAGCCAGGCGGGGTCGCGGACGATGTCGAAGCCCGGGTGTGCGGCCCTCCACCGCAGGGACAGGCCGCTGCGCAGCAGGCGGTGGACCTCGACGCCGCGGTGGAGTTCCTTGCGGAGGTTCTCGCGGCGGGAGTTGGTGATGCACAGCCCGAGCGACAGCTTGAGCATGGCGGGCGCGCCGGGGCGGTGGACGGTCCGCACCGAGGAGGTGGGGTGCCAGAGGCCGCCGTGGGCGCCGAGGTCCCGGAGCAGTCCGGCCTCCAGCAGGGCCGCGGTCCCGGCCCGGTGGCGCACCTCGCGCAGCTGCCAGGGGTGCAGGGGCAGGGCCGCGTACCCGTCCGGCAGCCCGAGCCCGTCTCCGGCGAGGCGTGCGGTGAGCCGGGCCGCGGCGACGCGACGGCCGCGCTCGGTCCAGGCGGAGTCGGTGGCGAGCACGCGGGGGGAGACCGCCAGCCAGTGGAGCGGGAAGGAGCCGCGCAGCTCGGGTGAGTACGGCCGTGCTTCGGCCTCGGAGAGCCCCTCGCGGCTCTTGGGCGCCGGATGCAGCGGGTGTCCGAGCAGCAGGGCTTGTTCGGCGGTGAGGAAGAGGTCGCGGGGGCCGAGGGGGCGTTCCCGGCGGTCGCCGATGAAGGTGGCGGTCCGGCGGACGGAGTCGGCGACACGGGCGACGAGTCCGGCGCCGTCGCCGGGGGCGAAGGCCGTGGGGGGCGCCGTGGGGCGGTGGGGGCCGGGGCTCGCGCCGGGGGCGCCGGCCCTGTCCCGGGCGCCGGGCGCGCCCGTGTCGGGAGCCGGGTCCGCGGCGCCGGGCGCGGGCCGGCCGCCGGGGGTCTCCCTGGCGAGCAGGGCGGCGACCGTGACCGCGTCGGCCGGCGGGGCCGGTTCGGGGGCGCCGGCCAGGTACGGCAGGCCGAAGCGGTGCCAGCCCGTCGGGGACCAGTAGTGGACCGGCACGAGCAGGGCCGTGCCGCTGGCGGGCAGGGGGATGCGCAGGAGACCGTCGCCGGGCGCGCGCAGGCCGGTCTCGCGCACCCAGCAGCGCAGCAGGTTCTCCACGCCGGCGGCCTGGGCGGCGATGTGGGGGTCGGGGTGTTCCAGGAGGTCGGCGGGGGCGCCGGGCGGCCGTGCGGCGGCCCGTCCCCCGCTCTGCTGACGCGGGACCGCCGCGGCCGCGGGCGGGCGCGGCGCCCGGGGGGAGCCGGGGGCCCGCGTCCCCGGGAGGGCGAGGTCGTGGGGTGGGGGGAGGTCGTTCACGGGAGCTCCTGGGTTCCTGGTGGGTGGTGCCGGGCGGCTCGTGCCGAGGGCGGTGGGGGCGCGCCCGGGGCGTGCGGCGACCGGCCGCCCGGGGAGCTGTCCGCCGGCGGCGCGGCCGGAGGACGCCGGCCCGGCCCGGGCGGCAGGCGGGGGTCCTTCCGGCGCACGCCTCCGCCCGGCCGCCCCGCCGCCGCGCCCGTTCAGCGCCTTCGCCGCGCCGGCCGGGTCCGCCGGCGCGGCTCGGCATGTCCGGTGCGGGCGCGGGTCACCGTCCGTACCGCGTCGGCCAGCCGGTCGAGAACCGCGGCCGCCTGCTCGTCGGTGATCGTCAGAGGCGGAAGCAGACGTACGACGTTCGTGTGGCGGCCGCCGAGTCCCACGATCAGGCCGCGCCGCAGGCACTCCCGCCGGACGGCGGCCGCCGGCCGCCCACCGGCAGCCGCACCCGCGTCCCCGCCGGCGCCCGCGTCGCGCCCTTCCGGATCCACCACCTCGACGCCGATCATCAGACCCCGCCCGCGCACCTCGCCGAGGCAGGCGGACTCCTCCGCGAGCTCCCGGAGCCGGCCCATCAGACGTGCGCCCAGTTCGGCCGCCCGGTCCGCGAGCCGGTTCTCGCGGATGTGGGCGAGGGTCGCCGTGCCGGCGGCCATGGCGAGCTGGTTGCCGCGGAAGGCGTCGGCGGGAGCGCCGGGTTCGGGCGGGCCCAGGTCGTCGCGGTGGACCACGACGCCCAGCGGCAGGCTGCCGCCGACGGCCCGGGCGAGCACCATCACGTCGGGGACGACACCGCTGTGCTCCACCGCCCAGAAGGCCCCGGTCCGTCCGGCTCCCGTCCGGGTCTCGTCGGCGATCAGCGCGACCGGCCGGTCCGCCGTGAGCCGGCGCACGCGTCGCAGCCACGCCTCGGGCACCGGAACGGTCCCGTCCTCGCATCGGACCGGTTCGAGGACCACTCCGGCGGGCATCCGCCGCGCGCGGTCCCGCACGGTCGCCCCGGCCGCCTCCGGTGCCTCGGGTCCCTCGCACGGTCCCGGCGCCCCGGCCGCCCCGGGGAACCGCTCCGCGCCGGCGCCGCCGAACCCGAGCACGTCGGTCCGCCCGGTCGCGGCCCGGACGAGCCCGACGGCGGTGGCCATCGCCTCCGCACCGGTCGGGCCGCAGAACCGCACGCGCGCGCGGTCCGCGAGTCCGGGCGGGAGGGTGCGGAGCAGTTCGGCGACGAAGGCGTCCCTGACGGGGGTCGCCAGACCGGGGGCGTGCAGCGGGGCGCCCGAGTCGAGGACCTTGCGGATCGCCTCCAGCACGGCGGGGTGGTTGTGCCCGAGGGCGAGCGTCCCGTCGCCCGACAGGCAGTCGAGGTAGCGGCGGCCGTCCGCGCCCTCGATGGTGAGGCCCCGCGCCCGGACCGGCACGACCGGCAGGGCGCCCGCGTAGGTGCGGGCCGCCGGCTCGCGCGCCGGCTGCCGCCGCGGGAGTCCCTCCCGTGCGCCGTGCCCGCGGCACGCCCCCGCCGGCGCCGCCCCGGCGGCCCCCACGGACGTGCCGGTTCTCCCGGACGCGCCTGTCCCGGTCCCCTCGGACGCGCGCTCCCCACGCGCAAACGCAGACTCGGCCACGGTTCCCAGATCCTCCCGTCGTCCACGGGCGAGTCGACGGCTCGCATCGCCACGGGCACGGGGCCGCCCGCGGACAGCGGGCCCCGCCGCTACCAACCCCGGACGGTCCCCCGGGTTACGGCCTGGTCCGCAATCCCCGCCGTGGGGACGTCCCGCGGCCGCCGACGGGATCGGGGGCGGAAGGGCACCGGTCGGCTGATCCGCGGACGACGGCCAGGTCAGACGGCTTGTAGCCGAACCGTTGCGGTTCCTTCGGAACTCCCCCACCGCGAACGCATAGGGTGTGATGCCGTTCCACGACGCCGCCCGGCCGGGCCGGACCCGGCCGGAGATCACGGCACCGGCGTCCTGTACGTCCACATCAGGGGGAGTCACCACCATGCGATCCATACGGCCGTCGTCCACCGTTCGCCGGCGCGGGGGCGGGCGCCGCGCCGTCCTCCCCGGGCCGGCCGCCGTCGCGCTCGCCTCGGTGCTCGCGCTCACCGCCACCGCCTGCGACCCGGGCGGCGCCGAGGCGGGCGGCGACGCGTCGGCCTCCGCGTCGGCCGCCGGCGACGGCAGGATCAGGATCCCGGACCACCTCAGGGACAAGCTCAAGGAGCACGGGATCGACCTCGGCCAGTGGGAGAACGGCGCCTGGCGGAACTGGGACCGGGACGACTGGCTGCGCGAGGCCCAGGACTTCGTCAACCCGATCATCGAGGACCTGTGGGACCCGGACCGGATGCGCAAGGCCGAGGAGCCCGACACGGGCGTCGTCGACGGCGACCTCTCCGGCGACCGGGGCGTCACCGACCCCACGCCCCGGCCCGTGGAGGCGGTGGCCGTACCGCCCGCGTACCACGCCAACGCCGCCACCGCCGGAAAGGTGTTCTTCGACTCCCCCGAGGGCACGATGGTCTGCTCGGCGACGGTGGTGCAGGACCCGGCCCACCCCGGCAAGTCCAACCTGGTCTGGACGGCGGGCCACTGCGTGCACGCCGGGAAGAAGGGCGGCTGGTACCGCAACATCGCGTTCGTGCCGTCGTACAACGACGCGGGCAGGTCGGCCGGGGAACTGCAGAACGCCGCCGAGGAGGAGGTCGCTCCCTACGGTGTCTGGTGGGGCGACTGGGCGCAGACCTCGGACCAGTGGATCGAACAGGGCGGCGCGACGGGCGGTGACGGCGCCTCGTACGACTTCGCCGTCATCCATGTGACGCCGGAGAAGGGCAGCGGCGGCAAGTCGCTGGAGGAGACGGTCGGCTCGGCGCTGCCGGTGGACTTCGACGCGCCGGCCGTGCCGGAGACGCGGAGCGTCACGGCGATCGGCTACCCGGCCGCGCCGCCGTACGACGGGCAGAAGCTGTACCGGTGCCAGGACAGGCCGGGCCGGCTGTCGCTCAGCGCCTCCGACCCGACGATGTACCGCATCGGCTGCACGATGACCGCCGGTTCGTCCGGCGGCGGCTGGATCGGGACGGGCTCCGACGGCGAGCCGGCGCTGGTGTCCAACACCTCGATCGGCCCGGTGACGTCGGGCTGGCTGGCCGGCCCGCGGCTGGGCGCGGAGGCCAGGGACGTGTACGACGCGGTGAGCGAGAAGTTCGCCGGCCAGTGAGGGAGCGGCGGCGGCCGGCCGCGGGGGGTGGGCGGCGGGACCGGGCTCGTGCCGGCCGCCGCGGCCGGCCGCCGGCGGTGCCCGGCCCGCGCCCCGGCC
>NZ_BAAATK010000013.1:0-57508 GCF_039533365.1 Streptomyces glaucus
CGGCGGCGACCGTCCCGGCCCCCTCCGCGTCCCGTCCGCCGGGGCCGTCGGGCCCCGCGCCGCGCCCGACGCCCACCGCGGCGCCGAGCCGGGACGCGCCGGCCGCCCCGTCCGCGAAGCCCGAGCAGCCGGTCCCGCCCGGCCCGCCGGACCGGTCCGACTGGCCGGCGCTGTGCGTACCGATCATCGGCCTGTGCGTGGACTCCCCGCTGGGGCGCGGCTGACGGCCACGGCACGCCGGCCACCGCGGCGTGCGCCGCTACCCCGTGCCGCCCCGCCGCGTGAGCAGCCACGGCTCGACGACGCCCAGGCCGCGCACCGGGCGCTGCCACATCGGCTGCAGCCCGAAGCGGTACGCCGGCGGCTCCTCGCCCTCCTTCTCCGCGGCGGCCGCCTCCTCGGCCGCCTCCGTCTCCGAGGCGGGGGCGTCCCGGGTGCGGATCAGCTCCTCCGCGAAGGCGCTGTCGACCAGGACGGCGTCCCGGGGCGCTATCGAGGTGAGCCGGGAGGCCAGGTTGACGGTCGTGCCGAAGACATCGCCCATGCGGGTGGTCACCGTGCCGAAGGCCATGCCGACCCGCAGCTTCGGCATGGTCTCGTCGTTCGCCATGGTCTCGATGAGCCGGAGCGCGATCTCCGCGGCCGTGCCCGCGTCGTCGGCGACGTACAGGACCTCGTCGCCGAGGGTCTTGACCAGGCGTCCGCCGTGCGCGGCGATCAGGTCGGCGGCGGTGGTCTCGAAGGCCTCGACGAGCTCGCCGAGTTCCTCCTCCTCCATCCGGCGCGTCAACCGGGTGAAACCCACCAGGTCGGCGAAGCCGACCGCGAGGCGCCGGTCGACCATCTCCTCGTCGTCGGCGGCCTGCACCACCCGCCCGGCCGAGGCCGCGAGCTGCCGCCGCCAGACGTAGACGAGGAACTCCTCCAGCTCGGGCAGCAGCAGTTCGACGATGGGATACGTGACCTCGGTACGGGTCATGCCCGGCTCGGGCGGCTCGGTCAGCCCTTCCAGGAAGGAGTCGATCTGCCACTCGGCGAGCCTGGCCGTGGTCTGCCCGGTGGACCGTGCCACCTGCACGGCCATGGCCTCGCTCAGCAGCCCCGCCTCCACCAGGCCGGCGAGCCGGCGCAGCGCGAGCACGTCGGCCTCCGTGAGCGCCCTGGCCTGCCCGATGTCGGCGAAGCCCATCGCCCGCCAGAAACGGGAGGCCAGCTCCATGGAGACGCCCGCGCTGCGGGCCGCCTGGAAGGGGGTGTAGCGGCGCTCCGCGCCCAGGATGAGCTGTTCCAGGCGCAGTGCGAGGGGGTCCTCGCCGGAGTCGGCGGGCTGCGGGTCCACCCGGTCCGCGTCCGCGCCGGGGCCCGTGTCGTCGACGGTCACGCCTGCTGCCCTTCCGATCTGCCACGGTCAGGTATCGACCGGCCTCAACTTTACGGCAGGTGTGCGGTAGCTCACTCCCGCGAGCGGCGGCCGCCCGCCCCCGAGGCGGTGACCGCCCCGTACGGCCCCCGGCCCCGGTGTGCGCCGGGGCAGGTCGGCGCGCACCGGGGCCGGGCGGCTCACGCCGGGCGCAGGTGGACTATGTCGCCCGCCCCCACCGGCTCCTGCACGCCGTCCTCCGTGGCCAGCACCAGCCGCCCGTCCCCGTCCACCGCGACCGCCTCCCCGCTGATCGACCGGTTCCCCGGCAGCTGAGCCCGGACC
Organism: Streptomyces glaucus; assembly: GCF_039533365.1. Taxonomy (NCBI): domain Bacteria; kingdom Bacillati; phylum Actinomycetota; class Actinomycetes; order Kitasatosporales; family Streptomycetaceae; genus Streptomyces; species Streptomyces glaucus. The sequence continues at coordinate 1,706 of NZ_BAAATK010000013.1, forward strand.
GGCCGCCCGAGGGTCGCGCACCCGGCCGCGTACGTCTCCTGGAGCCCGCAGGCCGCGGGGTCGCCGCCGGCGGCCCGCCACCGTCCGTACCAGTCCGCCAGGGAGCGCAGCACCGCCCGCAGCAGCGGATCGCGGTCCGTGCTCACCGCGCCGGCCAGGGCCAGCGACCCGGCCTGCGGGACCGGCAGCTCGTCCGCGCGGAGGGTGACGTTGATGCCCACACCGACGACGACCCCGTGCTCCCCGGCCCGCTCGGCCAGGATCCCGCCGGCTTTGCGCTCCTCGCCGCCGACGGTGACGAGCAGGTCGTTCGGCCATTTGAGCGCCGTGTCGACGCCCGCCGCCCGGGACAGTCCGGTCGCCACCGCGACCCCGGTGAGCAGCGGCAGCCAGCCCCAGCGGGCCACCGGCACCTCGGCCGGGGTGAGCAGCACGGAGAAGAACAGGCCGGAGCGGGCCGGGGCCGTCCACCGCCGGTCCAGCCGCCCGCGGCCCGCGGACTGCTCCTCGGCGACCAGGACCGCGCCCTCGGCCGCCTTGCCCTGTTCGGCGCGGGCGACGAGGTCGGAGTTGGTGGAACCGGTGCGCTGCACCACCTCGACGTCCGACCAGAGCCCGCCCGGCCGGACCAGTGCCCGGCGCAGGGCGGCGGCGTTCAGCGGCGGACGGTCCAGGTCGGACCAGCGGCTGTCGTCTGATGCGTCTCGCGGCGTCATGCAAGCCACCCTAGGTGTGGTAAACGCCGCACTGCCGACCGGTGGGCACCGCACTACGCTGCGGATGAGTAACCGTCCCCCCTTTTGAGCAGGCAGGGAGCCACATCCCGATGTCCGAGCCGGAAGAGCGTCAAGAGGTTGACATCCACACCACCGCGGGAAAGCTCGCGGACCTGAAGCGTCGCGTCCACGAGGCGACGCACGCCGGCTCGGCCCGCGCGGTCGAGAAACAGCATGCCAAGGGCAAGCTGACGGCCCGTGAACGCGTCGCTCTGCTGCTGGACGAGGGGTCCTTCGTCGAGCTGGACGAGTTCGCCCGGCACCGCTCCACCAACTTCGGGCTGGAGAACAACCGCCCGTACGGGGACGGCGTCGTCACCGGCTACGGCACCGTCGACGGACGTCCGGTGGCCGTCTTCTCGCAGGACTTCACCGTCTTCGGCGGGGCGCTGGGCGAGGTCTACGGCCAGAAGATCGTCAAGGTGATGGACTTCGCGCTGAAGACCGGCTGCCCGGTCATCGGCATCAACGACTCCGGCGGCGCCCGCATCCAGGAGGGCGTGGCCTCGCTCGGGGCGTACGGGGAGATCTTCCGCCGCAACACCCACGCCTCCGGGGTGATCCCGCAGATCAGCCTGATCGTGGGGCCCTGCGCGGGCGGCGCGGTCTACTCCCCGGCGATCACCGACTTCACCGTGATGGTCGATCAGACCTCGCACATGTTCATCACCGGCCCGGACGTCATCAAGACGGTCACCGGCGAGGACGTCGGCTTCGAGGAACTGGGCGGCGCCCGCACCCACAACACCGCCTCCGGCGTGGCCCACCACATGGCCGGGGACGAGAAGGACGCCATCGAGTACGTCAAGCAGCTGCTGAGCTATCTGCCGTCCAACAACCTCTCCGAGCCCCCGGCGTTCCCGGAGGAGGCGGACCTCACCGTCACCGACGAGGACCGCGAGCTGGACACGGTCGTCCCGGACAGCGCGAACCAGCCGTACGACATGCACACGGTGATCGAGCACGTCCTGGACGACGCCGAGTTCTTCGAGACGCAGCCGCTGTACGCGCCGAACATCCTCACCGGCTTCGGCCGGGTCGAGGGCCACCCGGTGGGCGTCGTCGCCAACCAGCCGATGCAGTTCGCCGGCTGCCTGGACATCAAGGCGAGCGAGAAGGCGGCCCGCTTCGTGCGCACCTGCGACGCCTTCAACATCCCGGTGCTGACCTTCGTCGACGTCCCCGGCTTCCTGCCCGGTGTCGACCAGGAGCACGACGGCATCATCCGCCGCGGCGCCAAGCTGATCTACGCCTACGCCGAGGCGACGGTCCCGCTGATCACGGTGATCACCCGCAAGGCCTTCGGCGGGGCGTACGACGTCATGGGCTCCAAGCATCTGGGGGCCGACCTCAACCTGGCCTGGCCCACCGCCCAGATCGCCGTCATGGGCGCCCAGGGCGCGGTCAACATCCTGCACCGCCGCACCCTCGCCGAGGCGGAGGAGGCCGGCGAGGCCGAGGAGACCCGGGCCCGGCTGCTGCAGGAGTACGAGGACACCCTGCTCAACCCCTACATCGCGGCCGAGCGCGGCTACGTCGATGCCGTGATCATGCCGTCGGACACCCGCCGCCACGTCGTACGCGGCCTGCGTCAGCTGCGCACCAAACGGGAATCCCTGCCTCCGAAGAAGCACGGCAACATCCCCCTCTGACCGCCGACCGCAGGAGTGGCTGTGACGATCAAGGTCGTACGAGGCAACCCGACCCCGGAGGAGCTGGCCGCCGCCCTGGCGGTGGTCCGGGCCCGCGCCGCGGCGGAGACCGCCGCGCCGCCCGGCGCGCCCGGTCCCCGCGCCTCCTGGTCCGACCCGTCCCGCATCGCCGCGCGCCGGCTGCCCCGGCCGGGACCGGCGGCGTGGGCGCGCACGTACTGGCCGGGCGCGTAAGGCGGCCCGGAGCACCGCCGCCACGGCTTCGGCCGCACCGCGTACCCAGGCCTCGCCGGAGTGCGGGCGGCCGCCGGAGTCGTGGGCGGACGCGGCCGGTCCGGGTCCGCCGGGCCGGCCGGGGCGCGGTGCGGGCCGGCGACCGCGTCGCCCGTTCCGGCGCGGCGGGGCGGGCGGAAGTTGAGTACGCGTACTCAGGCGCCGCGCCGGCGCGCCGCCGGACGATGGAAGGCATGCTGTGGTCCGACCCCGAGAACGAACCGCCCGAGGAACTGCGCCGGACGCAGGACATGATGCGGCGGCTGAGCGTTCTCCTGGCGACGGCCATGGTGCTGGCGATGCTCGTGATCGGCGTGAGATGAGGCGGACGGGGGACGCCGATACGCTGATCGCATGACAGATCAGCCGCGCCGCCGACTCGTCCTCGCCTCCCGGTCCCCCGCCCGGCTCGGCCTGCTGCGCCAGGCCGGACTGGATCCCGAGGTGATCGTGAGCGGCGTCGACGAGGACGCCGTCACCGCCCCCACCCCCGCCGAGCTGGCACTCGCCCTGGCCGAGGCCAAGGCCTCCGTCGTGGCCGCGAAACCCGAGGTCAAGGGCGCGATCGTGATCGGCTGCGACTCCGTGCTCGACCTGGACGGCCAGGCCCTCGGCAAGCCCGCCGACGCCGAGGAGGCGACGGCCCGCTGGAAGGCCATGCGCGGACGCGCCGGAACCCTCCAGACGGGCCACTGCGTGTACGACACCGCGACCGGCCGGTACGCCTCCGCGACCGCCTCCACCGTCGTCCGCTTCGGCGAGCCCACCGACGAGGAGATCGCCGCCTACGTCGCCTCGGGCGAGCCCCTCCACGTCGCCGGCGCCTTCACCCTCGACGGCCGTTCGGCCCCGTTCATCGACGGCATCGACGGCGACCACGGCAACGTCATCGGCCTCAGCCTGCCGCTGTTCCGGCGGCTGCTCGGCGAACTGGGCGTGGGCATCACCCAGCTGTGGGCGCCTGCGGAGAGCTGACCGGGGAGCCGGCGCCGCCGGGCGCGGCGCCGGCCGGCCCCTCCGGCCCGGCCGGGCGGTCGCAGGCCACCAGCAGCCACACGATCAGCGCGAGCACCAGCACCATCAGCAGGAACGCCGACCGGCCCACCAGCCCCCAGGCGAGGGCGCCGAGCAGGCCGTGCACCACGGCCGCGCCGGTCAGCAGGACGCGGCCGAGGCCGGCCGGGGGCCGGTCCCGCAGGGCGACCAGCAGGGCCGCCAGGCCGCACAGGGCGAGGCAGAGGCCGAAGACCACGCCGCCGGCCTTCGACGCCACCGCCGTCGGATGCGGGTCCAGGCCGGCCAGGGACATGTCCTGCCGGTCGACGACGTCCCCCAGGAACCAGGTCAGGGCCGCGATTCCGAACGCCTCGCCGAAGAGGACGACCGCCACGATCCACGCCACCGGTCCGCGCACCATGGGCCCCACCCCTCCCGGCCGTTTCCGTGAAAGTCTGCTGTTCCCCCTAGTGCGTTCGGGTCATCGTGGACGCTACTAACGGGTAAACCGAGGGACAAGAGTCCTGCGGAGGGCAAAGAATCATGGGGCCGTTCGTAGGGACTCCACAAAGAAACCGAGTGGCCCGCAGCATGTGATGACAGAGACCTTGACCACAGGAGGCGGCTAGGGTTTCCCGGAGGAGTTCTGCGTTTCGCGGTGCGACAAGGGATTTCGCGGGTCGAGCGAGCCTCGTATCACGCTCCGTGTGGGCAAGCTCACCACTGGGGACGGGTCGAAGCGGCGTGTCGGCAGTCCCTAAACTCGGCTTGTTTCAAGGAGGGAGCCTCAATCGTGCGCAAGGTGCTGATCGCCAACCGTGGCGAAATCGCTGTCCGCGTGGCCCGGGCGTGCCGGGATGCCGGGATCGCGAGCGTGGCCGTCTACGCCGACCCGGACCGGGACGCGGTGCATGTGCGGGCCGCGGACGAGGCGTTCGCCCTGGGGGGTGACACTCCGGCGGCCAGCTACCTGGACATCGACAAGGTGCTGCGGGCGGCGCGCGAGTCGGGCGCGGACGCGGTCCATCCCGGTTACGGCTTCCTGTCGGAGAACGCCGATTTCGCGCAGGCGGTGCTGGACGCGGGGCTGATCTGGATCGGCCCGCCGCCGCAGGCCATCCGGGACCTGGGCGACAAGGTCGCCGCCCGGCACATCGCCCAGCGGGCCGGCGCCCCGCTGGTGGCCGGCACCCCCGACCCGGTGTCGGGCGCGGAGGAGGTGGTGGCCTTCGCCGAGGAGCACGGGCTGCCCATCGCGATCAAGGCCGCGTTCGGCGGCGGCGGCCGCGGCCTGAAGGTGGCGCGCACGCTGGAGGAGGTTCCCGAGCTGTACGACTCGGCGGTGCGCGAGGCGGTGGCCGCCTTCGGCCGCGGGGAGTGCTTCGTCGAGCGCTACCTGGACCGGCCCCGGCACGTGGAGACGCAGTGCCTGGCCGACACCCACGGCAACGTGGTGGTGGTCTCCACCCGGGACTGCTCGCTGCAGCGCCGCCACCAGAAGCTGGTCGAGGAGGCCCCCGCACCGTTCCTGACCGAGGAGCAGCGCGCGGAGCTGTACCGGGCCTCCAAGGCGATCCTGAAGGAGGCCGGCTACGTCGGCGCCGGCACGGTGGAGTTCCTGGTCGGCACCGACGGCACCATCTCCTTCCTGGAGGTCAACACCCGCCTGCAGGTCGAGCACCCGGTCACCGAGGAGGTCGCCGGCATCGACCTGGTGCGGGAGATGTTCCGCATCGCCGACGGCGAGGAACTGGGCTACGACGACCCGGTGCTGCGCGGGCACTCCTTCGAGTTCCGCATCAACGGCGAGGACCCGGGCCGCAACTTCCTGCCCGCCCCCGGCACCGTCACCGTCTTCGAGCCGCCCTCCGGCCCCGGCGTGCGCCTGGACGCCGGCGTGGAGTCCGGCTCCGTGATCGGCCCGGCCTGGGACTCGCTGCTGGCCAAGCTGATCGTCACCGGCGCCACCCGCGAGCAGGCCCTGCAGCGCGCCGCCCGCGCGCTGGCGGAGTTCCGCGTGGAGGGCATGGCCACCGCCCTGCCCTTCCACCGCAAGGTGGTCACCGACCCCGCCTTCGCCCCCGAACTGCACGGCTCCGACGGGCCCTTCACCGTCCACACCCGCTGGATCGAGACCGAGTTCACCAACGACATCCCGCCCTTCACCGCCCCCGCCGGCCCCGCCGACACCGACGAGGAGGCCAGCCGCGAGACGGTCGTGGTCGAGGTCGGCGGCAAGCGCCTGGAGGTCTCCCTGCCCGCCTCGCTGGGCATGTCCCTGGCCCGCACCGGCCTGGCCGCCGGCGCCCGGCCCAAGCGCCGCGCCGCCCGCAAATCCGGCCCCGCCGCTTCCGGCGACACCCTCACCTCCCCCATGCAGGGCACCATCGTCAAGGTCGCCGTCGAAGAGGGCCAGGAGGTCAAGGAAGGCGACCTGGTCGTCGTCCTGGAGGCCATGAAGATGGAACAGCCCCTCAACGCCCACAAGTCCGGCACCGTCAAGGGCCTGACCGCCGAGATCGGCGCCTCCCTCACCTCCGGCGCACCCATCTGCGAGATCAAGGACTGAGCCGCACGGAACCCGTCCGGGCACCCGGCGGACCGCATCGGCGGTCCGCCGGGCGCCCGTCGTCCCGGCCGCGCCGGTCACGGGCCCGGCGCCCGGCCGTGGAGCCGCCCCCGCCTCCGCTCCCGCCCGGTGCCTCAGCGGCGCCGCAGGTCCGCGACCCGGCCGCGTTCCGTACCCGGTGTCTGCTCCCCCAGCATCGCGCTCGTCCGCAGCCCGGCTCCCGTGCCGGGGCCCTGGCGGCGCGGACCGGGCAGCGGCACGTCCCGGCGCTGCCGGCGCGCCGGGGCGGCATCACCTCCCGAACCCGCCGGGCCCCCCTGGGTGCCGGCCACGGCGATCTGGACCCCCTGGTCGGCGAGGGCCTGGAGCTCGGTGGCGGCGCGGTCGTCGTGGGCGGGCGGCTCGTCGGTCACCAGCCGCGTGATCAGGTCCGTCGGCACGGTCTGGAACATGGTGTCCGTGCCGAGCTTGGTGTGGTCGGCGAGGACGACGACCTCGGCGGCGGCCTGCACCAGGGCCCGGTCGACGGAGGCCGACAGCATGTTGGACGTGGACAGCCCGCGCTCGGCGGTCAGCCCGCTGCCGGACAGGAAGGCCTTCGCCACCCGCAGCCCCTGCAGGGACTGCTCGGCTCCGGATCCGACCAGGGCGTAGTTGGACCCCCTGAGCGTGCCGCCGGTCATCACGACCTCCACGCGGTTGGCGTGGGCCAGCGCCTGGGCCACCAGCAGGGAGTTGGTGACGACGGTCAGCCCGGGCACGCGGGCGAGCCGGCGGGCCAGCTCCTGCGTGGTCGTACCCGCGCCGACCACGATGGCCTCGCCCTCTTCGACGAGGCCCGCGGCGAGGTCGGCGATGGCCGTCTTCTCGGCGGTCGCGAGATGGGACTTCTGCGGAAAGCCGGACTCTCGCGTGAAGCCACCCGGCAGTACCGCACCGCCGTGCCGGCGGTCGAGGAGTCCTTCTGCCTCCAGTGCGCGCACGTCCCGCCGTACGGTCACTTCGGAGGTCTGGACGACGCGGGCGAGCTCACGGAGCGACACGGCCCCGTTCGCTCGCACCATTTCGAGGATCAATTGGCGACGTTCTGCAGCGAACACGAAACTGACAGTAACGCCAACGACCGTCTGCTTTCAGCGGTTTGCGCCGAATAACAGAAGTTGTTCGCACGGCAGGGCGCGCGGTGGTATAGAGGCCCGGCTCGGGCATCCGTCCCGCACGGATGCCCGGCAAAACGCCGTGACCAGCGGGGATCCGCCTCCGGCCGTCAGACCTCGTCCGCCGCCTTGCGGGTGTGGAGCTGCCGGGCCACCTCGGCGATCGAGCCCGACAGGGAGGGGTACACGGTGAAGGCGTTCGCGATCTGTTCGACCGTCAGATTGTTGTCGACGGCGATCGAGATGGGGTGGATCAGTTCCGAGGCGCGCGGCGCCACGACCACACCGCCCACCACGATCCCGGTGCCCGGGCGGCAGAAGATCTTCACGAAGCCGTCCCGGATGCCCTGCATCTTGGCGCGCGGGTTGCGCAGCAGCGGGAGCTTCACGACCCGGGCGTCGATCTTGCCGGCGTCGACGTCGGCCTGGGTGTAGCCGACGGTCGCGATCTCCGGGTCCGTGAAGACGTTCGACGAGACGGTCTTCAGGTTCAGCGGGGCCACCGCGTCGCCGAGGAAGTGGTACATGGCGATCCGGCCCTGCATGGCGGCCACGGACGCCAGGGCGAACACACCGGTCACGTCGCCGGCGGCGTACACGCCCGGGGCGGTCGTGCGCGACACCTTGTCGGTCCAGACGTGCCCGGACTCGCGCAGCCTGACCCCGGCCTCCTCCAGGCCCATGCCCTCGGTGTTGGGCACGGCGCCGACGGCCATCAGACAGTGCGACCCGGTGATCACCCGCCCGTCGGCGAGCGTCACCTCCACCCGGTCCCCGGCCCGCTTGGCGGACTGGGCGCGCGAGCGCGCCATGACGTTCATGCCGCGCCGCCGGAACACGTCCTCCAGGACGGCGGCCGCGTCCGGGTCCTCGCCCGGCAGCACCCGGTCCCGGGACGACACGAGCGTCACCTTCGACCCGAGCGCCTGGTAGGCGCCGGCGAACTCGGCGCCGGTCACGCCCGACCCGACCACGATCAGCTCCTCCGGGAGCTCGGTCAGGTCGTAGACCTGGGTCCAGTTCAGGATCCGCTCGCCGTCGGGCCGGGCGTCGGGCAGCTCCCGCGGATGACCGCCGGTCGCGATGAGCACGGCGTCCGCGGTGAGCGTATCCTCGCTGCCGTCGGCGGCGGTGACGACGACCTTCCGCGACCCGTCGAGGGCCTGCGTGCCCTCCAGCCGGCCGCGCCCGCGCACGACCCGCGCGCCGGCGCGCGTGACGGCGGCGGTGATGTCGTGCGACTGCGCCAGCGCCAGCCGCTTGACCCGCCGGTTGACCTTTCCGAGATCGACCCCCACCACCCGGGCGGCCTGCTCCATGGGCGGGGTGTCGTCGGCGACGATGATGCCCAGTTCCTGATGCGAGGAGTCGAAGGTGGTCATCACCTCGGCCGTGGCGATCAGGGTCTTCGACGGCACGCAGTCGGTCAGCACCGACGCACCGCCCAGACCGTCGCGGTCGACGACGGTCACCTCCGCACCGAGCTGCGCGGCGACCAGCGCCGCTTCGTATCCGCCGGGTCCGCCACCGATGATCACGATCCGAGTCACGTACCCCATTGTCCCGCACCTTCGGCGTACGGCCGCCCCGGGGGCCCGGCCGCGGCTCCTCCGTCACCGGAAGTGACGCGGCGGCGCCTGCCGTACCCTCTCCCCATGTCGCTCTACGCCGCGTACGCCGGCAACCTCGACGCGCGGCTGATGTCCCGTCGCGCCCCGCACTCGCCGCTGCGCGCCACCGGCTGGCTGAACGGGTGGCGACTGACCTTCGGCGGCGAGCACATGGGCTGGGAGGGCGCGCTCCCCACGATCGTCGAGGACCCGGTGTCCCAGGTCTTCGTGGCCCTGTACGACATCGCCCCGATGGACGAGGACCAGCTGGACCACTGGGTGGGCGTGGGCCTCGACGTCTACCGCCGCACCCGGGTCCGCGCGCACACCCTCGACGGCGAGGAGCAGGCCTGGGCGTACGTCCTCAACGCCTACGAGGGCGGCCTGCCGTCGGCCCGCCACCTGGGCGAGATCGCCGACGCCGCCGAATCGGCCGGCGCCCCGCACGACTACGTGCTGGAACTGCGCAAGCGCCCCTGCTGACACCCGCCGGCGCCCTCGCCGGAAACGACCGGACAACGATCGCCGTCCCGTGAGCTCCGCCATCTACGCGCGTAGGCAGAGACCGGCTACCCTCATCGGCGTGAACGCATCTCTTCTTCCGGACGACATCCAGGGCGACCCCTACGCCGCCGCCGACGCCGCCGCCGCGCGCCTGCGCGAGCTCACGGGCGCCGAGACCCACGACGTCGCCCTGGTGATGGGCTCCGGCTGGGCTCCGGCCGTGGACGCCCTCGGCACCCCCGAGGCCGAGCTCCAGGTCACCGAGCTGCCCGGTTTCCCCGAGCCCGCGGTCGCGGGCCACGGCGGCAAGGTCCGTTCGTACCGCATCGGTGACAGGCGCGCCCTCGTCTTCCTGGGCCGCACGCACTACTACGAGGGCCACGGGGTGGCCGCCGTCGCCCACGGCGTCCGCACGGCCGTCGCCGCCGGCGGCAAGACCGTGATCCTGACCAACGGCTGCGGCGGCCTGCGCGCGGGCATGCGCCCCGGCCAGCCGGTCCTGATCAGCGATCACATCAACCTCACGGCCACCTCCCCGATCGTCGGCGCCAACTTCGTCGACCTCACCGACCTCTACTCCCCCCGCCTGCGCGCCCTGTGCAAGGAGGTCGACCCCACCCTGGAGGAGGGCGTCTACGCCCAGTTCCCCGGCCCGCACTACGAGACGCCGGCCGAGATCCGCATGGCCCGCGCCATAGGCGCGGACCTGGTGGGCATGTCGACGGTCCTGGAGGCGATCGCCGCCCGCGAGGCCGGCGCCGAGGTCCTCGGCATCTCCCTGGTCACCAACCTCGCCGCCGGCATGACGGGCGAGCCCCTGAACCACGAGGAGGTGCTCCAGGCGGGCCGCGACTCCGCCGCCCGGATGGGCTCGCTGCTGGCCCAGGTGCTGGGCCGGCTGTAGGGCCCCCGGACGGAGCGAGCCCCCACGGCCCGGCGGACGGCCCGCGGGACCGGCGGCCTCCGCTCGGCCGCCCACGGCCCAAGGACCGGGACCGGCCCCGCACCCGCGGCCGCCCGTGGCGGGAGGGCACGGGCCGGGGCCGCGCACCCGCGGCGGAAGGCGGGGGGCCACCCCCGCGCACCCGCGGTCGCCACGACCGGAAGGCCGGGGACCGGCCTCCACGAGCCCTCGGCCGCCCGCACCCGCGAGGCGGGGATCCCCTCCCCCGCACCCGCGGCCGCCGACGGCGGGAAGGGACCGTGCCGGGGGTGTCCGCCCGCTCCACCGCAGGTGCCGCAGCGATCTCCGCCGAGCCGCACAGGCCGCCGCGGGCGTCCCACCGCGCCCGCCGGGCCGCCGCGGGCGCCCGCACCCCGCACACCCGTCCCCACGGGGGACCCGCCCCGTACGAACGACCCCGTACGAACGACAACGAGAGGCTGACCCGACGTGCACGACGACCTCCTCGCACGGGCCAAGGCGTGGCTGGCCGAGGACCCCGACGCGGACACCCGCGCGGAACTCGCCCGGCTCATCGACGCCGGGGACGTCACCGAACTCGCCGCACGCTTCAGCGGCACCCTCCAGTTCGGCACCGCGGGCCTCCGCGGCGAACTGGGCGCCGGTCCCCTGCGCATGAACCGCGCGGTGGTCATCCGCGCCGCCGCCGGTCTCGCCGCGTACCTGACGAAGCGGGGCCACGCCGGCGGCCTCGTCGTCATCGGCTACGACGCCCGCCACAAGTCGGCCGACTTCGCCCGGGACACCGCGGCGGTGATGACCGGCGCCGGCCTGAGGGCGGCCCTGCTCCCCCGCCCCCTGCCCACCCCCGTCCTCGCCTTCGCCGTCCGGCACCTCGGCGCGGTCGCCGGCGTGGAGGTCACCGCCAGCCACAACCCGCCCCGCGACAACGGCTACAAGGTCTACCTGGGCGACGGCTCCCAGATCGTCCCGCCCGCCGACACCGGGATCGCCGCCGAGATCGACGCGATCGCCGCCCTCGCCGACGTCCCCCGCCCCACCACCGGCTGGGAGGTCCTCGACGACAGCGTGCTGGACGCCTACCTGGCCCGCACCGACGCCGTCCTCGCCCCCGGCTCCCCGCGCACCGCCCGCACGGTCTACACGGCGATGCACGGCGTCGGCCGGGACGTCCTCCTCGCCGCCTTCGCCCGCGCCGGCTTCCCGGAGCCGGTCCTCGTCGCCGAGCAGGCCGACCCCGACCCGGACTTCCCCACCGTCGCCTTCCCCAACCCGGAGGAGCCCGGCGCGCTGGACCTCGCCTACGCCCGGGCCCGCGAGACGGACCCGGACCTGGTCATCGCGAACGACCCGGACGCCGACCGCTGCGCCGTCGCCGTCAGGGACGGCGGGGACTGGCGCATGCTCCGCGGCGACGAGGTGGGCGCCCTCCTCGCCGCCCACCTGGTCGACCGCGGCGCCCGGGGCACGTTCGCCGAGTCGATCGTCTCCTCCTCCCTGCTCGGCCGCATCGCCGGGAAGGCGGGACTGCGCCACACGGAGACCCTCACCGGCTTCAAGTGGATCGCCCGCGCCGAGGGCCTGCGCTACGGCTACGAGGAGGCCCTCGGCTACTGCGTCGACCCGGACGGCGTGCGCGACAAGGACGGCATCACCGCGGCCCTCCTCGTCACCGAACTCGCCTCCGTGCTCAAGGAGCGGGGCCGCACCCTCCTCGACCTCCTCGACGACCTGGCCGTCGAGCACGGCCTGCACGCCACGGACCAGCTCTCGGTCCGCGTCCAGGACCTCTCCGTCATCGCGGCCGCGATGCGCCGCCTGCGGGAGCGGCCCCCGGCCCGCCTCGGCGGCCTGCCCGTCACCCGCGCCGAGGACCTCACGCGGGGCACGGACGCCCTTCCGCCCACCGACGGCCTGCGCTACACCCTCGACGGCGCCCGCGTGATCGTCCGCCCGAGCGGCACGGAGCCGAAGCTGAAGTGCTACCTGGAGGTGGTCGTCCCGGTCGCCGCCCGCGCGGACCTGCCGGCGGCCCGCGCGCGGGCGGCGGACCTGCTGGCGGCCCTCAAGCGGGACCTGTCGGCGGCGGCCGGCATCTGATCCGGCCCGGGGGCGCCCCGCCCGGCGGGCGCCCCCCGGTTCCTCACCCCACCGCCAGCAGCACGGCCAGCAGCACGGCCCCGGCCGCGGCCGGGGCCGCCACCTCGTATGCCCAGCGCACGGTCACCTCGCCCTGCGCCGTCCGCGCCTCCCCCCGGTCCTCCAGCAGCGCGCGCAGGTCGTCCATGATCTTGTCGGTCTCCGCCCGCACGGGTCCGTCCCCGGCGCCTCCCCGGTGCAGGAGGCCGCCGCGTCCCGGACCGCTCCGGCCGGTCGTCTCCGGCGCCCCCTCCGCCGCCGCCCGCGCCGCCCGCCGCGCCGCCTTCTTCCGGGCGCGCAGCGAGACGGGAAGGGCCCACAGCTGGTACTTCGCACCGGACCGGGTGACGACCTCGTGGGAGTAGCCGGAGCGCAGCGCGGCGATCTGCCCCCACGGCAGCACGATCATCCGGAAGGGGTTGCGGACCCGCAGCCGGTCCTCGCTCACCAGGACGGCGGGCCGCAGGGTGAAGGCGACGACCAGCGGCACCAGGAACAGCAGCGCGGCGAGCGCCAGCCACGGCGTGCGGCCCTCCCCCGTGGCCACCGCGTCGATGCCGAGCCAGCCGATGACGGCGAGCAGCAGGACACCGCCGGCGATCCCCCCGGACGACCGGTGGACCTGCTCCCGGTACCCGGCGGACTCGGGTTCCGATGGCTGCGGCGCTGGTGACTGGTGCTCCGGGCTCGTCATGCAGCCGATTGTGCCCGACGTCCTCGCGGGCGCCGCACCGCGATCCCGCCCACCGCCCCGCTCTCCGCCCGGTCTCCGGGGGCTGTACAGCCGCTACGCGCGTAGATATGCTCGTCTGGTGACCATGCCCACCACTGCACCCTCCCCCGCCGCCGAACCGGCGGGAGGCGCCCGACGCGCTCACGCACTCACGGACGTCACCGCGTCCGACGACACGCTGCGCCGCTTCCTGCACGGGCTGCCCGGCGTCGACGCGGTCGGCCTGGAGGCGCGCGCCGCCTCCCTCGGCACCCGCTCCGTCAAGACCACCGCGAAGGCGTACGCCATCGACCTCGCCATCTCGATGGTCGACCTGACGACGCTGGAAGGCGCGGACACCCCGGGCAAGGTCCGGGCGCTCGGCGCGAAGGCGGTCCGCCCCGACCCGACGGACCGCACGACCCCCGCCACGGCCGCGGTCTGCGTCTACCCCGACCTGGTGGCCGTCGCCAAGGAGGCCGTCGCCGGTTCGTCCGTGAAGGTCGCCTCGGTCGCCACCGCCTTCCCGGCGGGCCGCGCCCCGATCGCCGTCAAGCTGGCCGACGTGCGCGAGGCCGTGGCGGCGGGCGCCGACGAGATCGACATGGTCATCGACCGCGGGGCGTTCCTCGCGGGCCGGTACATGAAGGTGTACGACGAGATCGCCGCCGTGAAGGAGGCCTGCGGGACGAGCGCCCGCCTGAAGGTCATCTTCGAGACGGGCGAGCTGTCGACGTACGACAACATCCGCCGCGCGAGCTGGCTCGCCATGCTGGCCGGGGCGGACTTCATCAAGACCTCCACCGGCAAGGTCGCCGTCAACGCGACCCCCGCGAACACCCTCCTCATGCTGGAGGCGGTCCGGGACTTCCGCGCCCGGACCGGCGTCCAGGTCGGCGTGAAGCCGGCCGGCGGCATCCGCACCAGCAAGGACGCGATCAAGTTCCTGGTCCTGGTCAACGAGACCGCGGGCGAGGACTGGCTGGACAACCGCTGGTTCCGCTTCGGCGCCTCCTCGCTCCTGAACGACCTGCTGATGCAGCGCCAGAAGCTGGCCACCGGCCGCTACTCCGGCCCCGACTACGTGACGGTGGACTGATCACCATGACCACGGAAAACACCACGGGAACCACCACGGGAACCGCGGCCCCCGCGGCGAAGCGGTCCCCCGCGTTCGCGTACGCCCCGGCACCCGAGTCCCGCTCGGTCGTCGACATCGCCCCGTCCTACGGCCTGTTCATCGACGGCGAGTTCGCGGAGGCGGCCGACGGCAGGGTCTTCAAGAGCGTCAGCCCCAGCACCGAGGAGGTGCTGTCCGAGGTCGCCCGGGCGGGCGAGGCGGACGTCGACCGCGCGGTGCGGGCCGCCCGCAAGGCGTTCGGGACGTGGTCGGCGCTGCCCGGCTCCGAGCGCGCGAAGTACCTGTTCCGCATCGCCCGCATCATCCAGGAGCGCAGCCGCGAGCTGGCCGTTCTCGAGACCCTCGACAACGGCAAGCCCATCAGGGAGACGCGGGACACCGACCTGCCCCTGGTGGCGGCGCACTTCTTCTACTACGCGGGCTGGGCCGACAAGCTCGGCCACGCGGGCTTCGGTCCGGACCCGCGGCCCCTGGGCGTCGCGGGTCAGGTCATCCCCTGGAACTTCCCCCTGCTGATGCTGGCGTGGAAGGTCGCCCCGGCGCTCGCGACCGGCAACACGGTGGTGCTGAAGCCCGCCGAGACGACCCCGCTGTCCGCCCTGTTCTTCGCGGACGTCTGCCGCCAGGCGGGCCTGCCGAAGGGCGTCGTCAACATCCTGCCCGGCTACGGCGACGCGGGCGCCGCGCTGGTCGCCCACCCGGACGTGGACAAGGTCGCCTTCACCGGCTCCACGGCCGTCGGCAAGGAGATCGCGCGGACCGTCGCCGGCACCCGCAAGAAGCTCACCCTCGAACTGGGCGGCAAGGGCGCCAACATCGTCTTCGACGACGCGCCGATCGACCAGGCCGTCGAGGGCGTCGTAGGCGGCATCTTCTTCAACCAGGGCCAGGTCTGCTGCGCGGGCAGCCGGCTGCTGGTCCAGGAGTCGGTCCACGACGAGTTCCTCGACGCTCTCAAGCGCCGGCTCGCCACGCTCCGCCTCGGCGACCCGCTGGACAAGAACACCGACATCGGCGCGATCAACTCCGCCGAGCAGCTGGCGCGCATCACCTCGCTCGTCGAGCGGGGCGAGGCCGAGGGCGCCGAGCGCTGGTCCCCGGCCTGCGAACTGCCCGGCTCCGGTTACTGGTTCGCCCCGACGCTCCTCACCAACGTCACCCAGGCGCACACCGTCGCCCGCGAGGAGATCTTCGGCCCGGTGCTGTCGGTGCTGACCTTCCGCACCCCGGACGAGGCCGTCGCCAAGGCCAACAACACCCCGTACGGCCTGTCGGCGGGCGTCTGGACGGAGAAGGGCTCCCGCATCCTGGCCGTGGCGAACAGGCTCCGCGCGGGCGTCGTCTGGTCCAACACGTTCAACAAGTTCGACCCGACCTCGCCGTTCGGCGGCTACAAGGAGTCGGGCTTCGGCCGCGAGGGCGGCCGCCACGGCCTGGAGGCGTACCTCGATGTCTGACCGTCTCAGTGTGTTCAAGACCTACAAGCTGTACGTGGGCGGGAAGTTCCCGCGTTCCGAGAGCGGCCGGGTGTACGAGGTGACGGACTCCAAGGGCGAGTGGCTGGCCAACGCGCCGCAGTCCTCCCGCAAGGACGCCCGGGACGCGGTGGTCGCGGCCCGCAAGGCGTTCGGCGCCTGGTCCGGCGCGACGGCCTACAACCGGGGCCAGGTCCTCTACCGCGTCGCGGAGATGCTGGAGGGCCGCAGGGACCAGTTCGTGCGCGAGGTCGCGGACGCGGAGGGCCTGCCGCAGCCGGAGGCCGCCCGCCAGGTGGACGCGACGATCGACCGCTGGGTCTGGTACGCGGGCTGGACCGACAAGATCGCCCAGGTGGTCGGCGGCGGCAACCCGGTCGCGGGCCCGTTCCTCAACCTCTCCACGCCGGAGCCGACGGGCGTGGTCGCGGTCCTGGCGCCGCAGGAGTCGTCGTTCCTCGGCCTGGTCTCGGTGGTCGCCCCGGTGATCGCCACCGGCAACACGGCGGTCGTGGTGGCGAGCGAGCGCTCCCCGCTGCCCGCGCTGTCGCTGGGCGAGGTGCTCGCCACCTCCGACCTGCCGGGCGGCGTCGTCAACATCCTCTCGGGCCGCACGGCGGAGATCGCCGCCCCCCTCGCCGCGCACCAGGACGTCAACGCGATCGATCTGGCCGGCGCCGACGAGGCGCTGGCGAGGGAACTGGAGATCGCGGCGGCGGACAACCTCAAGCGGGTCCTGCGTCCACAGCCTGTGGACGACTGGTCGCGCACTCCGGGCATCGACCGCATGACGGCCTTCCTGGAGACGAAGACGGTCTGGCACCCGACGGGTTCCCTGGGCGCGTCCGGCTCGTCCTACTGACCCGTCCTGCGGGACCGGAGAGCCGTGTCCCCCTCCGCCCGAGGGGGACACGGCTCCGCGCCGTCCTCGCGCCGCCCGCCCGGCTGCCGCACCGCCGGGCGGCGGGAAGCCGGCCGCTTACGCGCCGTCGCCCTGCCGGCTCCCGTCGGCGCCCCCCGTCCGGGCACCGTCCGCCGCCGGACCGCTGCTCACCGCCTGCTCGGGGTTCACCGCCTGATCGGGGCTCACCGCCTGGTCGGGGTTCAGCCGGACGATCGGACCGAGGACGTGGCCGATCGTGTCGACCAGCAGGCGGACGGCCTGCGGACCGGCCTGGCCCGGCGCGGCGGGGCGCGTCTGCGCGGCACGGGCGGACGGTTCGGTGTCCGCGCCGGCCGTCGCCGCGCCTGCGCCCAGCGCCGCCCCCGCCGCCGCGAGGACGACCAGGGCACGCCGGGCGGTGGGGACGGGGGAGGACGCTCGTCGGGTCATCACTGCTGCCGCCTTGTCGGTACTCGGGGTGACAATTACGTCACGAACAGTAGTGACCATGTGACGCGCACTTCAAAGGCGACCCGCTGGGTCGTACGGCGACCGGCCGATGCCTCACACTGGTGTCCCGTGAACTCCCATCCGCCCATACCGACGCGAGTCGTGCTGCTCTGCGGCCCCTCCGGCTCCGGCAAGTCCCTCCTCGCCGCCCGCTCCGGCCTGCCCGTGCTGCGGCTCGACGACTTCTACAAGGAGGGCGACGACCCGACGCTGCCCCTGGTGGCCGGGAGTTCCGACATCGACTGGGACCATCCCGACTCCTGGGACGCGGACACCGCCGTCGCCGCGATCACCGAGCTGTGCCGCACGGGTCGTACGAACGTCCCCGTGTACGACATCGCGCGCAGCGCCCGCACCGGTGAGGAGACGGTCGACATCGGGCGGACCCCGCTGTTCATCGCGGAGGGCATCTTCGCCGCGGAGATCGTGGCGCGGTGCCGGGAACTGGGCGTGCTGGCCGACGCGCTGTGTCTGAGCCGCGGTGCGGTGACGACCTTCCGCCGGCGCTTCCTGCGGGATCTGCGGGAGGGCCGCAAGTCGGTGCCGTTCCTGCTGCGCCGCGGCTGGCGGCTGATGCGCGCCGAGCGGTCCATCGTGGCCCGCCAGACGGCGCTGGGCGCGTACGCCTGCGACCGGGACGAAGCGATGGGCCGGCTGGCGGCCGCGGCGGCGGGGCGGTGCGCCCCGGCCCCCACGGCGGCGCACTCGGCGTAGGCGCCGGGGCCGGACACGGAAAAGCGGGACTGGAGAGACCCCCGGCCCTCCAGTCCCGCTCCCCCGTGCTCCCCCGTGGTGCTTCCCCCGTGTCCCCCCGTTTCTTTCCCCCGTTCCCCCGTGGTGCTCCCCCCGGATGGTGCTTCCCCCCGGGGACCCGGATCCCGGGTCCCTGTGATGAAGACCCCGGTGCCTCCCCCCTGATACACCCCGAGTCCTCATCTTCCGAAGATTCTCCGAAATTCCCCGGAGACCCCGGACCTTCAGGCGACGAGCTCGCCGAAGGCGTCCTCCTCGTCCCGGCCGAGGCTGAGCGCCTCGTCCTCGCGCAGCCGGCGCAGCGACCGCCAGATGCTGGACTTCACCGTGCCGACGCTGATGCCGAGGATCTCCGCGATCTCCGGGTCCGTGCGGCCCTCGTAGTAGCGCAGGACCAGCATGGTGCGCTGGAGTTCGGGCAGCCGGGCCAGCGCCTGCCACAGGACCGCGCGCAGCTCGGTGCCACGCATCGCGTCCGTGTCGCCGGGCGTCTCCGGCAGTTCCTCGGTCGGGTACTCGTTGAGCTTGCGGCGCCGCCAGGCGCTGATGTGCAGGTTGGTCATGGTGCGGCGGAGGTATCCGCCGACGGCCGCCTTGTCGCTGATCCGCTCCCACGCCCGGTACGTCGAGAACAGCGCGCTCTGCAGCAGGTCCTCGGCCTCGAAGCGGTCGCCGGTGAGGTGGTAGGCGGTTGCGTACAGGGAGGCGCGACGTTCCTGGACGTAGGCGGTGAACTCCGCCTCCGACAGCGAACGGTGCTCCCCCGGAGCCTCCCCGTACGCGGTTCCCCCGTGTGTCTCCCCCGTGTTCGCGTCAACCACCGACATGTACGCCGGGTGCTGACGCCCAGTGCCGCGAACGCACCCCCGCCCGCTCGCGGCACCGGACTTCTCGGAACCCCGGTGCACGTCGTGCAGGCGTGTGATCACTGCGCTGGTGCTGGTGCCGTGCAGCGTGCTCATCTCGCGCCCCCCGTCGTGGACTTCCGGTGTTCGGCTCGCCGGGTGCCGCCGGTCCTGCTCCGGCCCGCTCCGGTTCGCTTCCTTGCCTGTGCCGAAAAGCTTGCCGGGGCGACTTCATGGCCGTGTCCGCCGACTGTCACAGACCTGTCACAGGGCCGGGGCGCGGTGGCGGCGGAGATCACGCGCGGTCTCCGGGGGTCCCGGCGGCTCCTCTCCCGGCCCGCGGGTCGAACGGGGCCCCCTCCATGGGCCAGAATGAGCCCGTGCCTTCCCTGTTGCTGATCGAGGACGACGACGCCATCCGTACGGCCCTGGAGCTCTCCCTGACGCGCCAGGGACACCGGGTGGCCACCGCTGCCAGTGGTGAGGACGGACTGAAACTGCTGCGTGAGCAGCGGCCGGACCTGATCGTGCTGGACGTCATGCTGCCCGGCATCGACGGTTTCGAGGTGTGCCGGCGCATCCGGCGCACGGACCAGCTGCCGATCATCCTGCTGACCGCGCGCAGCGACGACATCGACGTCGTGGTCGGCCTGGAGTCCGGCGCCGACGACTACGTCGTCAAGCCGGTGCAGGGGCGGGTCCTCGACGCCCGGATCCGGGCCGTGCTGCGGCGCGGGGAGCGGGAGTCCAGCGACTCGGCGACGTTCGGCAGCCTCGTCATCGACCGGGCGGCGATGACCGTCACGAAGAACGGCCAGGACCTGCAACTCACGCCGACCGAACTGCGGCTGCTGCTGGAGCTGAGCCGGCGTCCGGGGCAGGCGCTGTCGCGGCAGCAGCTGCTGCGGCTGGTGTGGGAGCACGACTACCTGGGCGACTCACGGCTCGTGGACGCCTGCGTGCAGCGGCTGCGCGCCAAGGTCGAGGACGTGCCGTCGTCCCCGACGCTGATCCGTACCGTGCGCGGTGTCGGCTACCGGCTGGATCCGCCTCAGTGACACGGGAACACGACGGGGGTCCGCGCGGCTGGTCCGCGGCGCGCAAGGGAGTCTGGTCGCGGCTGCGCCTGACCAGCCTGCGGCTCAGGCTGGTCGTCGTCTTCGGGCTGGTCGCGCTCACCGCGGCCGTGTCCGCGTCCGGGATCGCGTACTGGCTCAACCGGGAGGCGGTGCTCACCCGCGCCCAGGACGCCGTGCTGCGCGACTTCGAGCAGGAGATGCGCAACCGGGCGGGCGCGCTGCCCGCGCACCCCACGCAGGACGAGCTGCAGCACGCCGCCGGCCAGATGGCGGGCAGCAGCCAGCGGTTCGGCGTGCTGCTCGTCGCCGAGGACCCCGACGGCAGGACGGTGTACGGCAGTTCCGGCGGGCTGGGCGGTTTCGCGCTCGGTGACGTGCCCGCGTCGCTGCGCGCCGCGGTGAACAAGGAGCAGAAGGTCACCTCGGCCAACCGGTACCCGTACCACCTGTACTGGCAGCGGATCGTCGACGGCGACACCCCGTACCTGGTGGCCGGGACGAGGGTGATCGGCGGCGGCCCGACCGGCTACATGCTCAAGTCGCTGGAGCCGGAGGCGAAGGACCTCAACTCGCTGGCCTGGTCGCTCGGCATCGCGACGGCGCTCGCGCTGATCGGGTCGGCGCTGCTGGCGCAGGCCGCCGCCTCCACCGTGCTGAAGCCGGTGCAGCGGCTCGGGGTCGCCGCGCGGCGGCTCGGCGAGGGGAAGCTGGACACCCGGCTGCGGGTGTCGGGCACCGACGAACTGGCCGATCTGTCACGGACGTTCAACAGCGCGGCGGAGGCCCTGGAGAAGCGGGTGGCCGACATGGCCGCGCGGGAGGCGGCCTCCCGGCGCTTCGTGGCCGACATGTCCCACGAGCTGCGCACACCGCTGACCGCGATCACCGCCGTCACCGAGGTGCTGGAGGAGGAGCTGGACTCCGAGGGCGGCGGCATCGACCCGATGATCGAGCCCGCCGTACGGCTCGTCGTCAGCGAGACGCGGCGGCTGAACGACCTGGTCGAGAACCTGATGGAGGTCACCCGCTTCGACGCGGGCACCGCCCGGCTGGTCCTGGACGACGTCGACATCGCCGACCAGATCACCGCCTGCATCGACGCCCGGGCCTGGCTGGACGCGGTCGAGCTGGACGCCGAGCGCGGCATCCACGCGCGTCTCGACCCGCGCCGCCTGGACGTGATCCTGGCCAACCTCATCGGCAACGCCCTCAAGCACGGCGGGTCGCCGGTGCGGGTGTCGGTCCGGGAGACGGACGACGAGCTCCTCATCCAGGTGCGGGACCACGGGCCCGGCATCCCCCAGGACGTCCTGCCGCACGTCTTCGACCGCTTCTACAAGGCGAGCGCCTCCCGGCCGCGCTCCGAGGGCAGCGGGCTGGGCCTGTCCATCGCCCTGGAGAACGCGCACATCCACGGCGGCGAGATCACCGCCGCCAACTCCCCGGAGGGAGGCGCGGTGTTCACCCTGCGGCTGCCGCGGCACACGCCGGCGCCGACCGGGCAGACCACCGGGGCCGCCGGGGCCGCCGAGGACGAGGGCAAGGACGCGAAGAGGGACGTCTGATGCGCGAACAGGGAGGCCTGACGAACATACGCCGCCGCATCGGCCGGGCGCCGGCGCGGCGCCGCGTCCTGCGGGGCGCCTCCGCCCTGCCCGTGCTCGCCGTGCTGCTCGCCGGCTGCGGTATCCGGGCCACCGAGGTGCCGACGGACTTCGGGCCGGCGCCCTCGCGGGTGCGGTGTTCGCTCGGCGAGCCGGAGCCGTCGGCGCGGGAGTCGCGCGGGATGCCGGTGCGGGTGTTCCTGCGGTGCGGCACCTCGCTGGTGACCGTCGACCGGTCCGTGCGGGTCCCGGAGGGCGCCGCGGACTCCGCGCGGCGCGTCCTGGTGGCGCAGGGGCTGCTGGACCAGCTCGCGGCGACGCCGTCGGCGGCGGAGCGGGAGGCCGGGTACAGCACAGCCGTACCGGGCGGGACGACGGTGAGCGGTCCGCGTCCCGGCGATCCGGCGGACACCCTGCGGCTGAGCTCCGCGCCCGGTGACCTCACTGCGCACGCCCTCGCCCAGATCGTCTGCACGTTCTCCGACTCGGCCGCGGCCGAGGGCGACGGCTCGGTGATCCTGGGGGGCCCGGGCGAGGAGCGGCCGCTCCGGTACGCGTGCACGGACGAGGTCCGTGCCCGTCCCGGCGGCGAGCGGCCGCCGTCGAGCGAGGTCGCCGGGGACTGACCCGGCCGTGTGGCGCATGCCTCACCCGTACGCCGGGCGGCACGGCGGAACCGATCCCGCCGGTGGCCGCGTCTAGGGGGGCGTGCAGCGTCAAGGCTCCGTCGGCGACAGCGCCGTGATCCACATCCGTGTGACAGGAGGTGTCCTCCTCGTCGCCCACCTCGCGTTCGTCGCCTGGTTCACGCTGCGACCGCTGGACGTCCCCTGGGTGATGCCCGCCAACCTCCGCCCGCTGGCCGGCATCCGGGACGACCTGGCGCTCGGCTGGGCGCAGGCCGCCCGCCGCATCGGCGAGGGCCTCGCGCTGCTGGCTCCGCTGGGCGTGCTGCTGCCGGCGGCCGGCGGCCGGCTGTTCGTCTCGGCACTGGCCTCCCTGCTGCGTACCGTCGCCGCCGGAGCCCTGCTGTCGCTGGCCATCGAGCTGCTGCAGACCGGGGTGCCCGGCCAGGTGGTGGACGTCGACTCGCTGCTGCTGAACGCCCTGGGCGTGGCCCTGGCCCATCTGGCGGTCGTGCCCGCCGGGCGTGCCTGGCTGCGCCGCAGGTCCGAGCGCCGGGGCCGCGCGGCCGGCCCGTGGGAGGAGTCCTCTCAGGGTCGGACCCCGACGATTCCCAGGGTCGGGATCGCCCCGTGGAGTGACGCTTTGCCCCCTTCGTCTCCGTAGCGTGGAGGTCAGACGGGGCGACCAGCCGAAAGCCCCGGACCGACGTACGGCGTACCCCGCCGGCCACCACGAAGGAGCCGCCATGTCCCGCCTCGCCCGCCCCACCCACGGCCGCATGATCGGCGGCGTGTGCGCCGCGCTGGCCCGGCGCTTCGGCACCTCCGCGACGACGATGCGCGTGATCTTCCTGCTCTCCTGTCTGTTGCCCGGCCCGCAGTTCCTGCTCTATCTCGCGCTGTGGATCCTGTTGCCGTCCGAGGGGAAGGCGCGCGCGGCCTGGTGAGCCGCCGCAGGCGGACAAGCCGACGGGGCGCACCCCGTGTTCGGGGGTGCGCCCCGTCGGCGCGTCCGGACGGCGCGGTTCAGGCGACCGGGAGTCCCGTCACCGGCAGGCCGTGCGCGGGCGCGCCGTTCACCGGCAGTCCGCCGAGCAGCTCGGCGACCGGCTGGACCGGGATCTGGGAGAGCCGCTCGGCCAGCACCTGCTCGGCGACCGGCTGCACGGTGGTCAGGGCCGCCTCGGCCGTGCCCTGTCCCTGTTCCAGCGCCGCGCTCCCGCCCGGCACGGCCTGGGTGGCGGTCTCCGTCGGAAGGGCCTGGGTGACGGTGCCCAGCGTCTGGGCGGCGTCCGGGAGGGCCGGGGCCGCGTCGGCCGCGCCCGCGCCGGCGGCGGCGAAGGCGGCACCGAGAGCGGCGACGCCGAGGGTCCTGGCAGCAGACTGCTTCATGAAATGCGTCCTCGAAGTGGGTGACGGGGTGAGCGGTTCACGACCGTAAACACGCGGTGCCGCGCGCCGCAAACCCCGAAATGCGGACGACCGGTGGATGCGGTCCGCCGAAACAGGCCCCGAGAATTCCCCCGTCAGTTCCCTTCGGCCGCGAAACCGCTGGTGGAAGCGGTCTGCTGGAACAGCCATTCGGATTTCAGCTCGGCATATCCGGGCTTGATCACGTCATTGATCATGGCCAGTCGTTCATCGAAAGGAATGAACGCTGATTTCATCGCATTGACAGAGAACCACTGCATGTCGTCGAGCGTGTAACCGAATGCGTCGACGAGGTGTTCGAACTCCCGGCTCATGCTGGTGTGGGACATCAGGCGGTTGTCCGTGTTGACCGTGGCGCGGAAGTGCAGCCGGCGCAGCAGCCCGATGGGGTGCTCGGCGTACGACGTCGCCGCCCCCGTCTGGAGGTTGGAGCTGGGGCACAGCTCCAGCGGGATGCGCTTGTCCCGGACGTAGGAGGCGAGCCGCCCGAGCTTCACCGTGCCGTCCTCGTGCACCTGGATGTCGTCGATGATGCGCACCCCGTGCCCGAGCCGGTCGGCGCCGCACCACTGCAGGGCCTGCCAGATGGACGGCAGCCCGAAGGCCTCGCCGGCGTGGATGGTGAAGTGGTTGTTCTCGCGCTTGAGGTACTCGAAGGCGTCGAGGTGCCGGGTGGGCGGGTAGCCGGCCTCGGCGCCCGCGATGTCGAAGCCGACGACGCCCAGGTCCCGGTAGCGGTTGGCGAGTTCGGCGATCTCCAGGGCGCGGGCGGCGTGCCGCATCGCGGTGAGCAGGGCGCCGACGCGGATGCGGTGGCCGTTCGCCCGCGCCCGCCGCTCCCCCTCCCGGAAGCCCTCGTTGACGGCCTCGACGACCTCTTCGAGGCGGAGTCCGCCCTCGAGGTGCTGCTCGGGGGCGTAGCGGACCTCGGCGTAGACGACCCCGTCCTCGGCGAGGTCCTCGGCGCACTCGGCGGCGGCCCGGACCAGCGCGTCGCGGGTCTGCATGACGCCGACGGTGTGGGAGAAGGTCTCCAGGTAGCGCTCCAGGGAGCCGGAGTCGGCGGCCTCCCGGAACCAGACGGCGAGCCGGTCGGGATCGGTCTCGGGAAGGCCGGAGTAGCCCGTCTCGCGGGCGAGTTCGACGATCGTGGCGGGGCGCAGCCCGCCGTCGAGGTGGTCGTGCAGCAGAACCTTGGGCGCCCGGCGGATCTGGTCCGGCGTCGGGGTCTTCGCGGTGCTGTGGCTCGTCATCTCCGCACTGTAACTCCTACGCGCGTAGAGCGCTCTTCTCCGGACTCCGGGCGTTTCCGTCGATACGCAACGGTGACCGCACGGACGGGTGGCGTACGCCCGGACTTCTGAGACTGTTCTGTCATGGCACAGCAAGCGACACCGGTCCGCGGAGCCCGGCTGGGGCGGGCGCTCGGTCCGGAACCGACGGCGGTGAGCGGGGTGGCGCTGCTGCTCCCCGACGGGGACGAGGTCTCCGGCCGCAGACCCTCTCCCCTGCTGGCGACCGCGTCGGTCCGCGCGCTGGGCCGCCGGCTGGCGCGCGCGGGACGCGAGGAGGGGCTGGCCGTCCACGTCGTCCACTACCGCTGCCGCGGCTGGAACGGCAGCGAGGCGCATCTGGCGCGGGACGCGTCCTGGGCCGCGGACGAGGCCGTGCGGCGCTACGGCGACGTCGCCGTGTGCCTCGTCGGCGTCGGCATGGGCGGGCGGGCCGCGCTGCGCGCGGGCGGGCACGAGGCCGTCGACTCCGTGGCGGCGATCGCCCCCTGGCTGCCGGACGAGGACGTGGCCGCGCCGCCGGAACCGGTGAAGCAGCTGGCCGGGCGGCGGGTGCTGATCGTGCACGGCACGAACGACCGGCGCAGCGACCCGGAGTCGTCGTTCCGGCTCGCGGCCCGGGCGAAGAAGGCGAACCGGGACGTGTGCCGCTTCGAAGTGCACACCGACGGGCACGGGTTGCACCAGTACCGGGACGAAGTGCTGGCGCTGGCCGAGGACTTCGTGCTGGGGGCGCTCTTCGGGAGGGCGTTCTCGCGGCCGGTGGCGGACGCGCTGGCCGCTCCGCCGCCGCTGGGGCTGCGGATGCCGCTGGCCGCCGGGTTCGGCAGGTCGTTGCGGCACTAGCGCCGCGCCTCACGCGGACAGCAGGCGGCCCCTGCGCGACAGCAGGAACTTCTTGAACGCGGCCACCGGCGGCGTGTCCGGGCGGCCCTCCAGCCAGGCCACGCCGATCTCCCGGACCGCTCGCGGGGAGGTGACCGTGAGTTCCACGACGCCGGGGCGGGGGACGGCCGGGGGCGGCAGGAGGGCGACGCCCAGACCGGCCGCCACCAGGCCCCGCAGGGTCTCGGCCTCCTCGCCCTCGAAGGCGATCCGCGGCCTGAAGCCGGCCTGCCCGCACAGGTCGTCGGTGATGCGGCGCAGGCCGTAGCCGGGTTCCAGGGTGACGAAGGTCTCCTCGGCGGCCTCGGCGAGGCGGACGCGCCGGCGGCCGGCGAGACGGTGGTCGGCGGGGACGACCAGGCGGAGCTTCTGTTCGTCGAGGCGGCGGGCCACCAGGTCGGGCGCGTCGGGGACCGGGGAGGTCAGGCACAGGTCCAGCTCGCCGGCGCGCAGGCCCTCGAGCATGGCCTCGCCGTAGTTCTGGACCAGGCTGAAGCGGACGCGGGGGTGGTCGGCGCGGAAGGCCTGGAGAAGGCCGGGGACCGTCTCGGCGCCCATGGTGTGCAGGAAGCCGAAGGCGACCTTGCCGGTGGCGGGGTCGGCGTCGGCGCGGACCTCGTCGGCGGCGCGCCCGACCTCGGCGAGGGCGCGTTCGACGGAGGCGAGGAAGGTGCGGCCGGCGGGGGTCAGGGAGACCGTGCGGCCGCGGCGGGCGAACAGGTCGACGCCCAGGTCCTGTTCCAGGCGGGCCAGGGCGCGGGAGAGGGTGGACTGCGGGACGCCCATCTCCTGGGCGGCGCGCGTGACGTGCTCGGTGCGGGCGACGCCCGCGAAGTACGCGAGGCGCGGCGCCAGCAACGTCACCATGTCTTCTGTGTCACCGGACGGTGACAGACGAGCCCGTGGCCTCGGCTGATGCTCCATGGGAACGATTATGGCGATTCGGCGCATTGGACGGATCAGCGGCGGCGTCCCTACGGTCGAGGCATGTCTCCCGCCAGTACCGGGGCGCCCGCCGTCGTGGGCGCCGACTCCGCTGTCCCCGTCGTCGACTCCCGCATGGCCCCGGGCGGTCCCGGCTACCGCCGGATGAGCCTCGCCCTCTTCCTCGCCGGGGTCGCGACCTTCGCCCTGCTGTACTCCACCCAGGCGCTGCTGCCGCTGGTCTCCGGCGACTTCGGGGTGAGCGCGAGCGACGCGAGCTGGACGGTGGCCGCGGCGACCGGCGGACTGGCGCTGTTCGTCCTGCCGATGAGCGCGCTGTCGGAACGTTTCGGCCGCCGTGCGGTCATGACGGCGTCGCTGGCGGTCGCGGTGACGATCGGGCTGCTGGTGCCCTTCGCGCCCTCGCTGGGCGCCCTGGTGGCGCTGCGGGCGCTGCAGGGCGCGGCCCTGGCCGGGCTGCCCGCGTCGGCGACCGCCTACCTCGCGGAGGAGGTCACCCCGAAGGCGCTGGTCACCGCGATCGGCCTGTTCGTCGCGGGCAACAGCGTCGGCGGGATGAGCGGCCGGGTCGTCACCGGCTGGGTCGCGCAGGAGTGGGGCTGGCGGGTCGCCGTCGGCGTGATCGGCGTGATCGCGGTGGCGTGCGCGGTCGCCTTCCGGCTGCTGCTGCCCGCCCCGCGGCACTTCCGGCCGGGCTCCCTGCGCCCGCGGGTCCTGGCCCGCACGGTCCGCGGCCACCTCGCCGACCCGCTGCTGCGCCGCCTGTACGCGATCGGCGCGCTGTTCATGACGGTGTTCGGCGGTGTGTACACGGTCATCGGCTACCGCCTGACCGAGGCGCCGTTCGGGCTGCCGCAGGGCGTCGTCGGCTCGATCTTCCTGGTCTACCTGGTCGGCACGGTGTCGGCGTCGACCGCGGGACGGCTGGTCGGGCGCCTGGGCCGCCGGGGCGCGCTGTACGCGGCGGGCGGTACGACGGCGGCGGGCCTGCTGGTGTCCCTGGCCGGGTCCCTGCCGCTGGTGCTGCTGGGCCTGGTGCTGATCACGGCGGGCTTCTTCGCGGGCCACGCGGTGGCGTCCTCGGCGGTCAGCAGGACGGCCGCGCACGGCCGCGCCCAGGCCTCCGCCCTGTACCAGTCCGCGTACTACATCGGCTCCAGCGCGGGCAGCACGGCGGGCGCGGTGGCCTTCCACGCGGGCGGCTGGGCCGGGACCGTGGGGGTCGGGCTGCTGGCGGTGCTGGGCGTCGTGGCGATCACGGTGCTCGGGACGCGGGCGGCACGGGCCGGGCGCCGGCTCGCGGCGGCCTGAGCACGCCGGGCGCGACACCCGCCCCCCACCCCCTGTGAGCTGCCCTTTCCCCGCTCCGAGGGCCGTTGTCAGTGCCCTGCGGTAGCTTCCGAAGTGCGAGGCGCGAAGAGGCGCACCGACAGGACGGCCACAGGGGCGGGTGGACGATGAACGACGGCACGGCGACGACAGACCTCGGCGCCACACTGGAGAAACACCGGGTCGAGCTGACGGGCTACTGCTACCGCATGCTCGGCTCCTCCTTCGAGGCCGAGGACGCGGTCCAGGACACCCTGGTCCGCGCCTGGCGGAGCTACGGCACGTTCGAGGGCCGCTCCAGCGTCCGCTCCTGGCTCTACCGCATCGCGACCAACGTCTGCCTGGACATGCTGAGCGCGGGCAACAAGCGTGCGCGGCCCATGGACCTCACCGAGTCGACGCCGCTCGCCCGGGCGGCCCTGTCCCCCCGCCCGGACCACACCTGGCTGGAGCCGGTGCCGGACGCGCGCGTGCTGCCCGCGACCGACGACCCGGAACAGGCCGCGATCGCCAAGGAGTCCGTGCGGCTCGCCTTCATGGCCGCGCTGCAGCAGCTGCCGCCCAGGCAGCGGGCGGTGCTGATCCTGCGCGAGGTGCTGGCCTGGCGGGCGAGCGAGGTCGCCGAGCTGCTCGGCACCTCGGTCGCGTCGGTCAACAGCGCCCTGCAGCGGGCCCGCGCGACCCTGGCCGAGCGGCGGCGGCAAGGCGCCGACGCGGCCGTCGCCGACCCGCTGGACGAGGAGCAGCGAAAGCTCCTGGAGCGCTATGTGGCGGCCTTCGAGGGATACGACATGTCGGCGCTGACGGCCCTGCTGCACGAGGACGCCGTCATGACGATGCCGCCGTTCGACCTGTGGCTGACCGGCGTGCGGGACATCACGGGCTTCATGACCACGCTCGGCGCGTCCTGCGCGGGTTCGCGTCTGCTTCCGGTCCAGGTCAACGGCCTGCCGGGGTTCGCCCAGTACAAGCCGGACCCGGATGCCGGCGGCTTCGCCCCGTGGGCGGTGCAGGTGCTGGAGACGTCACATGGCCGGATCACCGGGTTCCACTGCTTCCTCGACACCAAGCGGTGGTTCCCGCTGTTCGGGCTGCCCCTCCATCTCGAAGCGGAGCCCGACCAGGTCGAGCAGGGCGGGTAGCGCCGGGTCGGGGTCGCGCAGCCGGATCCGGCCCCGGGCACGGCCGGCGGCCAGCTGCAGCCGCGCCAGCAGGTCGACGATGCCCAGTCCCGGCGGCCCCAGTCCCGCGACGTCGCACACGACGACCCCGGCGCCGCTGGTCCGCAGCAGGGCCTGCACCTGGTCGCCCAGTTCCCTCACCTCGTCCCGGGTGACGGGTCCGGCCAGCACGAGCACGGGGGGTGTCATCGCGTCCACGACCGGTAGACCGGGCGGGCCGGCGCAACTCATCGGGGCGGGCGGCCGGCCGTGCTCCCGGACGCGGGTGAGCTGCCGGGACCCGTCACGGCGGCCGGGCCGGGCGACGCCGTGAAGATCACATTGACCGGGGCCGGACCTTCCCCGGAGGGTTGGCTGTATGCCCCAAGCATCTGGTCCCGCCGCGCTGCGCGATGCCCTCCCTGCCCACGAGGAGCCGCCGTGCAGGGGGTGCTGAGCGGGTTCGCGGTGATCGCCGTCGTCATCGGCGTGGGGTATGTGATCGGCCGGGGCGGTCACCTCGGGGACCAGGGCCGCGAGGTGCTGACCCGGCTCGCCTTCCACGTGGCCTCACCCGCCCTGCTGTTCACCACGCTCGCACGGGCCGACCTGTCCGTGGTCTTCTCCAGCCGGCTGCTGGTGACGGCGATGAGCACGGCGGCGGTGGCGGGGGCGTTCGTGGCGGTCGGCGCCGTGCGCCGCTGGGGCGTGGGCCGCACCACGATCGGCGCCCTGTGCTCCAGTTACGTCAACTCCGGCAACCTGGGCATCCCGATCGCGGTGTACGTCCTGGGCGACGCCTCGCTGGTGGCGCCGGTGCTGCTGTTCCAGCTGGTCGCCGTCACCCCGGTGGCGCTGACGATCCTGGACGTCGCGGGCGGCGGGGCGGAACGGCCGTGGTGGCAGCGGTTGCTGACCCCGCTGCGCAACCCGGTGGCGGTGGGTTCGCTGGCCGGGGTCGCGGCGTCGGCGGCGGGCGTGGACCTTCCCGGTCCGCTGATGGACCCGCTCACCCTGATCGGCAACATGTCGGTCCCCGCCGTCCTGCTGGCCTTCGGCATCTCCCTGCGCGGCAGCACGCTCCCGCTGCGCGGCGCCGAACGGGCCCCCGTGCTGCTGGCCGTGGCGCTGAAGTCGTTCGCCCAGCCCGTGGTGGCCTGGGCGCTGGCGGCGGGGGTCTTCGGGCTGCGGGGCCCGGCCCTGCTGGACGTGGTGGTGACCTCGGCGCTGCCGGCCGCGCAGAACCTGTTCACCTACGCGAGCGCGTACCGGGTGGGCGAGGTGCTGGCCCGGGAGGCGATCCTGCTGTCGACGGTGGTGGCGGTGCCGGTGCTGGTGGTGGTGGCGGCGTCGCTGGGCTGACCCTTCAGCCCGTGCGGAACTCGTCGGTGCCGAGCCCGAGGCCGAAGGGCTCCGGCACCAGGACCCGCGCGCCGGACCCTCCGGCGCGCGGGACGCGGTGGACGTCCCCTTGAGGTTCGCCGTACAGCGTGAGGGTGGGACCGTGGGGGTCCGGCCGTCGATGAGCAGATGCAGGGGCACTGCGGCCTGGGCGTGGCCCGCGGCCTTCTCGATCCGGTCGCTGGCCGCGGTGGACCGGGAAGTGATCCCGACGGCGGGTGCGCTCAGGGCGGGGTCTCCCACCGGTGCGTCACCGCTCCCGGCACGCCGAACGGGACCGGTGGCGCTCCACCGGTCCCGTTCGCCCGAAAGGGCCTTGCCCTCAGCGGCCCGCGGTCACGGCCCCGGTCAGGCGATGCGCTCCAGCACCACCGGCGACGGCGTGAACTCCGTGCCCGGCGCGGCGACGTCGTAGGCGCCGTCCAGCGCCTGGAGCGCGTAGGCGAAACGCTCGGGGGTGTCGGTGTGCAGGGTCAGCAGGGGCTGTCCCGCGGTCACCGTGTCGCCCGGCTTGGCGTGCAGCTCCACGCCCGCCGCGGCCTGCACCGGGTCCTCCTTGCGGGCCCGGCCCGCGCCCAGGCGCCAGGCGGCGACGCCGACGTCGTAGGCGTCGAGGCGGGTCAGGACGCCCGAGGCCGGGGCCGGCACCACGTGCTGTTCGCGCGAGGTGGGCAGGGGAGCGTCCGGATCGCCGCCCTGGGCGGCGATCATGCGGCGCCAGACGTCCATGGCCGAGCCGTCGGCCAGCGCCTTCGCCGGGTCGGCGTCCTTCAGTCCGGCCGCGTCCAGCATCTCGCGGGCCAGGGCGAGGGTCAGCTCCACCACGTCCGCCGGGCCGCCGCCCGCCAGGACCTCCAGCGACTCGCGGACCTCCAGGGCGTTGCCCGCGGTCAGGCCCAGCGGGGTCGACATGTCCGTCAGCAGCGCGACCGTCCGCACGCCGTGGTCGGTGCCGAGACCGACCATCGTGGAGGCCAGCTCGCGGGCGTCCTCGATGGTCTTCATGAAGGCGCCGCTGCCCACCTTCACGTCCAGGACCAGGGAGCCGGTGCCCTCGGCGATCTTCTTCGACATGATCGAGGAGGCGATGAGCGGGATCGCCTCGACCGTGCCGGTGACGTCCCGCAGGGCGTAGAGCTTCTTGTCGGCGGGGGCCAGGCCGTCGCCCGCCGCGCAGATCACCGCGCCGACGCCGTCCAGGACGGACAGCATCTCCTCGTTGGTCAGCAGCGCCCGCCAGCCCGGGATCGACTCCAGCTTGTCCAGCGTGCCGCCGGTGTGGCCGAGGCCGCGGCCCGACAGCTGGGGGACGGCCGCGCCGCAGGCCGCGACCAGCGGGGCGAGCGGCAGGGTGATCTTGTCGCCGACGCCGCCCGTGGAGTGCTTGTCCGCGGTCGGGCGGGACAGGGAGGAGAAGTCCATGCGCTCGCCGGAGGCGATCATCGCGGCCGTCCAGCGGGCGATCTCGCGGCGGTTCATGCCGTTGAGCAGGATGGCCATCGCGAGGGCCGACATCTGCTCGTCGGCCACCTCCCCGCGGGTGTACGCGTCGACGACCCAGTCGATCTGCTCGTCGCTGAGCTCGCCGCGGTCCCGCTTGGTGCGGATGACGGAGATGGCGTCCATGGCCATGGGGGTTCCTTCCGAACGTTCCGAAAGTGCGCGGCCCCTCCGATCGACTCGGAGGGGCCGCGGGGGGACTCACTTGGTGAGATGGTCCGGGCCGAAGGCCTGGGGCAGCATCTGTGACAGCGGCAGGATCCCCGCCGGAGTCTCCAGCAGCAGGTCCGGGCCGCCGAACTCGTACAGCAGCTGCCGGCAGCGGCCGCACGGGACGAGGATGTCGCCGTTGCCGTCCACGCAGGTGAAGTGCGTGAGCCGGCCGCCGCCGGTGTTCTGCAGCTGCGACACCAGCCCGCACTCGGCGCACAGGCCGAGGCCGTAGGAGGCGTTCTCGACGTTGCAGCCGGTGACCGTGCGGCCGTCGTCGACCAGGGCCGCGACCCCCACCGGGTAGCCCGAGTAGGGGGCGTACGCGCGGGACATGGCTTCTCGCGCCGCCGCGCGCAGCGCCGCCCAGTCGACCCCGGCCGTCACTTGCCCTGCCCCTTCCGGTACGGCAGGCCGTCCGCCTTCGGCATGCGCAGCCGCTGGGCGGACAGGGCCAGGACCACGAGGGTGATGACGTACGGCGTGGCGGAGACGACCTGGTTGGGGACCTCGTCGGTGCCCGCGTACCAGGCGAACACCAGGGCGCCGACGACCAGGGTGATCGCGGCCTGGACGTACTTCTTGCGGACCGCGAGCCAGATCGCGCCGATGACCAGCAGCAGCGCGCCGAGCAGCAGCAGCGCGTGCACGTTCGCCGAGCCGCCGCGCAGGTTGAGGCTGTCGGTGTAGCCGAACAGGCCCGCGCCGATGGCGAGGCCGCCCGGCATCCAGTTGCCGAAGATCATCGCGGCGAGGCCGATGTAGCCGCGGCCGCTGGTCTGGCCCTCCAGGTAGAAGGGGTTGGCCACGAGGGACAGGAAGACGCCGCCGAGGCCGGCCAGAGCGCCGGAGACGACCACGGCCAGGTACTTGTACTTGTAGACGTTGACGCCGAGCGACTCGGCCGCGACCGGGTTCTCGCCGCAGGAGCGCAGGCGCAGGCCGAACGCGGTGCGCCACAGCACCCACCAGGTGCCGGGGATCAGCGCGACGGCGATCAGGGTCAGCCAGGAGACGTCGGTGACCAGGCCGCCGAGCAGGCCCGCGATGTCGGAGACGAAGAACCAGCCCTTGGCGTTCAGGTCGCGGAGCGCGTCGGACAGGCCCGGAACCGTGAAGTGGCCGAGGGACTCGATCGCCGGGGACTGCTTGGCGGAGCCGCCCGGGTGGCCCTCGAAGGCCAGCGGCGCGAGGTAGCGGGTGGCGCCGAGGGCGAGGATGTTGATCGCCACACCGGAGACGATGTGGTTGACGTTGAAGGTGACGGTGACGACGGCGTGCACCAGGCCGCCGAGCGCGCCGCCGGCGAGGCCGACCAGGACGCCGGTCCACGGGCCCCACTGGAACCCGGCCCAGGCGCCGAACCAGGTGCCGAGGATCATCATGCCCTCGAGGCCGATGTTGACGACGCCCGCGCGCTCGGCCCACAGGCCGCCGAGACCGGCCAGGCCGATCGGGACGGCGAGCTGGAGCGCGGTGGACATCTGGCTGACGTTGGTGATGCCGTCGGCGCCGGTGACGATGCGGACGAGCGAGGTCAGCGCCAGCGCTCCGGCGATGATCAGCAGCAGGACGGGCCACGACAGGCGGCGGCCGGTCGGTGCCGCGGGCTGCAGTGTGGGCTGGTTGACGTCGGTCGCTGTGGTCGGAGCGGTCATCGGCCGGCCACCTCCTTCGTGGTGTTGTTGTCGGCGCCGAGGACGTGGCCGGCGGCCAGTTCCGCGCCGACCCGGCGCTGCTGGCGGCGCAGGCCCCACTCGCGGACGGCCTCGTAGGAGACGACGACCGAGAGGACGATCAGGCCCTGCATGATGACCGCGATCTCCTTGTCGTAGCCGTGGAAGTCCAGCTCGGGCGAGGCCTTGTCGAGCCAGGCCCACAGCAGGGCGGCGAAGGCGATGCCGACGGGGCTGTTGCGGCCGAGCAGGGCGATGCCGATGCCGAGGAAGCCGATGCCGGTGGGGAAGTTCAGGCTGTAGGTGTGGGTGTCGCCGAGCAGGATCGGCAGGCCGGCCAGGCCCGCGATGCCGCCGGAGATCAGCATGGCGGTGAGCACCATGCGCCGGGGGTCCACACCGCTGGCCGCCGCGGCGCTCTCGGAGGCGCCGGAGGCGCGCAGGTCGAAGCCGAAGCGGGTGCGGTTGAGGACGACCCAGTAGCCGATGCCGAGCAGGACGGCGAGGACGACCAGGCCGTAGATCTCGCCGGCCGCGCCCAGGTCGATGCCGGGGACCCAGCCGGAGGCGTGCATCTCGCCGGTGGTGTTGTTGTTGCCGACCTTGACGCCGAAGACGTCCGGCAGCCACAGGTAGGCGATGACGGAGGTGGCGATCGCGTTCAGCATGATCGTCGCGACGACCTCGCTGACCCCGCGGGTGACCTTCAGGACGCCGGCGACGCCGGACCAGAAGGCGCCGGTGAACAGGGCGGTCAGGATCAGCAGCGGGATCTGGAGCACGGCCGGCAGGTTCAGGTGGGCGCCGACGACGGCGGCCATCATGGCGGCGAGCTGGTACTGGCCGTCGACGCCGATGTTGAACAGGTTCATCCGGAAGCCGATGGCCACCGCGAGGGCGGCGATGTAGTACATCGACGCCTGGTTGACGATCAGGACCTGGATGTCGGAGAACGCCGCCTGCTCGAACATCAGGGCGAACGGCTCGACGGGGCTCTTGCCCGAGGCGATCAGCACGATCGCGCTCAGCACGAAGGCCACGGCGAGCGCGATGACCGGTCCGGCCACCGCGAGGAGCACGCGCTCCCGGTCGAACTTCTTCATCAGCGGGCCTCGTCTTCCGGAGACTCAGCGGTCTCTTCGTGCTCCAGGTGTCCGGTGGCGGCGCCGGTCATGGCCGAGCCGAGCTCCTCGGGGGTGATGGTGGCCGGGTCGGCGTCGGCGACCAGCCTGCCGTTGTAGATGACCCGGAGGGTGTCGGACAGACCGATCAGCTCGTCCAGGTCGGCGGAGATCAGCAGCACGGCCAGGCCCTCGTGGCGGGCCGCGCGGATGTGGTCCCAGATCGCGGCCTGGGCGCCGACGTCCACGCCGCGGGTGGGGTGGGCGGCGATGAGGAAGCGCGGCTTGTGGCTCATCTCGCGGCCGACGATCAGCTTCTGCTGGTTGCCGCCGGACAGGGAGGCGGCGGTGACGTCGATGCCGGGGGTGCGCACGTCGTACGCCGTCACGATCCGGCGCGTGTCCTCCTGGGCCGCCTTCGGGTCCAGCCAGAAGCCCCTGGCGTTGGGCTTCTCGGTGACGTGGCCGAGGATGCGGTTCTCCCAGAGGGGGGCCTCCAGGAGCAGGCCGTGGCGGTGGCGGTCCTCGGGGATGTAGCCGATGCCCTGCTCGCGGCGCTTGCGGGTGGGCCAGGCGGTGATCTCCTCGCCGGCGAGGACGATCGTGCCGGAGTCGGCGTGCCTGAGGCCGATCAGCGCGTCGACCAGCTCGGTCTGGCCGTTGCCCTCGACGCCGGCGATGCCCAGGACCTCGCCCGCGTGGATGGTGAAGCTGATGTCGTCCAGCAGCGCCTTGCCGCCCGGCGCCCGCAGGCTCAGCTTGTCGACGGTGATGACGGGGCGGTCGGTGACCGTCGACTCGGCCGTCTCCGGGGTCGGCAGTTCGCTGCCGACCATCATCTCGGCGAGCTGGCGCGGGGTGGTCTCGGCGGGGACGGCCGTGCCGACCGTCGTGCCGCGGCGGATGACGGTGATCTCGTCGGCCACCGACAGGACCTCGCCGAGCTTGTGCGAGATGAAGATGACCGACAGGCCCTCGGACTTCAGCTCGCGCAGGTTGGCGAAGAGCGCGTCCACCTCCTGCGGCACGAGCACGGCCGTCGGCTCGTCCAGGATCAGCGTGCGGGCGCCGCGGTAGAGGACCTTGAGGATCTCCACGCGCTGGCGGGCGGCGACGCCGAGCTCCTCGACCAGCACGTCGGGGCGCACGTCGAGGCCGTACCGCTCGGAGATCTCGTTGATCCTGCGGCGGGCCTTCGCGCCGATGCCGTACAGCTTCTCGCTGCCCAGCACCACGTTCTCCAGCACCGTGAGGTTGTCGGCGAGCATGAAGTGCTGGTGCACCATGCCGATGCCGCGGGCGATGGCGTCGGCCGGCGAGGACAGGCTGACCTGCTCGCCGTCGATGGCGATGGTGCCCTCGTCCGGCTTCTGCATGCCGTAGAGGATCTTCATCAGCGTCGACTTGCCGGCGCCGTTCTCGCCGACGAGGGCGTGCACGGTGCCCTTGCGGACGGTGAGGTGGATGTCGTGGTTGGCCACGACGCCCGGGAAACGCTTGGTGATCCCGGCGAGTTCGACGGCGGTCTGCTGACCGCCCGCCGCCGCACCGGCCGGAGGGCTGCTGGACGCGTTGATGGCGCACTCTCCTGGGGACGGGGGTCGTCTACGCGCGTAGCGCCCCTATGGCATACAAAGGGGCCGACGCACCGCGACGACGGGGTACGGGCAGCGGCCTCCCCGTACCCCGTCGAGCGGACGCGACCCCGCGGTCACACGCTGCTCGGAGGCGATGCGGTGATCAGCTGCTCTTGACCTCGATCTCGCCGCTGACGATCTTCTCCTTGGCCGTCTCGATGGCTTCCTGGAGCTCGGTGTCGGCCTTGAACTTGGGATTGGAGTCCGCGAGGCCGACCTCGCCGGTCTTCAGATCGCCCCTGACGATACCGGTCTCGGGCTTGCCCTCCTCGACCGACTTCGCAAGGTTGTACACCGCCTTGGCGACGTCCTTCGTCGCCGAGGTGAGGATGTGGTCCTTGTACTTGGCGAGGGCTTCCTGCTTGTACTGGTCGGAGTCGACGCCGATCGCCCACACCTCGTTGGCGGCGGCGGCCTCGATCACGCCCTGCCCGGACAGGCCGGCCGCCGCGTAGACGACGTCGGCCTTCTTCTCGATCTGGCCCTCGGCGGCGGCCTTGCCCTTGTCGGGGCTGGAGAAGCCGCCCTCCTCCGCGGTCTGCGTCAGGTACTGCGACAGGACCTCGACCTTCGGGTCGGTGTCCTTCACGCCCTGCTCGAAGCCCGCCTGGAACTTGTGGATCAGCGGGTTGTCCACACCGCCCACGAAGCCGACGACGCCGGTCTCGGTGCTCTCGGCGGCGGCCACGCCGGCGAGGTAGGACGCCTGCTCCTCGGCGAAGACCAGGTCGGCCACGTTCTCGGCGTTGATCGTGGAGTCGTCCACGATGCCGAAGGTGGTGTCGGGGAACTTCTCGGCGGCGCCCTTGACGGCGGCGGCGTACGCGTAGCCGACACCGATCACGGGGTTGTAGCCCTGCTTGGCCAGGGACTCCAGGCGCTGCTGCTTGTCGGCGTCGGTCTCACCGTCGGTGGGCTCGATGTCGGCCGTCGTGTAGCCGAACTCCTTCTGCGCCTTCTGCAGACCGGCGTAGGCGGCGTCGTTGAAGGACTGGTCGCCCCGGCCGCCGACGTCGTACGCGATGGCGAGGCCCTTGTCGCCCTTCGTGTCCGCCGAGCCGGAGGTGGAGGTGGTGCCGCAGGCGGCGAGGGCGAGGGCCAAGGATGCGGTCGCCGCGCCTGCGACCGTGATCCGGGAAATCCGGCGCATGTGTGGTGCTCCTAGTCGTACAAGCGCCGGACGGTTCGGCATCGGCGCTGGTTTCGCCGCAGATTAACGCGCGTAGACCGGCCTGAAAACCCCTTCTGTCCACCTTGTTATGCGCCCGTGGCCAACGCCACGCGGCGGTGCGCCGGACCCTTGCCGACCGCGAACGGGGGGTGGCGGTGGGTGACGTGCGAAGCGGGCGGACACCCGGTGCGGGTGCCCGCCCGCGACGCCGCGTCACCGGGTTTCCGCTACTCCGTCCTGACCTTGATGGAGCCGTCGACGATGCCCTCCTCGGCCTCGGCCACCGCGTCCTTGAGGCCGGGGATCCTGGCGAACTCCGGGTTGCTCTCGGAGAGGCCGACGCCGTCGGCCTTCAGGTCGAAGGTCCGGGTGCCGGTCAGCGGCTCGCCGTTCTCGACGGACTCGGCCAGGGCGTACACCGCGCCGCCGACGTCCTTGAGCGCGGAGGTGAGGATGCGGTCCTTGTACTCGGCGAGGGCTTCCTGCTTGTACTGGTCGGAGTCGACGCCGATCGCCCAGACCTTCGCCTTGGCGGCGGCCTCGATGACGCCCTGCCCGGACAGGCCGGCCGCCTGGTAGACGACGTCGGCCTTCTTCTCGATCTGGCCCTCGGCGGCGGCCTTGCCCTTGTCGGGGCTGGAGAAGCCGCCCTCCTCCGCGGTCTGCGTCAGGTACTGCGACAGGACCTCGACCTTCGGGTCGGTGTCCTTCACGCCCTGCTCGAAGCCCGCCTGGAACTTGTGGATCAGCGGGATGTCGACACCGCCCACGAAGCCGACGATCCTGGACTCGGTGGCCTTGGCGGCGGCGACGCCGGCGAGGTAGGACGCCTGCTCCTCGGCGAAGACCAGGGAGGCGACGTTCTTGCCCTCGACCACGGAGTCGACGATGCCGAAGGTGGTGTCCGGGTACTTCGCGGCCACGGTCTTCATCGCCGGCCCGTAGGCGAAGCCGACGCCGATGATCGGGTCGTAGCCCTGCCGGGCCAGCGAGGCCAGGCGCTGTTCCTTGTCGGCGTCGGTCTCGCCCTCGGTGGGTTCGATGTCGGCGGTCTGGTAGCCGAACTCGCTCCTGGCCTTCCGCAGGCCGGCGTAGGCGGCGTCGTTGAAGGACTGGTCGCCCCGGCCGCCGATGTCGTACGCGATGGCGAGGCCCTTGCCGCTCCTGGTGTCCTTCTCGCCGCCGCTGCTCTCGCTGCTGGTGCCGCCGCAGGCCGTGGCGGCGAGGGCGAGCGAGGCGGCCCCCACCGCGACGCGGGTCAGTCTGGATATCCGACGCATCTGAAGTTCCCCATTCTCCACAGCCCCGCAGCGGGCGCTCGGTTCGGCGCACATTAACGCGCGTAGAAACTCCTGGGAACGGGGTTCCGCGGGGCCGTTATCCATTCGTGGCGGTGGCCGGTTACGTCCTTGTGAACCACCGGTTCGAAGGGGAGTGAAGGGGATCGAAAGGCGCATGCGGAACGCGGTCGGCGCTGCCCGGACTCCGCGCGCACCAGGCCGGCCCGCGCCCGCTCCGGCCGCGGCCGGAGCGGGCCGAGGTCACCGGGGGGTGCCGAAGAACGCGGCGGCGGTGAACAGCTCCACGCCGACGGTGATGGCGTGTTCGTCCACGTCGAAGTCGCCCTGGTGCAGGTCGCGCACCGTGCGCTCGCCGGGGGGACGCACGCCGAGCCGCGCCATGGCGCCGGGCACGTGCTCCAGGTACCAGGAGAAGTCCTCGCCGCCGAGGCTCTGCTCGGTGCCCTCGACGGACTCCGGCCCGCGCCGGGCGACCATGGCCTCCCGGAGCAGTTCGGTCACGGCCGGGTCGTTGACGACGGGCGGGACGCCCCGCACGTAGTTGATCTCGGACTTGGCCCGATGCAGGTTGGCGACCTCGTCGATCGCCGCGACCACGAGGTCCGGGGCCTGCCGCCACACGTCGAGGTCCAGGCACCGCACGGTGCCCGAGAGCTCGGCGTGCTGCGGGATGACGTTCGGGGCGTGCCCGGACTCGATCCGGCCCCAGGTCACGGCGAGTCCGCTGCGGCTGTCGGCGCGCCGGGCGACCAGCGCGGGCACGTCGGTGACGACCCGGGCGGCGGCGGTGACGAGGTCGGTGGTCAGGTGGGGCCGCGCGGTGTGGCCGCCGGGCCCGTCGAGCACGATCTCCAGCCGGTCGCAGGCCGAGGTGATGGGCCCCTCGCGCAGGCCGATCCGCCCGGCGTCCACCCGGGGGTCGCAGTGCACGGCGAGGATCTGCTCGACGCCGTCCAGTCCGCCGGCGGCGATGACGTCGCCGGCGCCGCCAGGCAGCACCTCCTCCGCGGGCTGGAAGATCAGCCGCACGGGCCGGGGCAGCGCGCCCCGCCGGTGCAGCGCGGCGAGGACCAGGCCCGCGCCGAGCACCACGGTGGTGTGCACGTCATGGCCGCAGGCGTGGGCGCGGTCGGGCACGGTGGACCGGTACGGGCAGTCGCTCTTCATGTCCGGGATGGGCAGGGCGTCGATGTCGGCCCGCAGGGCGAGGATGCCCGCCTCCTGCTCCTCCGGCGCGCCGATGTCGCAGACGAGTCCGGTCCCGGTGGGGAGCACCCGCGGCTTCAGGCCGGCCTGCTCCAGCCGTTCCTTGATCGCGGCGGTGGTGCGGAACTCCTGGTTGCCGAGCTCGGGGTGCATGTGCAGATCGCGGCGAAACGCGACGAGCTCGGCACGCAGCGCCTCGGGCAGCGCGCCGGGAAGCAGGGCTTCTCCTGGGAGGTCGACCTCGGACTCTGGGGACATCAGTTGCTTCACCCTCTGAAGGGTAGGACGCCGAAGCGGAAGGTTGACCTGCGATCAACAAAAGTTCAGTCCCTCGGGGGAAGAAAACCTTGCCGCCCGGCGCATGACTGTCGGCTCAGGTGGGTAAACTCGGGCTTTTTCAGCCGAGTCGATCATGGAATCCATGGAGTGTGACATCAGCCACACTCCGGTACCCACCCTCTTCTCACGGATACCACGCGTCGCCGTGCTCACGCCGACCCGTTCACGTGACGGACGTCATGCGGCGGAGAAGTCCGGACGGTCCGGTGCGGGGCCTCCGGCCGGCGCCGCCGGGGCCCGGCTCGCCGGGCCGCGCCCTCCCGGAGGGAACGGCTAGACCGCGCTCACCCTCGACAGCCGGTGCACGTCCCGGGCGGTCCCCGTCACGCCCGACAGGAAGCCCTGGGCCCGGGGGGAGGCGGTGTCCGTCAGCCAGGCGGGGTCGATGTCGCAGACCGCCACCTTCACCCCCGTGCCGGCCAGGGCCAGCGGCAGGGTGTGGACGACGGTGGACGGGAAGCTCAGCACCGTGCGGCCGATCGGGCCGCGACGGGCGATCAGTTCCAGGGGGAGGTCGGGGCGGACGACCTCCAGGCCGGTCTCCACCGCGAGCCGGTGGAGCTTCTCGGCGCTCTCTCGGCGGTGCGCGAAGTAACGGGTCGCGCCGTGGGCCCCGGCCAGGGCGCGGACGGCCGCCAGGTAGCGTTCGCCGTCCACCACCCCGGTCTCCACCAGGGACGTGCCGACCAGGTCGGCGCCCTTGGTGACGTGCGGCGGGCCGAAGCGGGCCCGGGTCCAGGCGAAGTCGTTCGCGGTCACCGTCACGCCCCGCGGCGTCTCCTGCACCGGCATGGAGGAGAAGACCTCCACGCTCCGCCGCCCGCCCGGCGTCAGCCGCCGCCGCGCCGCGGACGACACGGGGGCGAAGAGCAGGTCCCGCGGCGCCGGCCGGCCG
The DNA here is from genome assembly GCF_039533365.1 of Streptomyces glaucus. NCBI lineage: Bacteria > Bacillati > Actinomycetota > Actinomycetes > Kitasatosporales > Streptomycetaceae > Streptomyces > Streptomyces glaucus. Next base: position 43,434 of record NZ_BAAATK010000013.1, read on the forward strand.
CCCTTGCGGTGCCAGCGCACCAGCCGCTCGCCGCGGGCGAGCTGCCCGACGAACTCCATCGTGGCCGTGCCGTCGTCGACGACGACGAGGTCACGGGCCCGGGTGATGGTCAGCAGCAGCTGGACGTACCGGGAGAAGGGGTCCCCCATCACCACCCGGGTCGCCCGGCGCAGCGGTCCCGCCAGGCCCCCGACGGTCTGGAACGGCGCCGTCGCGCCGCCCCGCGCCTCCTCCCAGCGGACCTCGTAGCCCTCCTGCCGGGCCAGCTCCGCCATGCGGCGCAGCTGACCGCGGGTCATCGGGTCGGTCGGGGACAGCACCACGAGGGTGAGCCCCGGCCCCGGGGGCGCGTCGCCCTGGGAGTTCCCCGCGCGGAGCGCGTGCGCGTGCGCCCACTCCAGCACGTTCAGAAGCTGTACCGGGCTCTCGACGAAGGCGAGAGTGCGGGGGCCGGCTGACCCGGCGCGGGGGCTCATCGGCGTACGACCGTCCCGTCGTAAGGGGGTGGTGGTGGGGTGGGGCGGGCTCAGACGGTGACCGGCTCGCCCGCCGCGGCGGCGATCTCCGCCTCGGCGACGACGCCCTGGACGCGGCGCAGCTTCTTCATCGGGCCGAGCTCGGACTCGTAGACCTTCTTCACGCCGTCGCCGAGGGACGCCTCGATGGTGCGGATGTCGCGGACCAGGCGCGCCAGGCCCTGCGGCTCGACCGAGGCGGCCTGGTCGGAGCCCCACATGGCGCGGTCGAGGGTGATGTGGCGCTCGACGAAGACGGCGCCGAGGGCGACGGCGGCGAGCGTGGTCTGCAGGCCCGTCTCGTGGCCGGAGTAGCCGATCGGGACGTTCGGGTACTCCTTCTCCAGCGTGTTGATCACGCGGAGGTTGAGCTCCTCGGCCTTCGCCGGGTAGGTGGAGGTGGCGTGGCAGAGCAGGATGTTGTCGCTGCCGAGGACCTCGACGGCGTGGCGGATCTGCTTCGGCGTCGACATGCCGGTGGACAGGATGATCGTCTTGCCGGTGGCGCGCAGGGCGCGCAGCAGCTCGTCGTCGGTGAGGGAGGCGCTGGCCACCTTGTGGGCCGGGACGTCGAACTTCTCCAGGAAGGCGACGGCCTCGGTGTCCCACGGGGAGGCGAACCAGTCGATGCCCTTCTCCTTGCAGTACTCGTCGATCCGGCGGTACTCGTCCTCGCCGAACTCCACGCGGTGGCGGTAGTCGATGTACGTCATCCGGCCCCAGGGGGTGTCGCGCTCGATGTCCCACTGGTCGCGCGGGGTGCAGATCTCCGGGGTGCGCTTCTGGAACTTGACCGCGTCGCAGCCGGCCTCGGCGGCCACGTCGATCAGCTTGAAGGCGTTCTCCAGCTCACCGTTGTGGTTGATGCCGATCTCACCGGTGACGTAGACGGGGCGGCCGGGACCGACCTCGCGGGAACCGAGCGTGCGGAGGCGGGAGTTGGTGCTCATGGCAGGAGTCGTCCTTACTTGGTGAGGGAATCGAGAGAGGGGCCGAGGATCCAGCTGGCGATCTCTCGGATCGCGCCGTCGCCACCGGGGACGGTGGTGACCGCGCGTGCGGCGCCGCGCACGACGTCGTGGGCGCTCGCGACCGCCACGGGCCAGCCGACGAGGGCGAAGCACGGGAGGTCATTGACGTCGTTGCCGACGTAGAGCACGCGCTCCGGCGCGATGCCCTGCTCCTCGCACCACTGCTTCAGCGCGAGGTCCTTCCGGTCGATGCCGTGCAGCACCGGAATCCTCAGCTTCCGGGCCCGGGCGGCGACGACCGGATTCTGCTCCGTGGACAGGATCAGCATCTTCAGGCCGCTGCGCCTGAGGGCCGCGATGCCGAGGCCGTCCCCGCGGTGCACGGAGACGAACTCCCGTCCTTCGGAGTCGATCAGCACCCTGTCGTCGGTCTGGGTGCCGTCGAAGTCGAGTACGACCGCGTCGATGTCGCCGGCGGTCGGCAGGGCGCCGGGCCGGTCCGCGTCGAACAGCGGCGCCAGCGCCCGGGCCCGGGCGAGATCGTGCGGATCGTCGATCTCCAGCACGCGGGCGGGGTCGGTGCGCACCAGCTCGGTGCGGCCGAAGAAGCGGTGCCGGTGCTCGCGGAAGCCGGCCGCGTCCATGGCGTAGGCGGCGCCGGTCTCCAGCAGGTCCTGCGGGCGGTCCTGGCGGCGGGGGCGGAAGGACTTGTCGTGGTTGACGCCGTAGCCGCCGCCGCTGCTCAGGGAGTCGGCGGCGGTGGCCGCGCCGCCGGTGGCCGCCTCGGCGTCGGCGTCCCGCCAGAGGAAGCCGTGGAAGGGCGCGACGGTGACGGCGGTGTCGGCGCCGTTCTCGGCGACCGCGGCGGCGACCCCGTCGATGTCCTCGCGGACCACGAACGGGCTGGTGCACTGGACGAGCAGCACGATGTCCACCGGACGGCCGTGCAGCGCCTCGTGCGCGTCCATGGCGTGCAGCACGGCGGCCTCGGAGGTGGCGGTGTCGCCGGCGATGGCGGCCGGACGCAGCACCACCTCGGCGCCGGCCTGCCGGGCGGCGGCGGCGATGGCCTGGTCGTCGGTGGAGACGACGACGTCGGTCACCAGCCGGGCGGCGCGGCACTCGCGCACGGCCCGGGCGACCAGCGGTACGCCGCCGACGGGGGCGAGGTTCTTCGCGGGCACGCCCTTGGAGCCGCCGCGGGCGGGGATCACCGCGAGCACGCGGCGCGCTCCGGCGCCCCGGCCCGCTTCCTGGTCGGACATGGGATGTACTCCTTGACGTACGGCGGCGGGTGTCGTCCCGGGACTCACAGCTCCCCCATGCGCCGGATCACCGGGGCGACCCGCTGCACGCCGTGCCGGTAGGCGCCGCGCGCCGCCCGGCGCACGATCTGCCGGACCGGTCCGGGCTCCCTGTCGGCGGCGGGCGCGCCGGGCAGCGGGGTGCCGTCCGGGCCGAGGTGGTGGCGGGCGAGGATGCCGGGCAGATAGCCGGGGGCGGTGGCGGGCGTGTAGTACGGGGTGAGCGGCGGCAGTCCGCCGGGCTGGGCGAGCAGTTCGGCGATGCGCTCGCGGGCCGCGTCGAAGGCGGTCGCGTAGGAGCCTCCCCCGGAGGAGGAGCCCCCGGCCGCGACGCCCTGCCGGGCGACCCACTCCTCGTCGGGCACCGGGCGGTGGCCGGCGTCGAGCTGGTCCCAGGAGGCGAGGCAGCCGGAGCCGACGAAGTGGTGGTTGCCCAGCGCCTCGCGCACGCCGAGGTCGGTGAGCACGACCGTGGGGATGCGGCGGTGCAGCGACTCCAGCGCCGCCGTGGAGCTGACGGTCACCAGCAGGTCGGTGCGGTCGAGGACCTCGCCCATGTGCCCGTACACCAGGCGGAAGTTGGGCGGCAGGTCCGTCTTCTGCGCCAGCTTCTGGTAGGGCAGCTCCTCGATGTGGGTGGTGTGCTCGCCCGGCTTGGAGCGCAGCTTGAGCAGCACCTCGCGCTCGGGGTGCGCACGGGCGTGCCGGATCAGCCGGTTCAGCAGGTACGTACGGTCCTTGCGGCTCTCCGGCACCGAGGGCTGGGCGGCGAAGACGACCGTGTAGGGGTCGTGCTCGCCGGTGTAGGGCTCCCCGCCCAGGAACGGCAGCGCCACCTCGGTCACCGACGAGGCGTCGGCGCCCACCCCCTCGTACACGGCGCGGAAACGCTCCGCGTCCTGGCGGGAGTTGGCGAGCACGAGGTCGGCGCCGTGCCGCAGCAGCAGGCCGTCGGCGAGCTTCTCGTAGACGACGCCGACGTAGCCGGTGACGACGACGGGCCGGTCGGCCCGGTCCTCCCAGACCCGCTTCAGGCCGTGCAGCATCGCCTGCACCCCGCCGCCGACCAGGGCGAGGACCAGGATGTCGTAGGACTCCTCGGCCATCGCCCGCAGGAACTCGACCGCGGTCACCTCGTGCAGGGCGTCCGCCCGGACGCCGACCTCCCGCAGCTGGCGGGCGGTGGGCGTGGCGCGGCCCCGCAGGAGGTAGCCGTCCAGGCGGAGGTCCGAGCCGTCGGGACCGGCCGGGGCGATGCGGTTCGCGGTGAGGGCGCCCCACTTCCACCGGGTGTCGGAATCCGCGAGGACGGCGATCCGCCGGGGCCTCGCCGTCTCCGCCGGCCCCGTCGTCGTGGTACTTGCTGCACTTGCTGGCACGCCGAAGACGCTAGGAAGCCATTTCTAGGAACCGCCCAACCCGAGTGCAACAAACGGTTAACAGCACGCCGCCGAATGGCGAATCGGGCCGCCGGGAGCGCGGAATAGCGCCTGCTTCATGGCATCGCCATGCGCCGTTCACCCGACCGCAAGTTTCAGGTAAAGACGAAGGCCGGGCCGCCCCCTAACGTCGCTGACGTGCTCAAGCTCTCCGTCATCGTGCCGTTCTACAACGTGCAGCAATACGCCCCCGACACCCTCCGGAGCCTGCGCGCGAACGCGCGTGAGGACTTCGAGTTCATTCTCGTCGACGACTGCTCGACCGACGGCACACCGGACATCCTCGCGCGCGCGGAGCGCGAGCTGCCCGGCGCGGTGCTGGTCAGGCACGAGCAGAACGGCGGCCTGGCCACCGCGCGCAACACCGGCATCGACGCGGCGCGCGGCGAGTACCTGACCTTCCTGGACGGCGACGACTGGCTGGCCCCCGGCTACTACGCCCGCCTCGTCGCCCAGATCGAAGAGCTGGGCTGCGACTTCCTGCGCGTCGACCACGTCCAGTGCACCGCGCGGGCCCGTTCCGTGCACCGGGTGCCGCTCGGCCGCCGGGGCGTCGTCCTGCGCCCGCGCGACGCGATCCTGCCCACGCACCGCTCCACCTCGGTCGACTACCCCTACGCCTGGGCCGGCATCTACCACCGCCGGCTGCTCGACCGCGGCCTGCTGCACTTCCCGGACGGGCTGCGCACCGCCGAGGACCGGCCGTGGATCTGGAAGCTGCACCGGGAAGCGGAGTCCTTCGCGGTCTCCGGGCTGCTCGGCGTGTTCTACCGGCGCGGGGTGGCCTCGTCGCTCACCCAGATCGGCGACGTGCGCCAGCTCGACTTCATCCGCGCCTTCGACCAGGTCGTCGAGGAGACCGCCGCGGACCCGGACGCGGCGACCCTGCTGCCGAAGGCCGTGCGCACCTACTGCGCGATCATTTCCCACCACCTTGGATCCATCGAAAGGTTCGAGCCTCCCGTGGCCCGGAAACTGAAGTCGATGAGCGCCGCCGCGCTGCGGCGCATGCCGCAGGACGTGCTCGACCAGGCGCTCGACTCCATGGACACCGAGCGCGCCACGCGTCTGCGCCGGCTGCGCCGCCGTCCCGCCCAGGGCGCGGAGGTGGCCGCGTGACCACGCAGATCTTCCTCGCCTCGACGCTGTACGGCACGGCCACGCTGGCCGCCGCCCTGGACGCCGGCTGCTTCGACGCCGCCGACCGGCGGATCCTGCTCGTGTCCAACAACGCGGCGACGCCGGAGACCACTCCGGCGGTCGACGACATGCCCGGGTTCGAGCGGCTGCGCGACCGGTTCGACGACGTGGTGTCGTGGAACGAGACCATCTTCCCCTTCCATCCGGGGGGCTGGGCGCCGCGCGCGGACGACGTCCCCCTGTGGGAGCGGTACCTGCGGCTGGCCTGGGACCTCGGTGACGACGACGTGGAGCTCGCCGTCGAGTCGATCCAGGTGCATCCGGCGCTCGGCGTGGCGCAGATCTTCGTCGGCGCGCCCGTGACGGTCTACGCCGACGGCCTGATGAGCTACGGACCCACCCGCAACAAGATCGACCCGCTGGTCGGCACGCGGATCGAGCGGCTGCTCCACCTCGAACTGGTGCCGGGTCTGAAGCCGCTGCTGCTCACCGAGTTCGGCGTGGAGCCGGAGGTGGTGCCGACCGCCGCGTTCACCAAGGTGCTGGCCGAACTCGTCGACACCGGGGCCGAGCTGCCCCGGATCGAGGAGCCCGCGCTGCTGCTGGGCCAGTACCTGTCCGCGCTCGGCATCCTCTCCCCCGACGAGGAGGAGGACCTGCATGTGCGGATGCTCAGGGGCGCCTTCGGCCTGGGCCACACCCGCGTCGTGTTCAAGCCGCACCCGACCGCCCCGGCCCGCTACGCCCGCACCCTGGAGCAGGAGGCCGAGAAGCTCGGCGTGGACCTCACGGTGCTGGACACACCGGTCCTGGCCGAGGTGCTGTACCAGCGGATGCGTCCGGCGCTGGTCGTCGGCTGCTTCTCCACCGCCCTGCTCACCGCGTCCGCGCTGTACCGCCTGCCGGTCGCCCGCGTGGGCACGGAGATATTGCTGGAGCGCCTCACCCCGTACGAGAACAGCAACCGCGTCCCCGTCACCATCGTCGACGCGCTGCTGCCCGAGCTGACCGACCGCGCCGCCGTCGAGGAGCAGCGCCGGAGCGCGGACACCGACGCCCTCGCCGGCCTGGTCCGGGCCGTCGGCTTCGCGATGCAGCCGAAGATCCTGCCCGAGCTGCGCCCGGAGGCCGAGCAGTACCTGGCGCGGCATCTGAACGCCTACACCCGGCGGTACTTCAAGAAGAGGCGTCTCACCTCGCTGGGACTGCCCGGCGGGGTGCCCGCCCAGCTGTCGTTCCTCCCGCGCAGCGCCACCGCGCGCCGGATCGTGCGCCGGGCCCGCGCGATCCAGAAGGCGGTACGCCGCTGAGCGCCGGACGGAACAGGCGGAGAACCGTCGGATGAACCCTTGGGGACAGGCCGGTAAAGGGTGACTTTGTCGAACAGTCGTACGCGAAGTCCCGTCCTACGCTTCCGGTAGCGGTTCTCCTCCGGCCTGGGTGAAGGCGGTCAGGAGCACGCCCGACAGAACCCGCAGCGTCCCGGGAAAGGCAGCAGCGTGACCGAAACGGCCGTCAGCACATCGAGGCCGCAGCCCGCCGTGGCCGCGTCCGTCCGGGAGCGGAACGCCCCGGCCGCGCCGCCGCGGGCGGCGAAGCGCCCGGGCGGCCGGCTGCGCGCCCTGGACGGGCTGCGGCTGGTCGCCGCGCTGATGGTGGCGGCGTACCACTACGGCGGGCGGGGCGGCGAGGTCACCGACGCCTGGGGCACCTCGCCCGCGCGGCAGTTCCCCACGCTGCACGAGTTCTTCGCCTACGGCTGTCTCGGCGTGCAGGTCTTCTTCGTGATCAGCGGTTTCGTGATCTGCATGAGCGGCTGGGGCCGCCCGCTGGCGTCGTTCTTCGCCTCCCGCGCGTCCCGTCTGCTGCCCGCCTACTGGGTGGCGGTCGTACTGGTGACGGCGGTGTTCGCCCTGCCGACGGTCGCCTACGAGGCGGTGTCGCCGAGCGACGCGCTGGTGAACCTGACGATGCTGCAGCAGCCCCTGGGCGCGGACCGGGTGCTGGGCGTGTGCTGGACGCTGTGGGCGGAGATCCGCTTCTACGCCCTGTTCGCGCTGTGCGTCGTCCTGCCCGGGGCGAATCGCCACCGGGTCGTCCTGTTCTGCGCGGGCTGGACCCTGGCGGCGGCGATCGCCCAGGCCGCGAACGAGCCGCTGCTGGACCTGGTCCTGATGCCCGAGTACGCCCCGTTCTTCGTCGGCGGCATCGGCCTCTACCTGGTCCACCGCGACCGGCGGGACGCCTGCGCATGGGGCATCGTGGGGGTGAGCTGGCTGATCGGGCAGCACCACGCGGTCCGGGAGCTCTGGCACGCGCCGAGCGTGGACGCCTTCTCCTACCGCTCGTCGTTCGGGATCGTCCTCGTGGTGACGCTCGGTTTCGCGGCGGTGGCGGCGATCGCGCTGGGCTGGCTGCAGTGGGCGAACTGGCGCTGGCTGACCGTGGCGGGCGCGCTGACCTACCCGTTCTACCTGGTCCACGAGCACCTCGGCTGGGTGGTGATCCACGCCCTGCACCGCGGTCTGCACCTGGCGTCGGCGCCGAGCTTCGCCCTGACGGTGGCCTCGATGCTGCTGCTGGCCTGGCTGCTGAACCGGTTCGTCGAGGAGCCGCTGACCCCGCGGCTGCGGTCGGCGCTCTCCCGGGCGCGCTGACCCTTCACGGGGCGTACGGCCGGCCGGCGGCCCGCCGCGATCCGCCGCCGGCCGGCGGTCCGCCCTCGCTCCGCCGCCGGCCGGCGGCTCCCCCCGGATCCGCTGCCGCCGGCCGGCCCGCGCGCGGCCCGCGGGACGCGCCGGTCCCCGGCCGGACGGACCTGACGGCGGGTCAGGAATCCGCCTGCCGCGCCTCGATCCCCGCGATCAGCAGGTCCAGGCCTTCCTCGAAGTGCCGGTCGTGGTCCTCGAAGATCTCCGCGCCCGCCGCGGCCGACAGCGGGAAGCCGGCCATCAGGCGGGCGCGCTCCGCCATGTCGTAGCCCGCTCGCCGCTCACCGGGCACCGGGCGCACGCCCTGCTCCTCGGTGACGAAGCCGAGCGTGTACAGGTGCGCCGTGGTCAGCGCGCGCACCGCCCGCGGCAGGCTGAATCCCGCGGCCGTGAACAGCCGCAGGTCGTCCTCCATCCGCTCGGCGTGCTCGATGCCGGTGAACCGTGACCCGCTGAACACCTTCGCCCCGTCGCGATAGCCGAGCAGCGCCGCGCGCAGCCCCCGGCTGGCCTTCCGCAGCCGCTCCTGCCAGGTGTCGTCCGGGTCGCGGGAGGTGCCGGCGGCCATGCGCCGGTACATCTCGGTCGCCATCTCGTCCAGCAGCGCCTGCTTGTCCTTGAAGTGCCAGTACAGCGCCGGCGCCTTGACGTCCAGCTCCCTGGCGATGGCCCGCAGCGTCAGGCCCTCCAGCCCGACCTCGTTCAGCAGCTTCAGCGCCGTGTCCGCGACCCGCTGGCGGTCGAGGGGGGCGCGTCGTTCGGTACCCACGCGGAACAGCTTGACAGCTTAACGCCGTTAAGGGCACGCTCGTGACCACAGCACTTAACGGCGTTAAGGAGTGTGGCGGCATGACAGTGGACGTACTGATCGCGGGCGCGGGCCCCACCGGGCTCGCCCTCGGCATCGATCTGGCCCGGCGCAACGTGGACGCGCTGGTCGTGGAGCGGGCGGACGGGCTGTTTCCCGGCTCGCGCGGCAAGGGGATCCAGCCGCGCACCATGGAGGTGTTCGACGACCTCGGCGTGCTGGCGGCGATCCGCGCGGCCGGCGGGGGCTACCCGACCGGGATGGTCTGGCGGGACGGCCGGCGGATGGGCGAGCACCGGATGTCCGACCCGGTCGAGGTGACCGAGGACGCGCCGTACAACGAGCCGTGGATGGTGCCGCAGTGGCGCACGCAGGAGATCCTGCGGGCGCGGCTGGAGGAGCTGGGCGGACGGATCGCCTTCGGCCGGGAGGTGACGGACCTCGACCAGGACGCCTCCGGCGTACGGGTGCGGTGCGGCGACGGCACCGAGCTGACCGCCCGGTACGCGGTGGCCGCCGACGGCGGGCGCTCGGCCGTGCGGCGCGCGGTCGGCGTCGGCATGACCGGCGAGGAGGTCGACCCGCTGCCGACGCTCGTGGCGGACGTGCGGATCACGGGCCTGGACCGCGACCACTGGCACCTCTTCCCGCCGCGCGGGGACGACCAGGGCTTCCTCACGGTGTGCCCGCTCGCCGGGACCGAGGACTTCCAGGTCGTCGCCCGTTTCCCGGAGGACACCGCCGTGGACCTCTCCCCGGCCGGCGTCCGCAGGGCGGTCGCCGCCCGCTCCCATCTGGCCCCCGACGACGTGACGGAGGTGCGGTGGGCCTCGGAGTTCCGGCCGCGGACGGCGCTCGCGGACCGGTTCCGGGCGGGCCGGGTGTTCCTCGCCGGGGACGCGGCGCACATCCACTCGCCGGCCGGCGGGCAGGGGCTCAACACCAGCGTGCAGGACGCCTACAACCTGGGCTGGAAGCTGGGCGCGGTGCTGGGCGGCGCGGACCCGGGGCTGCTGGACACCTACCAGGAGGAGCGGCGGGCCGTGGCCGCGGAGGTGCTCGGCCTGTCGACGCGCGTGCACCGCGGGCAGGAGCGGCGCGGGGCGGCGACCACGCAACTGGATCTGCACTACCGGGAGTCGTCGCTCGCCCGGGAGAGCCGTACCGCCCCGGCGGGCCGGGTGCGCGCCGGGGACCGCGCGCCCGACGGGACGGTGGGCGGCGTACGGCTCTTCGACGCCTTCCGCGGCCCGCACTGGACGCTGCTCGCGCTGGACGTGCCGGCGCCCGCGGTGCCGGAGCCGGTGCGCGTGGTGCGGGGACCGGCCCACCCGGCGTACGGGCCGGGGCTGTTCCTCGTCCGCCCGGACGGGTACGTCGGCTGGGCCGGCGACACCCCGGCCGGCCTCGCGGACTACACGGCCCGCTTCGGCCGGGGCTGAGCCGTCAGGCGCCGGCCAGCGTCAGCTTCACGGCGAACCCGAGGAACAGCGCGCCCGCCGCCGAGGTGGCCGTCGCCGACAGCCGCTTGCGGCGCCGGAAGGCGGCGGCCAGCCTGGTGCCGCTGAAGATCAGCGCGCTGAGGTACAGGAAGCTGAAGAGCTGGGCGAAGGCGCCGAGGACGACGAAGGAGAGGGCCGGGTGGGCGTAGCCCGGGTCGACGAACTGCACGAAGAAGGCGACGAAGAACAGGATCGCCTTCGGGTTGCACAGGCTGATGATCAGCGCCCGCCGGAAGGGCCGCTCCTCGCTCCCGGCGGCACCGGCCGGCGCCCCCTCCGCCGCCCGCTCCCGCCGGGTCCGCCACATCGCCCACGCGGCCCGCAGCATCCCGACCGCGAGCCAGGTCAGGTACCCGGCGCCGGCGTACTTCACGATCCCGAACAGCACGGCGTTGGCCTGCAGCAGCGAGGCGACCCCGGCCGCCGACAGGGTCATCAGCACGGTGTCCCCGCACCACACCCCGGCCGCCCCCCGGTACCCGGCGCGGACGCCGTGCCGGGCGGCGACGGACAGCACGTAGAGGGAGTTGGGACCGGGCAGCAGGACGATGAGGATCAGGCCCGCGAGGTAGGTGGGGAGGTCTATGACGCCGAACATGACAGGGAGTGTCGCACGGCGGCCCGCCGGGTCAGAACGCGTCCGACGGCACGTACGTCCCCCACACCTCGCGCAGCGCGTTGCACACCTCGCCCACCGTCGCCCGGGCCCGCAGCGCCTCCTTCATCGGGTACAGGACGTTGTCCTCGCCCTCGGCGGCCTTCCTCAGCGCGGCCAGCGCGGTGTCCACCGCCCGCTGGTCGCGCTCGGCGCGCAGCTTCGCGAGCCGTTCCGCCTGCTGGGCCTCGATGGCCGGGTCCACGCGCAGCGGCTCGTAGGGCTCCTCCTCGTCGAGCTGGAAGCGGTTGACGCCGACCACGACCCGTTCGCCGGAGTCGGTCTCCTGGGCGATGCGGTAGGCGTTGCGCTCGATCTCGCTCTTCTGGAAGCCGCGCTCGATGGCGTCGACCGCGCCGCCGAGGTCCTCCACCTTCTGCATCAGCTCCAGGGCGGCCGCCTCCACGTCGTCGGTCATCTTCTCGATGACGTACGAACCCGCGAAGGGGTCGACCGTCGCCGTCACGTCCGTCTCGTGGGCGAGGACCTGCTGGGTGCGCAGGGCGAGCCGGGCGCTCTTGTCGGTCGGCAGCGCGATCGCCTCGTCGAAGGAGTTGGTGTGCAGCGACTGGGTGCCGCCGAGGACCGCGGCCAGCGCCTGCACGGCGACGCGCACGAGGTTCACCTCGGGCTGCTGGGCCGTCAGCTGCACCCCGGCGGTCTGCGTGTGGAAGCGCAGCATCAGCGACTTGGGGTTCTCGGCGCCGAACTCCTCCTTCATCACCCGCGCCCAGATCCGGCGCGCGGCGCGGAACTTGGCGACCTCCTCCAGGATCGTGGTGCGGGCGACGAAGAAGAAGGACAGGCGGGGCGCGAAGTCGTCGACGTCCATGCCGGCCGCGACCGCGGTGCGGACGTACTCGATGCCGTCGGCGAGGGTGAAGGCGATCTCCTGCGCGGGGGAGGCGCCGGCCTCGGCCATGTGGTAGCCGGAGATCGAGATCGTGTTCCACTTCGGGATCTCGGCCCGGCAGTACTGGAAGATGTCGGCGATCAGGCGCAGGGAGGGCTTGGGCGGGAAGATGTACGTCCCGCGCGCGATGTACTCCTTGAGCACGTCGTTCTGGATCGTGCCGGTGAGCTTGTCGGCGCTGACGCCCTGCTCCTCGGCGACCAGCTGGTAGAGGAGCAGCAGCAGCGCGGCCGGGGCGTTGATCGTCATCGACGTGGAGACCTTGTCCAGCGGGATGCCGTCGAACAGCACCCGCATGTCGTCGATCGAGTCGATGGCGACGCCCACCTTGCCGACCTCGCCGTGCGCGATCGGGGCGTCGGAGTCGTGGCCCATCTGGGTGGGCAGGTCGAAGGCGACCGACAGGCCCGTGGTGCCGTTGGCGATCAGCTGCTTGTAGCGGGCGTTGGACTCCACGGCCGTGCCGAAACCGGCGTACTGGCGCATCGTCCAGGGGCGGCCGGTGTACATCGTCGGGTACACGCCGCGGGTGAAGGGGTACGTCCCCGGCTCGCCCAGCTTCTCGGCCGGATCCCAGCCCTCCAGGTCCTCCGGCCCGTAGACCGGCTCGATGGGCAGTCCGGACTCCGACTCACGCGCCATGGTGTGTGCCTCCCGCTGAGCAGTTGTGCGGCGGATACTCGCCCGTTACCCGCCAGTACAGGCCGACCCTTCGACGGACTGTAGCGGCGGGCGAGCACCTGGTGGACCGGGGCGGACTGGGACCTTGCTCACAGCCGCGCCGCGGCCCCGGTCACCACCATGCCGTGCCGTTCGCGGCACGTCATCCGCGGGGAACATCTCAGGGGACGCCGGAACGGACCGGGCGGACGCGACGAGACGGCGGGGGGCCGTGGTGCGCAGGACGGGCAGGAACGGGGCGATCGGTGCGCTGCTGGCGCTGGCGGCGGTGGGCGGCTGCACCGTCCAGGGGACGGGCGCGGACGGCGGGCACCGTTCGCCGGTGCGCATCGACGTCCCCGCCACGCCCCCGGCCGCCGCCTCCCCCGGCGGCGGGCCGGACGCGCCGCCGCCGGCGGGGGCGGCGCCGGCCGTGCTGTGGTCCCGCGGGGACACCGGCCGGGACGTGCGCGAGCTCCAGGCCCGGCTGCGCCAGGCCGAGTGGCTCCTCGACGGGCCGACCGGGACCTACGACGACCTGACGGAGCGCGCGGTCCGCGGCTTCCAGGGCAAGCGCGGGCTGCCGCCGACCGGGCGGACCGACACCGTCACCTGGCGGCGGCTGCTGGACATGACCCGCGAACCGGGCCACTGGGAGCTGTACCTGATGGGCGGACAGCCCGCCGACGCGCCGGACGCCCGCTGCCTGACCGGCCGGGTGCTGTGCATCAGCAAGTCGACCCGGACGCTGCGCTGGATGGTCGACGGGCGGACCGTGTCGACGATGGCGGTCCGGTTCGGCTCGCGGTACACGCCGACCCGGGAGGGCGTGTTCCAGGTGTACTGGAAGTCCCGGCACCATTGGTCGACGCTGTACGACGCGTCCATGCCGTACGCGATGTTCTTCAGCGGCGGCCAGGCCGTGCACTTCTCCTCCGACTTCGCGGCCCGCGGCTACGCCGGCGCCTCGCACGGCTGCGTCAACGTGCGGGACGAGGCGGCGATCGCGGACCTGTACGCGCAGGTGAGGAAGGGCGACAAGGTCGTCGTCCACTGGTGAGGGAGGAAAGAGGGGCGCGGGCGGGACCGGGGGAACGTGTCCCGCCCGCGCCAGGTGCACGAGCCGCGGGTACGGGGGGAACCCCGGCTCCGTGCGACGGCCGATGACCAGTCGGCTCACTCATGACTGCGCCGCGGCGGGCGAAAGTGTCACACCCTTGGCGAAAAAATTTTCACCACTCCCGAGACGGGTGATGAAACCGCAGGTCGGAGAGGTCTAGGAGGCAGAGCGCGCCGCCTTGGAGGTGGCGCGGTCGCCGCTCCCGCCGTCCTTGGCCTTCCCCTCGGCCCTGCCCTTCTCGTCACCCTCGCCCTCTTCGGCCGCTCTGCCGGCCTTGCCGTTGTTGCCGTTGTTGCCGTTGGCGTTCCCGTTGCCGCTCTTGTTGCTGTTGCCGCTC
>NZ_BAAATK010000013.1:57606-153392 GCF_039533365.1 Streptomyces glaucus
GTTGCCGTTGTTGCCGTTGGCGTTCCCGTTGCCGCTCTTGTTGCTGTTGCCGCTGCTGTTCCCGTTGCCGCCGCTGTTGCCGCCGTTGCCGCTGCCGTTCCCGTTGCCGCTGCCGTTCCCGCTCGGCTCGTCGGCCCCGGCGGATTCGCCGGACTTGCCGTTCTGGTCGCCCTGGCCGTTCCGGCCGGTGGCTCCGGTGGCTCCGGTGTCCTCGGCGGTCCCGGCGCCGTCGCCGCTGTCGGCCAGGACGCCCTCGCAGTACGCCCACACTCGGGAGGAGCTGCCCGCCGCGCCCTCCAGCACGCGCTTGCGGGCGGCGGTCAGTTCCTCGCCGGCGCGGACGTCACGGCACGCGGCGACGACCTCCCGCCCGTCCCCGGCGGCCGGGCCGCGCTCCGTGGCCGTGTCACCGCCCGCCTCGGCCCCGGCTTCCCCGCGCGCCGAGCCCTCGGGCTCGGTCTCGTCCCGGGTGGTGCCCCAGGGCGAGGGCGACGCCGACGGGCGGTCGGGGGTCGCGGTGGACGCGGCGGGCTCCGGTTCGCCGTCGAACGGCATCGGGAGGACTCCGGTTCCGGCCGCGACCGCGATCCCGCCGACCGCGCCGACGGTCAGGGCGGCGGCCAGCGCCAGGCGTACCGGACGGCCCCAGCGGGGGCGCCGGCCCGCGCCGTCCCGGCCGCCGGCCCGCACCGGCCCGGCGGCGGAAGGCTGGGCTCCGGCGGGCCAGCCGAGGTCGGCGCGCTCGGCGTCCCGCTCCGCGCGGGCCTTGCGGAAGGCAGCCAGGGCGGCGGCCTCGCCGGGGAGTTCCTCGCTGGTCGGCGAGGGTGTCACGGACAGGGCGCCGAGGGCTTCGGCGAGCCGCTCGGCCTCGTCGCGATGGGCGGCGTCGACGGCTTCGAGGGACTCTCCGCGCAGTAAGAGCTCCGCCGTTTCGCGGTCCAGCCACTTGTACTGCTCGTCGGCCATCACATGTCCTTCTGCGTCCGCGTCCGCGCGTGCGTCACACCGGCGGACGTCACCGCACGGCCGCGCGGTTCTCGCTGAGCGGGCAGTGCGCCGAGCACGCCGGCCGATTCCGGATCGTCGCCGAGCAGCTCGGCCAGGCGCCTGAGACCGCGGTGCGCCGCGGTCCGTACGGCACCCGGACGCTTGCCCAGGGTCTCGGCGGCGGTCTTGGCGTCGAGGCCCACGACCACCCGCAGGACGACGGCCTCGGCCTGGTCCTGCGGCAGCCGGGCGATCAAGGAGAGCGTACTGTCGGTGGCCAGGGCCTCGATGGCCTCGCCCGCGGTGTCGGACTCGGCGGGCTTGCCGGTCAGCTCGGTCTCGTCGCCGCCGATCGCGGGCCGGCGCCCCCGCATCCGGATGTGGTCGAGGGCGCGGTTGCGGGCGATCCGGGCGGCCCAGCCGCGGAACCGGTCCGCGTCACCGCTGAACCGCCCCAGGTCACGGGCTATCTGCAGCCATGCCTCGGAGGTCACGTCCTCCGCGTCCGGGTCGCCGACCAGCGTCCGTACGTACCCCAGCAGCCGTGGATGCACCGCGCGGTACACCGTCCGGAACGCGGTCTCGTCCCCGTCCTGTGCCGCACGCACCGCGGCCGTCAGCTCCGCGTCGTCCCCCAGCACCGCGCGCGCCCTTCTGCACCTTGACCGGCGCCGCTCTCGCGCACCGGGTTCTCGCCGTCGTGGTTGCTCGTCCGATGGGTGCGGCCGTCCGTACGGCCGCGGGTGGTTGCGGTGGTCACCGCAGGTGGCAGCGGGGGACGGATGCCCTCCGCAGTTCGGCGCGAAAGGCACGTTACGTCGTCAAACCGCTCCCCGTCCATGTTTGTAGAAGATGCAACTAACCCGTGACGCAGGGGGGTGTGACACAAACGGCGGGCGCGGCGCTGTAGGGAGTACGGGCCGCCGCGCGGCCCGTACCGCGCGACGGCCGGGGCCTCTCCTGTGGGGGGTGGCGGCCCCGGCCGTTGCCTCGGCGGCGAGGACCGCGGGATCCGTCGGGGCGTCACCGTCGCCGGGGGGAAGCGGACGACGGCGGACGCGCACGAGCTCCGCCGGGTCACGGGTTCCTGGAGGCGGCCTCGCCCGCACCGGCGCCCGCGCCGCCCGCGCCCGTACTCGCGCTGCCGCGACTGCTGCCCGCGCCCGTACTCGCGCTGCCGCGGCTGCTGCCCGCGCCCGTACTCGCGCTGCCGTTGCCGTTGCCCGCACCGCTGCCTGCCTCGCCCGCACCGCCGTTGGCCGGACCGGGGGTGCCGTCACCGGTGCCGGGGCCGGTTCCGCCCGTCCCTTCCGCCGGTCGCCCGGCGCAGTACGCGGCGACCTCGTCCGCACCGCCCGCCATCTCGACGAGCCGCTGCCAGGCACGCGCGTCCAGCGCCCCGCCCCGGCCCCCGACCCGCTCGTAGGCGCGGCAGTGCGCCTCGGTTTCCCGGGCCGTCCCCGGACGGCCCGGCCCGCCGGAGGGGGTGCCGGAGGCCGTGGCGGCGGGGGCGCCGGAGGCCGTGGCGGAAGGGGCGCCGGAGACCGTGGCGGCGGGGGCGCCGGAGGCCGTGGCGGAAGGGGCGCCGAAGGCCGTGGCGGCGGGGTCCGGGATCCGGTGGGGCGGGGCGCTCGTCGCGGGGCGGGGGCGGGGCGCGTCGTCACCGGCGTCCGGGGCGGAGCCCGCCGTGCCGACCGCGGCGAACGCGACGCCGCCCAGGGCGAGGCCCGCGAGGAGCACGGAGAACGTGACCCGCGGCGGGCGGCCCGCCCGCCACCGCTCCCGGGGCCGCCAGTCGTCCCGGCGGCGGGTGCGCGTCGGGTGCGCCCCCGCGGCCCGGGCGGCGCGGAACGCGGCCACGGCGCGCTGCTCGGCCTCGGCGTCGATCTCGTCCGCGCGCATCACGGCGGCGAGCAGCGCCTCCAGTCCGGCGGTGTCGGCGGTGCTGCGGGGGCCGGAGGCGACGCGGCCGGGGTGCGCACACCGACGGCCTCCGGGGTTGCCGTCGCTTCGCCGTTCACCCATGTTCGCTTCCGTCCCTGTCCGGCCCGCCGGGCCCGCTCGCTCCGGTGGGTCCGTCCGCCCGGCCCCGCGGCCCGTGGCCGACACCGTTCACTTCGACTCACCCAGCGTCCTCGGCGCCTCATCCGTCACACCTTCGGCGCCCAGTTGCCTGGCCAGGCGCTTCAGCCCCCGGTACGCGGCCGTGCGGACCGCTCCGGGCCGCTTGCCGAGGACGCGCGCGGCGGCCGGGCCGTCGAGGCCGACCACGACCCGCAGCAGCACGGCCTCGGCCTGGTCGCGCGGCAGCCCGCGGACCAGTTCGAGGGCGCGCTCGGTGGACATGGCCTCCAGCGCCTGGTCGTGGGTGCTGTGCGGGCCCGGCATGTCCAGGACGTCCTGTTCCAGCGCCGCCGAGCGGGGCCGCACCTTCCGGCGGCGCAGATGGTCCAGCGCCCGGTGCCGGGCGATGGTCGCCGTCCAGCCGCGGAAGCCGGCGCCGTCGCCCTTGAACCGCCCGAGGTCCCGGGCGATCTCCAGCCAGGCGTCGGACGCCACGTCCTCGGCGTCGTCGCCCACCAGCCCGCGCAGATAGCCCAGCAGGCCGGGCTGCACGATCCGGTAGGCGACCGCGAACGCGGCCTCGTCACCGTCCTGGGCCCGCGCGACGGCCGCGCCCAATTCCCCGTCGTACGCCTGCGTGCGGCGGGGTTCCCCTCCGTGGCCCAAGAAACGTCCTCGTCCGTACCGAGTCACCGGCGAGCCCCGGTGAGCCCGCACCGTGTGGCACGGCAGGCCGCGCCACGCCTCCAAGGTCATCAGCGTCGGCTCGCACGGAAATGTCACAGTCGCCCGCCGCCCCGCGGGTCCGGGAGCACGTCGCGGCCCGGCGTCACCCCGTGCGCGCCCCCCGCACCGCGGTCCGCCGCGCCCGCCCGTGCAGCGTCAGGTAGAAGGTCCGCAACGACTCCTCCGGGCCGCCGGTCCGGAAGCGGTTGTGGACCTTGCCGATCGGGTTCCAGACCCGCCCGTCCGGCATCCGCACGCCGACCGGCTGGCCGAAGCAGGCCCGCTGGTCGGCGTCGAGGTCCACCCAGACCGCCCCCGCGCGGCGCACCAGCACCTCGCCGACGTACGCCCCGAGGCCGAAGAGGACGGCCTGCGCCCGCTCCCCGTCGGCGCCGCCCTTGCGCAGCCCGTCGATCAGGAAGTCGACGACGCGCAGGCTGGCCACGGAGTAGTCCAGCGGCAGCCGGTGGCGGGCGGTGACCCGGGTGACGAACCCCGTCGCGTACGTCCGCATCCCGCGCGCGCCCGGCGCCCGCCCGTCCGTCTCGCCCATCCCCGGCCCCGCCCCTTCTCCCGGCCCGCGGAACGCCTCCCGCACGGCTCCTTCGCTGAACCAGCGGATGCGGCGCGGTGAACGTCACGCGCCGGGAACGGGCCGGGGACGGGCCGGCGGCCGCGCCGCGCGAGCACACCGGTCGCGCCGCCCCGCCGCCCGCTCCTCAGGGCCGGGCCCCGTCCGTCGCGTCCCGGCACAGCAGCCGCAGCGAGCCGTCGCCGGCGAAGCAGCGGCGGGCCTCGTCGATCGGGTCCCACAGACGGCCGTCGGGGGTGCGCACCCAGTGGTCGCCGCCCGCCGCCCACCACTCGGCGCCCGTCCGGCGGATGATCACCTCGCCGGCGTACGCGCCGAGTCCGCGCAGCACCGTCTCGACGGCGGCGTACGGCGCCCCCTCCCGCCGGATGCTCTCGATCATCCGGTCGACGCGCCACAGGCTCTGCACCGAGTAGTCGAGGCGCAGCCGTGCTCCCTCGCGCATCGTGGCCACCGCGTCCGCCGCCCAGCGCACCGGCTTCGCCGCCGCCTGGGGCCTGGTCTCCTGCTGTGTCGTCGTCACATCCGGAAGAGCGCGGTCGTGGCGCGTTTCGTCACCCGGATCCGGCCGGTGCCCGCAACCGGCGCAGGACCGCCCCACCTCCGTCGCAGGACGGTCACAGGACCCTTCCAGCGGCGGGGTTCCGTCCGGGAGCGGCCGCCCGGCGCCCCGGGCGGGTCACAGGGGGACGACGCCCAGCCGGTCGAGGAGCCGGAACAGCAGGTCCTCGGCCAGGGGGCCGGGGTCGGCGGTGAGCACGTCGAGCAGTTCGCCGGCGTCCGCGGTGCGCCCGGCCTCGGCGGCCCAGGCGACGGCCCGCCCGGCGGCGTCGCGCGGCTCCAGGAAGTAGTCCTCCAGCGTCAGCCCCTCCCGGCCGGCGTCCAGGTACCTGGCCGTCGCCGCCCGCGCCAGGCAGGTCGTCCACGCCCCGCTCCCCGGCGCCGCCGCCTCCACCACCACGCAGTCGCCGCCCATGACGTACCCGAAGAGCGCGGGCGCCCCGGTCGCGCGGGCCAGGTCGTTCATGTTGCCGACGTCGCCGTCGCCGCCCGGGTACTCCCACACCTGCCACCCGTCCGGCGCCGACCGGTACAGCCGCACGCCCTCGGCGGCCGGCAGCCCCGCCGCCTCCGTGAGCGGCCGTGCGCAGCGGCCCACGACGAAGTACCCCCAGTAGCCCATGTCCGTCCCCCCGGCGCGTCGGTTCGGCTCGGGCCGAATACACCACAGCGGTGCGGCGGTCCGCAGCCGAACCGGGCGATCCGCGCCGGGGCGGGCGGCCGGGCGTCAGCCGAGCCGGTCCGCCAGGGCCGTGAACTCCGTCCAGGACAGCTCCGGCTCGCGCGGGTCCCACAGCTTCTGGACCGTCGCCCGCAGCGGCAGCCGGATCCCGGCCGCGACCTGGTCCTGGGTCTGGGAGCCCGACAGGTCGCACCAGACGGCGAAGGACCCGCCGAGGATCTGGTCGTCGTAGGACGCCGGCACGGCCGTGCTGCCGCGCAGCACGCGCGGGGTCCACTGCTCGTAGATCCGCTGCCCGGTGGGGTAGACGAAGGTCTGCGGCTCGCCGAGGACGTAGTACAGGTACTCGTCGTTGTAGTTCAGCACCTTCCGCCCGGCGCTCAGGTACTCCGCCGGCTGCCGGGCGCCGATCTCCTTGCCGGTCCAGTAGGCGACCTGGAGGTCCCCGGCGGGCCGTACGGAGGTGTCCCGGAAGAAGCCGTCGTTCCAGGCCCGCGGCGCCCTGCCGTGGGCCCGGACGGTGTCGGCCCGGTCGTTGAGCCAGCCGGTGGCCAGGTCGGCGACGGTCCCGCCGGCGCCGTACGCCTTCCGGGCGGCGGCGGCCAGCTGCGGGTAGGACGCCTCCGGGTCCGCCACGGTCAGCGCCTGGTACTCGTCGCCGCCCAGGTGCCACTGGCTGCCGGGGAAGAGGCCGGCGTACTCGTCCAGCAGGTCGTCGACGATCTCGGCGGAGGCGTCCTTCGAGATGTCGATCGCGCCGCGGGTGGCCACGCCGCCGGCGTTGCGCAGCTGCAGGTCGGGGTGGGCGGCGATCACCGCGCCGAGGTGGCCGGGCGAGTCGATCTCGGGCACGACCGTGATGTGCCGGCTCCCGGCCAGCTCGACGATCCTCTTGACCTGCGCCTTCGTCAGGTGCTGCGCGGACACGACCTCCGGGTGGGAGTCGGACTCGATGCGGAACCCCTGGTCGTCGGAGAAGTGCAGCCCCAGCTCGTTGAACTTCAGGTCGCCCAGCTCGCGGATCCGGTCCTCGATCCAGCCGGCCGTGAAGTGCTTGCGGGCGATGTCCAGCATCAGCCCGCGCCGCGGCTTGGCCGGCGCGTCCCGCACGACGCCCTCCGGCGCCGCGCCGTCCCCGCGCACCGCCTGCTTCAGGGTGCGCGTGCCGTAGAAGACGCCCGCGTCGGCGGGCCCGCTGATGTCCACCCGCCCGCCGCGCACGGTCATGGTGTACGACTCCGGGTCCGCGCCCCCGCCCCTGTTCAGCGCCAGCCGTACGTCCCCGGTCCGCACGTCGTCCCGCTCGCCCGCGTAGGTCAGCCCCAGCTCGTCGGCGATCAGCCGCCCCTCGTCGGCCAGGCGGGCGTCGTCCACCACCACCCGGTGCCCGGGCGCCGGCTTCCAGCCCGGCCCGCGCGCCGGGGTGTGCGAGCGCACGGCGGGGATCGTGCGGGGGGCACGGGACAGGGGGTAGCTGCGCGTGGGGCCGGGCGAGGCCTCGGACGTGCCGCCGGAGGGCTGCGCCACCGAGCCCGCCGGGCCGTCGCCGTCGGCCGCCCGGAGGGCGATGCCCACTCCGGCCGCGACCGCCAGGGCGGCCACCGCCGCGGTCACCAGCCGCCGCTGCTTCACCTTGCGCGCCGGGGGCCGGCGTCTGTGCTGACTCACTGCGCCAACCTACGACCCGTCACCCTCGGCCACCGTCCACCACACGTTCTGAAACTCTCCCTTCCGAGTGAAATTCGGACATCGGTCGGACGTGTCCTGCCGTCACTCGATAACGTGACCATCACAGCTCTCACATCATCCACTGCCGACACACACGCGACGCCCACAGGGGCGCCACCGACTCCCACCGCCGAGGACCCACGCTGCTGTCCACTCCGCTGGAGCACTTCAACGCCGCCCCCGCCGAGGAGGCCCGACGCGTCCTCCTCACCTGCCTGCACAGCCGGGCCTGGGCCGACCGCGTCACCGCCCACCGCCCCTACCCCGACCTGGACACCCTCCTGGCCGCGGCCGACGAGGCGGCGTACGACCTGGCCGCCGCGGACCTGGCGCAGGCCCTGGCGGCCGAGTCCCTGCCGAGGCTGCCGGCCGGCACCTACTCCGCGGCCCACACGGCGCTGAGCGCGGCGAACGCGGCCTACGAGGCGCGATTCGGACATGTTTTCGTCATCTGCCTGGACGGCCTGGCCGGGGACGAGGTCCTGAATCACCTCTTGGCGGCCATCCGGTCACGTTTGGCCAACGATCCGGAGGAGGAGCGGGCGGTGACCGCGGAGGAGCTCCGCCGCCTCGCCCGGGGCAGACTGGCCAGAACCCTCGCGAGCGCGGGGCCGCGGTACGGCGCACGGCTCCGCCCCAGGGGCGTGACCAGCCACAACACGTCTACAGGCGGGCGATAGCGGGACATGACGCCCAAAACCCGCCCGGCCCGCCCCGCCCGCGTGCCAGGTTGATCACACCGGCAGCCCCCGGCTGAGTACCGCAGGCCCACGTGGCTACGATGCTGGGGGCCGGTGGACCGTACCCGGCCGGGCCCGACCGACACCGAAGCCGGCGCGGCCCTTATCGTCCCGCTCCCGGAGGGTTCTTCCGTGCCGGCTGGAACGCTGTACCGCGGCCGGGAAGGAATGTGGTCCTGGGTGGCTCACCGAGTCACCGGCGTCCTCATTTTCTTCTTCCTGTTCGTTCACGTGCTGGACACCGCACTCGTGCGGGTGTCCCCCGAGGCCTACGACGAGGTCGTGGCCACCTACAAGACGCCGGTCGTCGCGCTGCTGGAGTACGGCCTCGTCGCCGCCATCCTCTTCCACGCGCTCAACGGCCTGCGCGTCATCGCCGTCGACTTCTGGATCAAGGGCGCGCGCTACCAGAAGCAGATGCTCTGGACCGTCGTCGGCCTGTGGCTCGTGCTGATGCTCGGGGCGGTCTACCCCGTCCTCGGCCACGCCGCTCGTGAACTGTTCGGGAGCTGACGTCCATGTCCACGACTGAGAAGACCGCTGCCGGTGTCGGCCCCGTCGAGGGCGGCGCCGTGTACAACGTCGACAACCCCGCGCCCCTCATCGAGGCCCCGCGCAAGCGCACCAAGAAGACCCCGAGGTCCACGCGGGGCAACTTCGAGATGGCCGCCTGGCTGTTCATGCGCCTGTCCGGCGTGGTGCTGGTGGTCCTGGTCATCGGCCACCTGCTGATCCAGCTCGTGCTGGACGGCGGTGTCTCCAAGATCGGCTTCGCCTTCGTGGCGGGCCGCTGGGCCTCGCCGTTCTGGCAGGTCTGGGACCTGCTGATGCTGTGGCTGGCGATGCTGCACGGCGCCAACGGCCTGCGCACGGTCATCAACGACTACTCCGAGCACGCGAGCACCCGTCTGTGGCTGAAGAGCCTGCTCTACACCGCCACGGTGTTCACCATCCTGCTGGGCACGCTGGTGATCTTCACCTTCGACCCGAACATCCGCTAGGCACGGGGCTGCGAGAAACATGAAGATCCACAAGTACGACACCGTCATCGTCGGCGCCGGCGGCGCCGGTATGCGTGCCGCCATCGAGGCGACCAAGCGCAGCCGCACCGCCGTGCTCACCAAGCTCTACCCGACCCGCTCCCACACGGGCGCCGCGCAGGGCGGCATGGCCGCCGCGCTGGCCAACGTGGAGGAGGACAACTGGGAGTGGCACACCTTCGACACGGTCAAGGGCGGTGACTACCTGGTCGACCAGGACGCCGCCGAGATCCTGGCGAAGGAGGCCATCGACTCCGTCCTCGACCTGGAGAAGATGGGCCTGCCGTTCAACCGCACCCCGAACGGCACCATCGACCAGCGCCGCTTCGGCGGTCACAGCCGCAACCACGGCGAGGCCCCGGTCCGCCGGTCCTGCTACGCGGCCGACCGCACCGGCCACATGATCCTCCAGACGCTGTACCAGAACTGCGTCAAGGAGGGCGTGGAGTTCTTCAACGAGTTCTACGTCCTCGACCAGCTGATCACCGAGGTCGACGGCGTCAAGCGCTCGGCCGGTGTCGTGGCGTACGAGCTGGCGACCGGCGAGATCCACATCTTCCAGGCGAAGGCCGTGATCTACGCCTCCGGCGGCTGCGGCAAGTTCTTCAAGGTGACGTCGAACGCGCACACGCTGACCGGCGACGGCCAGGCGGCCGTGTACCGGCGGGGCATCCCGCTGGAGGACATGGAGTTCTTCCAGTTCCACCCGACCGGCATCTGGCGCATGGGCATCCTCCTGACCGAGGGCGCCCGCGGTGAGGGCGGCATCCTCCGCAACAAGGACGGCGAGCGCTTCATGGAGAAGTACGCGCCGGTGATGAAGGACCTGGCGTCCCGTGACGTCGTGTCCCGGTCCATCTACACGGAGATCCGCGAAGGCCGCGGCTGCGGCCCCGAGGGCGACCACGTCTACCTGGACCTCACCCACCTCCCGCCGGAGCAGCTGGACGCCAAGCTGCCGGACATCACCGAGTTCGCCCGCACCTACCTCGGCATCGAGCCGTACACGGACCCGATCCCGATCCAGCCGACCGCGCACTACGCGATGGGCGGCATCCCGACCAACGTGATGGGCGAGGTGCTCGCCGACAACACCACCGTGGTGCCGGGTCTGTACGCGGCCGGCGAGGTCGCCTGCGTGTCCGTGCACGGCGCCAACCGCCTCGGCACCAACTCGCTGCTGGACATCAACGTCTTCGGCAAGCGGGCCGGCATCGCGGCGGCGGAGTACTCGCAGAAGGCGGACTTCGTCGAGCTGCCCGAGGACCCGGAGGCGTTCGTCGTCGGGCAGATCGAGCGGCTGCGCTCCTCCACCGGCAACGAGCGGGTCGCCACCCTGCGCCGGGAGCTGCAGGAGACCATGGACGCGAACGTCATGGTGTTCCGCACCGAGCAGACGATCAAGACGGCGGTCGAGAAGATCGCCGAGCTGCGCGAGCGCTACAAGAACGTCGCGATCCAGGACAAGGGCAAGCGGTACAACACCGACCTGCTGGAGGCCATCGAGCTGGGCAACCTGCTGGACCTGGCCGAGGTCATGGCCGTGTCGGCACTGGCCCGCAAGGAGTCCCGCGGCGGTCACTACCGCGAGGACTACCCGAACCGCGACGACGTCAACTTCATGCGCCACACCATGGCGTACCGCGAGGTCGGCGCCGACGGCACCGAGTCCATCCGTCTCGACTACAAGCCGGTCGTCCAGACCCGCTACCAGCCGATGGAGCGTAAGTACTGATGGCTACCCCTGTTCTGGACAAGGCGGAAGCGACGTCCACGGCCTCGCCGTACATCACCGTCACCTTCCGGGTCCGCCGCTTCAACCCGGAGGTCTCCGCCGAGGCCACCTGGGAAGACTTCCAGCTGGAGATCGACCCCAAGGAGCGCGTCCTCGACGGCCTCCACAAGATCAAGTGGGACCTGGACGGCACGCTGACCTTCCGCCGCTCCTGCGCCCACGGCATCTGCGGCTCGGACGCCATGCGGATCAACGGCAAGAACCGCCTGGCGTGCAAGACGCTGATCAAGGACATCAACCCCGAGAAGCCGATCACGATCGAGCCCATCAAGGGCCTGACGGTCCTGAAGGACCTGGTCGTGGACATGGAGCCGTTCTTCCAGGCGTACCGGGACGTGATGCCGTTCCTGATCACCAAGGACACGAACGAGCCGACGCGCGAGCGTCTGCAGTCGGCGGAGGACCGGGAGCGCTTCGACGACACCACGAAGTGCATCCTGTGCGCCGCCTGCACCACGTCGTGCCCGGTCTTCTGGAACGACGGCCAGTACTTCGGCCCGGCCGCCATCGTCAACGCGCACCGCTTCATCTTCGACAGCCGTGACGACGCCGGCGAGCAGCGCCTGGAGATCCTCAACGACCGCGAGGGCGTCTGGCGCTGCCGCACGACCTTCAACTGCACGGACGCCTGCCCGCGCGGCATCGAGGTCACGAAGGCGATCGCCGAGGTGAAGCGGGCGCTGATCACGCGCCGCTACTGAGGTCGCCCGCCTGCCCGGAGGGCCCCGTCTCCGGCGGAGACGGGGCCCTCCGGCATGTGCCGCGCCATCGGGTGAAGCGATCGGGAAGGGCCCGGTCCGGACGAGCGCTGCGGTCCGCCCGCGCCGTGTCACGGCGCCGCCGCGCCGGGACGGGCGTTCTAACCTGACGTCATGTCAGGTGACGAGTCGTACGAACTGCTCGGGTTCGACAACGTGCTGCTGCCCGTCGGCGACCTCGGCCAGGCCGTGGGGTTCTACGAGCGGGCCGGGTTCACCCCGGGACTCCGGCTGGACGCGGCCGGCATCGCGCTGCTGAAGGTCGGCGGGGAGACGCCGGGCATCGTGCTCCGCGTGGAGGAGGAGCTGGGGCACCGGACGCCGCCGTGGCCGTCGCCTCGGGTGTGGCTGGAGGTGCCGGACGCCCGCCGGGCCGCCGACGCCCTGCGCGCCGCGGGCATCGCCCTGCTCGACGAGCCCTGCCCCGTCGCCACCGGCTGGACCGTCGAGTTCGCCGACCCCTGGGGGAACGTCCTCGGGCTCACCGACTACTCCAGGCGGCCGGAGCTCGGACGGAGCCGCTGACCGCCGCTGCGCCCGCGCCCCGTCCCGTTAGGCTCAGCCCGTGCCCGCCAAGAACGACGGCCCCGGCGACGGAGCCACCCCCAGCAAATCCGAGCAGACCCGCGCCCTGATCCTGGAGACGGCCATGCGGCTGTTCCAGGAGCACGGCTACGACCGGACGACGATGCGGGCCATCGCCCGGGAGGCCGGGGTCTCCGTCGGCAACGCGTACTACTACTTCGAGGGCAAGGAACACCTGATCCAGGGCTTCTACGACCGGATCGCCGCCGAGCACCAAGTGGCGGTCCGGGAGATCCTGGCGCGGGAGACCGACCTGGAGGCGCGGCTCGCGGGCGTGCTGAAGGCGTGGCTGGACATCGCCGCGCCGTACCACGAGTTCGCGGTGCAGTTCTTCAAGAACGCCGCCGACCCGGACAGCCCCCTCAGCCCCTTCTCCCCCGAGTCGGCCCCCGCGCGCGAGGAGGCCGTCGGCATCCACCGTCAGGTGCTGGCGGGGACGCGGACGAAGGTGCCGGAGGACCTGAAGGACGCCCTGCCCGAGCTGATGTGGCTCGCGCAGATGGGGCTCGTGCTGTACTGGATCTTCGACCGGACCGAGGGGCGGGAGCGCAGCTACCGGCTGGCCGAGCGCGGCGCCCGGCTCACCGCGCGGGGCGTCGCGCTGGCCCGCTTCCGCGCGCTGCGGCCGCTCGTGCGGGAGGTGCACGAGCTGTTCACGGACTTCCTGCCCGGGATGGCGAAGGCGCTGCCCGATCCGTCGGCCCGCCCGCCGGCTCCCTGAAGGCCTCCGCGCCCCGGCGGGGCGGTGCGCCGTCAGGGGCCGGCCGGGATCAGGGCCCAGACCGTCTTGCCGTGGCGGTCCCCGCCCCACACGCCCCAGGCCGTGGCCAGGTGCTCCACCAGGTGCAGGCCGCGGCCGGTCTCCTCGTCCTCGGCCGCTCTCCCCGGCCGGGGCTCGGACCGGCTCCCGTCCGACACCTCGACGAGGCAGGACCCGTCGGCGAGCGCGGTCACCGCCACCTCGAATCCCGCCCGGGCCGAGGAGCCGTGCCGGACGGCGTTGGTGGCCAGCTCGGAGACGAGCAGCACCGCGTGCTCCAGCGTCCGGTCCCGCGGGCCGTGTCCCCAGGCCGCCAGGTGGTCCCGCACCCGGCGCCGGGCGAGGCCGACGGAGACCGGATGCCCGGGCAGCCGGAAGGAGTTGCGTCGCACCACGTCTGCTCCTCGTCCCGCACCCGCCTGCGTCCGGGGGTCCGCGCAGAACGCCTGCCCCGCGGCACCGGGGGCGCATGTCGGGGGCAGTGGAGCGGACCGGGTGCGCACCGGGCCCGGCCGGGACCCGGTCGCCGGAAGGCGTCGGCGGGCCGTGCGCGCACACGCGTCCGGTGAGCCGCGGGTGCGCGGGCGCGCGCGGACGGCCCGGTTCCTTCCCCCGTGCGCCGCTCAGGCCTGACGGGACGCCAGTTCGATCACCGTGATGTCCGAGGGGGCGCCCACGCGGGTGGGCGGGCCCCAGGCGCCGGCGCCGCGGCTGACGTACAGCTGGGTGTCGCCGTAGCGCTCCAGGCCCGCGACGGTCGGGTTCGCGGCGGCGGCGACGAGGCTGCCGGGCCAGAGCTGGCCGCCGTGGGTGTGGCCGGAGAGCTGGAGGTCGACGCCGTGTTCGACGGCCTGGTGGATCTGCACCGGCTGGTGGGCCAGGAGCACGCACGCGCGGCTCCGGTCCCGGTCGCCGAGGGCCCGGACGTAGTCGGGGCCCTGGCCCTCCTCCTCGCCCGCCACGTCGTTCACCCCGGCCAGGTCGAAGTGCGCCAGCTCGGTGCGGGCGTTCTCCAGGGGGCGCAGGCCGAGGCCGCGCACCTCCTCGACCCACTGCTCGGCGCCGGAGAAGTACTCGTGGTTGCCGGTGACGAAGTAGGCGCCGTGCCGGGCGGTGAGCTGGGCGAGCGGGGCGGCGGCCGGGCCGAGGTCCTCGACGCTGCCGTCGACCAGGTCGCCGACGACCGCGATGAGGTCGGGCCGGGTCGCGTTGACCGTGTCGACGACCTTCTGCGCGAAGCCCCGGCCCAGGACCGGGCCCAGGTGGATGTCGCTGACCACCGCGATGCGGTAACCGTGCGCCGCCCGCGGGAGCTTGGCCAGCGGCACGGTGACCCGCTTCACCCGCGGGCCGCGCAGCACGCCGTACGTGCCGTGGCCGACCGTGCCGACGGCGGCCGCCGCGGCGGCGCCGGCGACGACCCGGGAGACGAACAGGCGGCGCGAGGGAGCGGCGGGCGGGCGCGGCCCGGCCCCGGACTCCGGGCCCGCGGACTCCGGGCCCGCCGGCTTCGGAGCCTGCGGCTGCGCGGCCCCGGCGCCGAGGGGGGCGGGCTCCGGCGGGGTCCCCGCCGGGACCGCTTCCGCGTCCCGGGGCCGCGCCGGCGCCCCCGCCGCCACCGGCTCGGCCTCCGCCGCGGCCGCCCGCGCGGCGGCCCGCCGCTCCAGCAGCCACCGCAGCACCGGACGCAGCAGCTCACCGGCCGCCACGGCCAGCAGCAGGTACAGCGACAGCACCAGCCACAGGAAGCCCGGCCAGCCCAGGACGCGCTGGAGCCAGAAGGGGGCGCCGCCGCGCTCGGCGACCATGGCGCCGACGAACAGCGCCCAGCCGGCCGCGATCACCACGGCGCCCGTGCGGCGGACCGCGCCCGGACCCCGGGTCGTGTCGCGGAACAGGCGCCGCCACACGTACCAGTTGCCCGCCACCAGCACGCCCACCACGGCGAGCGCGACGAGCGCGAAGACGACCACCATGCCGTCGTATCCCCTTCGTTGTGACCCGGGTGTGTCCGGATTCCTATGACGTGCGGCGCAGTGCGCGCAGTCCGCGCAACCCGATGACCCCGACGACCGTCCCCAGTACGAAGGAGACGACGGCGAGCAGCAGGTGCACCCAGAAGTACGCCGTCGGGTGCCCGTCGTCGAACGCGAGCCCGCTGCTGTCCTTGATCAGGTTTTTGACGAAAGTGATCCAGATGACCCAGCTCCACACCCCGAAAGCGAGCAGGAACCAGGAGACGGGGCGGCTGAGCTTCACGGAAACAGACCTTTCATCGCAGCGCTGTGCGCCCGCAGTCGGCCGGGAGTCCGGGAGTTGCCCCCCGGACGGGCACAGCATGGGTCCAGTATCACCGGCCCGTGTCCGGTTCCGTCCGCGGGGTGGGGACCGGGGCGGGACTTCCCGGGGCGGGGCAGGTACGTTCTCCGTCGTGCCCGCACCCACGCAGACCACCAGGCGAGCCCTGCTGGTCACCTCAGCCGTCCTGTCGTCGCTCGCGCTGACCGCGCCCGCCGCCCACGCGGCGCCGAGCCCCTCGGCCAGTCCGTCGGCCGCTCCCCCGGCGAAGATGTCGACCGTGGGCGGCGCCCGGCTCGGACTGCCGGGGACGCAGGTGGAGCTCGCGCGCGGTGTGCCGGTGCTGCCCGAGGACGTCACCGCGCGGTCCTGGATCGTCGCCGACGCCGAGTCCGGCGAGGTGCTCGCCGCGCACAACGCGCACTGGCGCCTCGCCCCGGCGAGCACCCTGAAGATGCTGTTCGCCGACACCGTGCTGCCGAAGTTCCCCGGGACCGCGAAGCACAAGGTCGCCCCCTCCGACCTGGCGGGCGTCGGCGCCGGCTCCAGCATGGTCGGCATCAAGGAGAACGAGACCTACACCGTCCACGACCTGTGGCTCGGGGTCTTCCTGCGCTCCGGCAACGACGCCGTGCACGTGCTGTCCGCGATGAACGGCGGCGTCGAGAAGACCGTCGCCGAGATGAACGAGCACGCCGAGGAGCTCCAGGCCCTCGACACGCACGCCGTCAGCCCCGACGGCTACGACGCCGCGGGACAGGTCTCCTCCGCGTACGACCTGACGCTGATCGCCCGCTCCGGGCTGCAGAAGAAGGACTTCCGCGAATACTGCTCGACCGTCACCGCGAAGTTCCCGGGCGAGACGAAGAAGAACAAGAAGGGCGAGACGGTCCGCGAGTCCTTCGAGATCCAGAACACCAACCGGCTGCTGACCGGCGACTACGACATCTCCCAGTACCAGGGCATAGCCGGCGTGAAGAACGGCAACACCACCGAGGCGGGCGCCACCTTCACCGGCGTCGCCGAACGGGACGGCAGGGTGCTGCTGGTCACCGTCATGCACCCGGAGAAGGCCGGGCACAACGAGGTCTACAAGGAGACCGCCCGCCTGTTCGACTGGGGCTTCCAGGCGGCCGGCAAGGTGCGGCCGGTGGGCGAGCTGGTGCCGCCGAGGAGCGCCACCGGGGCGAGCCCCCGGCCGGGCGCCGGCGCCTCCGGCGAGGCCGGCGGCACCGGGCAGGGCGGCGCGGCCGGGACCGAGCCGGTGGCGAGCGCCCCGGCCGCGGACGGCTCCGACGGCATGGGGGTGGCGCTGGCGGTCACCGGCGGGCTGCTGGCGCTGCTGGCGGGCGGCGCGTGGCTGGTCAACCGCCGCTGGCCGCTGCCTGATCTGGCGCGCCGCCGGCCCTGACCGCACCGGCGTCCTTGCCCGGCGTCGCCGTCCAGGCGGCGCAGAACAGCACCAGCTTCGAGGTGAAGTTGATCCACAGCAGCAGGGCGACGGGCACGCCGAACGCGCCGTACACGCTCTTCGTGGCCACGCCCTGCAGATAGCCGCTGAGCAGCAGCTTCAGCAGTTCGAAACCGACGGCGCCGGTCAGCGCGGCCACCAGCAGCCGGCGCCGCGCCGGCTCCACGCCGGGCAGCAGCGTCAGCACGTACAGCAGGACGAGGAAGTCGGCGAGGACGGCGACGGCGAACGCGGCGGCGTGCAGCAGGACCGAGCCGGCGCCGCCCTCGGCCAGGCCGCTCTGCCGGATGATCCGGCCGGCCAGCGCGGAGGCGACGGCGGAGGCGGCGAGCGTGACGAGGACGGCGCCGCCGAGGCCGACCAGGATGCCGGCGTCCTTGACCCGGGCCAGGACGGGGTTCTCCTCGTCCGGCAGCTCCCACACCGCGCGCAGGCAGTCGCGCGTCGAGGCGACCCAGCCGACGCCGGTGAACAGCAGGGCGGCGCCCGCGATGACGCCGACGGTGCCGGCGTTCTGCACCAGGCCGTCGATGTCCAGCTGGTCGGAGATGCCGGGCACCTGCTCGGCGACCTTGGCCTCCAGCGTGTTCCGCTGCTCGGCGCCGAGCGTGGCGGCGCCGATCGCGGCGGCCACCGTCAGCAGCGGGAAGAGCGCCACGAAGCTGGTGAACGTCATCGCGGCGGCCAGCCGCGTCCACTTCACCCGGTCCAGCCGCTCGTACGACCGCCACGCGTGCGTGGCCATCAGCCGCTCGGCCGACGGCCCCACGACCGGGAGCTTTTTCAGCCAGTCCATGATCCGTTCCTGCCCTCGTCCCGGAACACCCATGTCCGGGTGCCCCAGAAACGCAGGACGGTGGCGAGCGCCATGCCGACCCCGGCGCCGGAGACGGTGTCGGCGCGCTGCGAGGTGAGGCCGAGGCCGTAGTGGCTGACGGCCAGGCACAGCAGCTGCACGGCGGCGCCGGCGAGGTTCACCGCGAAGAACACGGCGTACGGGCGCGGGCCCCGGGGCCGGGCGTGCCGGTAGGTGCCCAGCGCGTTGCCCGCGTACGCCACCGAGCAGCCCGCGACGAAGGACAGCGCCTTGGCGGTGAGCGGGTCCAGCCCGGCCGGGCCGCGCAGGCAGGTGAACAGGGCCAGGTCGGTGGCGTAGGCGAACAGCCCGGTCACGGCGAAGCCGAGCAGTTCCCGGCCCAGGGGGGCGCCCCGGCCGGGACGGGCGGGCGGGCTCACCAGTCGGCCACCGCCAGGCCGTACATCGCCAGCCACACCGCGCCGATGAGGGCGAGGGCGCGGTCGCGCAGGACGACGTCCTCGGGTTCGCCGGCCGTGCCGCGGTCGGCGAAGACGGCGTAGCGCAGGATCGCGAGGACGAAGGCGACCACGGACAGCTGCCGCCAGGGCAGCACGCCGGTGTGCGGCACCCCGCCCTCCTCCAGCGCCCACAGGCAGTAGCCGAGGACGGCGACGCCGGCCGCGAGCTGCCAGACGAAGCGGAGGTAGCCGGTGGTGTACTCGGTGAGCAGCGCGCGCGTGGCACCGTTCTCCCCGGCCATCTGCACGGCCTCGGAGTAGCGCTTGGCCGCGACCATGAACAGCGCGCCGAACCCGGTGGTGATCAGGAACCAGCGCGACAGCGGGATGCCGAGGGCGAGTCCGCCGGCCGTCGCCCGCATCAGGAACCCGGTCGTGACGACGGCGAGGTCGACGACGAGGACGTGCTTGAGGCAGAGGCAGTACGCCAGTTGCATGCCGAGGTAGGCGATCAGCAGGACGCACACGGCCGGCGGGCACAGCCAGGCCGCGGCGGCGGGCGCGAGGACGCCGAGGACGCCGCCGACGGCGTACGCGACGGGTACGGGGACCTGTCCGGCGGCGACCGGGCGGTGCCGTTTGACGGGGTGGGCGCGGTCGGCGTCGGCGTCGCGGGCGTCGTTGACCAGGTAGACGGCGGCGGCGCAGGCGGTGAACAGGGCGAAGAGCAGGGCGAGCCGGGCCGGGGCGTGGCGCGAGAACAGTTCGCCGGCGGCGGCCGGGGCGGCGACGACCAGGACGTTCTTCACCCACTGCCGGGGGCGTGCGGCCCTGACGAGGCCGCCCAGGATGCGCCTTGCGCGGGGCGGCGCGGACCGCGGGGGGCGCGCGTGCTGCCGCAGGACGGCCGTGTCAGCCACGGGCGCCTCCCTTGATCCAGCGGGCGCCGAGCCGGGCCGTGAGCGCGCCCAGGGCCGCGCCCGCCGCCACGTCCGAGGGGTAGTGGACGCCGGCGACCAGCCGCGACAGGCACATCGCGGCGGCGAGCGGCGGAACGGCGTACGCGCCGAGCGTGCCGTAGGCGACGGCGGCGGCCGCGGCGGAGGCGGCGTGGGAGCTGGGGAAGGAGTGCCGGCCGACGGTGCGCACCAGCGGCTCGACATGTGCGGGGCGCGGCCGGCGCACGACCTGTTTCACGCCGGTGCTGGCCAGGTGCGCGCCCGCGGTGAGCGCCGCGCCGCGCAGCCAGGCGCCGCGCCGCGCACCGTCCACGGCGGCCCCCGCGAGCCCCGCCGCGAGCCACAGTGCCGCGTGCTCCCCCGCCCGGGACAGGGCGCGCGCGGCGCCGGCCACGCGCGGGTCGGCGCCGCGCTCCCTGAGCGCCGAGACGATCCGGTGGTCCAGGCCGCGCGGGTCGCCGGGGACGTCGAGGTCGGGGATGTGGTCCATGTGGACCCACTGTTCACCGGGAGACCGCCGCCGGCCCGGCAATATCGAGCGACATACCATTAATCACCCATTTCGGGGAGAGCTCGGAAGTTTCGCAAACAATCGGTCACACAGCGGCGGTACGGTCGCCGACATGTCTGCCGACGCCGCTTCCGCCACGGACCGGGACCGCGCCACCGTCACGGGGTGGGGCCGCACCGCGCCCACCGCGGCCCGCCTGGTCCGCCCGCGGACGTACGAGGAGGCCGTGGCCGCCGTCCGGGACTGCGGGGCCCGCGGCGGCATCCCGCGGGGCCTGGGACGGGCCTACGGGGACGCGGCGCAGAACGCCGGCGGGGCCGTGCTGGACATGACCGGCCTGGACCGCGTCCACGCGATCGACGCCGACGGCGGGACCGTGCTGTGCGACGCGGGCGTCTCCCTGCACCGGCTGATGCAGGTGCTGCTGCCGCTCGGCTGGTTCGTGCCGGTGACGCCCGGCACCCGCCAGGTGACCGTCGGCGGGGCGATCGGCGCGGACATCCACGGCAAGAACCACCACGTCTCGGGCTCCTTCTCCCGGCACGTCCTGGCGCTGGAACTGCTCACCGCGGACGGCGCGATCCGCACGGTGCGCCCCGGCACGCCCCTGTTCGACGCCACGGCGGGCGGCATGGGCCTGACCGGCGTGATCCTGACGGCGACGATCCGGCTCCAGCCGGTCGAGACGTCCCTGATGTCGGTCGACACCGAGCGCGCGCGGGACCTGGACGACCTGCTGGCCCGCCTCGCCGCCACCGACCACCGCTACCGCTACTCGGTCGCCTGGATCGACCTGCTGGCCCGCGGCGCCGCGACCGGCCGCGCGGTCCTCACCCGCGGCGACCACGCCCCCCTGGAGGCGCTGCCGAAGGGCGCCCGCGCGCGGAGGGACCCCCTGGCCTTCCGCACCTCCCGCCTCCCGGCCGCCCCCGCCTTCGTCCCGGAGGGCCTGCTCGGCCGGACGACCGTGGGCCTGTTCAACGAGTTCTGGTACCGCAAGGCCCCCCGCGCCCGGACCGGCCGGCTGCAGCGGCTCTCCGCCTTCTTCCACCCCCTGGACGGCGTGCCGCACTGGAACCGGGTCTACGGCCGCTGCGGCCTCGTGCAGTACCAGTTCGCCGTCGGGTACGGGCAGGAGGAGGCCCTGCGCCGGATCGTGCGGCGCGTCTCGCAGCACCGCTGCCCGTCCTTCCTGGCCGTCCTCAAGCGGTTCGGGGACGCCGACCCGGGCTGGCTGTCCTTCCCCGTGCCCGGCTGGACGCTGGCCCTGGACGTCCCGGCGGCCCTGCCCGGGCTCGGCGCCCTCCTCGACGAACTGGACGAGGAGGTCGCCGCCGCCGGCGGGCGCGTGTACCTCGCCAAGGACTCCCGGCTGCGGCCCGACCTGCTCGCCGCGATGTACCCGCGCCTCGGCGACTTCCGCGCGCTGCGCGCGGAGCTGGACCCGCGCGGGGTGTTCATGTCCGACCTGGCCCGCCGCCTCCGGCTCTAGGCCCCGGCGCCCCGGCGGGCGCCCCCGTCTCCAGGCAACCTTGAGGAGCTGCTGTGAAGGACGCCTTCGGCCTCCCCCAGTCCCTGCTCGTCCTCGGCGGTACGTCCGAGATCGCGCTGGCCACCGCGCGCCGTCTGATCGCCCGCCGCACCCGCACGGTGTGGCTGGCGGGCCGCCCCTGCCCCGCCCTGGACCGGGCCGCCGACGAGCTGCGCGGCCTGGGGGCCGAGGTGCGCGTCGTGGCCTTCGACGCGCTCGCGACCGACTCCCACGAGACGGTGCTCGGCAAGGTCTTCGCCGAGGGCGACGTCGACCTGGTGCTGCTCGCCTTCGGCGTCCTCGGCGACCAGGCGCACGACGAGCGGGATCCGGCCGGCGCGGTGCGCGTCGCGCAGACCAACTACACGGGCGCGGTGTCGGCCGGCCTGGTCAGCGCCCGCGCGTTGCAGGCCCAGGGGCACGGCTCCCTGGTGGTGCTCTCCTCCGTCGCCGGCGAGCGGGCGCGCCGCGCCAACTTCATCTACGGCTCCAGCAAGGCGGGCCTGGACGTCTTCGCGCAGGGCCTGGGCGACGCGCTGTACGGCACCGGCGTGCACGTGATGGTCGTACGGCCCGGCTTCGTCCGGTCGCGGATGACCGCCGGGCGGACGGAGGCGCCGCTCGCGACGACGCCCGGGGCCGTGGCGGCGGCCATCGAGCTGGGCCTGCGGCGGCGCTCGGAGACGGTGTGGGTGCCGGGGACGCTGCGGCTGGTGATGTCGGCGCTGCGGCACCTGCCGCGGGGGGTGTTCCGCCGGCTGCCGTGGTAGTCAGCGCGTCGGCAGCGAGTCCTGCTCCACGCTCCCCGTCTGCGGGGGGACGACCGGGCCGCCGAACGGGAACTCGCGCAGCTTGCGCCACACCCCGTCGGGGCCCTGCTCGTACAGCGCGAAGCCGGTGCAGGGCCACTCGGCCTCGTAGTCGGCGAGTTCCTCGAAGGCGCGGTCCATCGCCGCCTCGTCGATGCCGTGCGCCACCGTGACGTGCGGGTGGTACGGGAACTGCAGTTCGCGTGCCACGGGCCCGGAGGCGTCCCGGACCTGCTTCTGCAGCCAGGTGCACGCCTCGGCGCCCTCCACGATCCGGACGTAGACCACGGGCGACAGCGGGCGGAACGTGCCGGTGCCGGACAGCCGCATGGGGAACGGCCGGCCGGCCGCGGCGACCTCGGCCAGATGGGACTCCACGGCCGGCAGCGCGGCCTCGTCGACCTCCGTCGGCGGCAGCAGGGTGACGTGCGTGGGGATGCCGTGAGCCGCGGCGTCGCCGAAGCCCGCGCGCAGCTGCTGCAGCCGGCTGCCGTGAGGCTCCGGGACCGCGATCGACACGCCGATCGTTACGGTCCCCACGTCGTCTCCTGTCGTTGTGTGCGGTGCGGCTCGCCCGGTCGGTGGGCGGACGCGCCGGTGGCGGACGGGAGCGGCCGCGGATACGGCCGCTCGGCTATCGACTGTACGGCCACGGCGGCGCCGGGGGCAGGCGCAACCGTGGTGATGTGCGGCGCCGCACGGCGGCAGGGCGTACCACCGCGCGGCGTGGGTCAGTGCTTGGCGGGCAGGAAGCCGACCCGGTCGTACGCCTGCGCGAGGGTCTCCGCGGCGACGGCGCGGGCCTTCTCCGCGCCCTCGGCCAGGATCGCGTCCAGGCTCTCCGGGTCGTCCAGGTACTGCTGGGTCCGCTCCCGGAAGGGCGTCACGAACTCGACCATGATCTCGGCGAGGTCCGTCTTGAGCGCGCCGTAGCCCTTGCCCTCGTACCTCTGCTCCAGTTCCGCGATCCCCGTTCCGGTGAGGGTCGAGTAGATGGTGAGCAGGTTGCTGACGCCGGGCTTGTTCTCGGTGTCGTAGCGGATGACCGTCTCGGTGTCGGTGACCGCGCTCCTGACCTTCTTCGCGGTCGCCTTCGGCTCGTCCAGCAGGTTGATCAGGCCCTTCGGCGTGGACGCCGACTTGCTCATCTTGATCGACGGTTCCTGCAGGTCGTAGAT
Source organism: Streptomyces glaucus (assembly GCF_039533365.1). Taxonomy (NCBI): domain Bacteria; kingdom Bacillati; phylum Actinomycetota; class Actinomycetes; order Kitasatosporales; family Streptomycetaceae; genus Streptomyces; species Streptomyces glaucus. The sequence goes on from NZ_BAAATK010000013.1 coordinate 80,639, forward strand.
CTTCGCCGTCTCCTTGAGGATGTACGGCTTCGGGACGGTGAAGGTCTGGCCGAAGCGGCCGTTGAAGCGCTCGGCGAGGTCGCGGGTGAGCTCGATGTGCTGGCGCTGGTCCTCGCCGACCGGCACCTCGTGGGCCTGGTACAGCAGGATGTCGGCGACCTGGAGGATCGGGTAGGTGAACAGGCCGACGGACGCGCGGTCGGCGCCCTGCTTGGCGGACTTGTCCTTGAACTGGGTCATGCGGGAGGCCTCGCCGAAGCCGGTGAGGCAGTTCATGACCCAGGCGAGCTGGGCGTGCTCGGGGACGTGGCTCTGCACGAAGAGCGTGCAGCGCTCGGGGTCGAGCCCGGCGGCCAGCAGCTGCGCGGCGGCGAGCCGGGTGTTGGCGCGCAGTTCCCTCGGGTCCTGCGGGACCGTGATCGCGTGCAGGTCGACGACCATGTAGAACGCGTCGTGGGTCTCCTGCAGGGCCACCCACTGGCGGACGGCGCCGAGATAGTTGCCGAGGTGGAACGAGCCCGCGGTGGGCTGGATTCCGGAGAGCACGCGCGGACGCTGTCCGGCGGAGCCGTTCCCCTGGGGACGGTGGTGGTCGACGGATGGGCGATCGGTGGCCATGCTCACCATTGTCTCAGAGGGCGGGGGCGGGATCGGTCCCCGAGGTGGGGCCGCACGGGAATGCGGCCCCGCGCCCGAGCGCCGCGCGGGCCGGTCAGCCGAGGTCGATCTCCGGGTACAGCGGGAACGCCGCCACCAGGTCCGTCGCCCGCTGGGAGATCTCCTGCGCGATCTTCGGGTCCAGGACGTGGGCGGCCTTGGACGGGGCCCCCGACTTGGTGGTGCCGGGCTCGGTGCTGGTCAGCACGCGGTCGATCAGGCCCGCGACCTCGTCCATCTCGGCGGTGCCCAGGCCCCGGGTGGTCAGCGCGGGGGTGCCGACGCGGATGCCGGAGGTGTACCAGGCGCCGTTGGGGTCGGCCGGGATGGAGTTGCGGTTGGTGACGATGCCGGACTCCAGCAGCGCGGCCTCGGCCTGGCGGCCGGTGAGGCCGTAGGAGGTGGCGACGTCGATCAGGTTGAGGTGGTTGTCGGTGCCGCCGGTGACCAGGGTGGCGCCCCGGCGCAGCAGGCCCTCGGCCAGCGCCCGGGAGTTGTCGACGACGCGCCGGGCGTAGTCCTGGAAGGCGGGCTGCCGGGCCTCGGCGAAGGCGACGGCCTTGGCGGCCATCACGTGCGGGAGCGGGCCGCCGAGGACCATCGGGCAGCCGCGGTCGACCTGGTCCTTGAGGGAGTCGTCGCACAGGACCATGCCGCCGCGGGGGCCGCGCAGCGACTTGTGGGTGGTCGTCGTCACGATCTGGGCGTGCGGGACCGGGTCGAAGTCGCCGGTGAGGACCTTGCCGGCGACCAGGCCGGCGAAGTGCGCCATGTCGACCATGAGCGTGGCGCCGACCTCGTCGGCGATCTCCCGCATGATCCGGAAGTTGACCAGGCGGGGGTAGGCGGAGTAGCCGGCGACGATGATCAGCGGCTTGAACTCGCGGGCCTGGGCGCGCAGGGCGTCGTAGTCGATCAGGCCGGTGGCCGGGTCGGTGCCGTAGGAACGCTGGTCGAACATCTTGCCGGAGATGTTCGGGCGGAAGCCGTGGGTGAGGTGGCCGCCGGCGTCCAGGGACATGCCGAGCATGCGCTGGTTGCCGAAGGCCTGGCGCAGCTCGGCCCAGTCGGCCTCGGTGAGGTCGTTGATCTGGCGGACGCCGGCCTTCTGCAGGAACGGGGCCTCGACGCGGTCGGCGAGGACGGCCCAGAAGGCGACGAGGTTGGCGTCGATGCCGGAGTGCGGCTGGACGTAGGCGTGGCGGGCGCCGAAGAGTTCGCGCGCGTGCTCCGCCGCCAGCGCCTCCACCGTGTCGACGTTGCGGCAGCCGGCGTAGAAGCGGCGGCCGACGGTGCCCTCGGCGTACTTGTCGCTGAACCAGTTGCCCATGGCCAGGAGGGTGGCCGGGGAGGCGTAGTTCTCGGAGGCGATCAGCTTGAGCATCTCGCGCTGGTCGGCGACCTCCTGGCCGATGGCGTCGGCGACGCGGGGCTCGACGGCGCGGATCACGTCGAGGGCGGCGCGGTAGGCGGTGGAAGCGGTGGAGAGGGGCTCGGCTGACATGGGGGACCTCCGGGACGATGCGTTCAGCGTTCACGGTACGGCCCAGGCGCACGGCACTCGTGCTGGGCGGTGCCCAGGGGCCGCTCCCCGATGGTCGGTCCCATCCCAGCGCGCCAGTCACGGCCCGCGGTCAGCCTACCGGGCGCGCCGGACCGCGGGAGGGCCGCGTCCACGATGTGACCGGGGCTGCGGGGGTGCCGGGGCCGGCAGGGCCGGCGGGACCGCCGGGGGCGCGGCCGGGGACGGTCCGCGCCCGGGGCGGGAGGGTTCAGAGGATCACGTGCGGCAGGAAGCGGGCGTACTCGTCCGTCACCAGGCCGGAGGACTCGCGGATGCCGAGGCCCGCCGACTCGTCCTCCACCACCCAGGCGCCCAGGACGACGTGGTTGCCGTCGAAGGCGGGCAGGGGGGCCAGCCGCTGGTAGCAGCAGGGCTCGTCGCGCACCACGGGGGCGGCGCCGGGCTGGTGGACCGTCACCCCGGCGCCCTCGCGGCCGAGGAGGGGCTTGGCGACGTAGCCGTGGGCCGCGGCCAGCTCCCGGGGCCCGTCCAGGTAGGCGGGGAGGAGGTTGGGGTGGCCGGGGTACAGCTCCCACAGGATCGCCAGCAGGGCCTTGTTGCTCAGCAGCATCTTCCAGGCCGGCTCGATCCACAGGGTGGTGCCGGTGCCGCCGCCGTTGTCGAGGGTGTCCAGGACGTGCCCGGCGAAGCGGTCGGTGGTGAGCCACTCCCAGGGGTAGAGCTTGAAGATGCTGCGGATGAAGCGCAGTTTGGTGTCGACGAAGCGGCCGGAGAGGCGGTCCCAGCCGATCTCCTCCATGGAGATCCAGTCGGTGTCCAGGCCGGCCTGCTCGGCGGTCTCCTTGAGGTAGGCGACCGTCATGAGGTCCTCGCCGAGTTCGTCGGCGGTGGAGTGCGCGAAGTACAGGGGGCTGCCCGGCGGGAGGAGGCCGGCCTGCTTGCGCCAGGCGTCGACGAGGCGTTCGTGCAGGGAGTTCCACTGGTCGGCGCCGGGGAAGCGCTCCTCCATCCAGAACCACTGGGGCGAGGCGGCCTCGACCAGGGAGGTGGGGGTGTCGGCGTTGTACTCCAGCAGCTTGGCCGGGCCCGTGCCGTCGTAGCGCAGGTCGAACCGGCCGTAGACGGAGGGGAGTTCGGCGCGGCGGTGCCAGGCCTCGGCGACCGCCCGGGCCACGCGCGGGTCGGTGATGCCGAGGTCGGCGAAGCGGCCGGCGGAGACGATGTGGTCCGCCGCCGCCAGGCACATGCGGTGCAGTTCCTCGACGACCTCCTCCAGCGCCTCCACCTCGGGCAGCGAGAAGACGTAGTAGGCGCTCTCGTCCCAGTAGGGGCGCAGGGAGCCGTCGGGGTGACGGGTGAGGGGGTAGACGAGCCCCTGGTCCTCGACGGTCTGCTGCCAGCCGGGGCGGGGCTCGATCGTGCGGCGTTCCATCGTGCGCTGCCTCCGGTTCAGCCGCCGCCGCTGCCGCTGCCCGAGCAGCCGAAGCCGTTGCGGTCCACGGCCTCGCTGCGGCTGAAGGTGCCGTCCTCGGCGTAGCCGCCGCTGACCTCGGCGTCGTAGTACCAGGCGGCGTCGACACCGCCGACGGAGGCGACCGAGGAACTCGGCGACTTGCAGTTCCGGTCGGCGATGATCCGGTAGCCGTCGCCGTAGGTGTAGCTGTCGCGGTCCACGCAGCGGCGGTCGGGCTCGGAGCCGCACGACGTCAGGGCCGTCGCCAGAACGCCCATACCGCCGAGCACCACCGTGCTCGACCGCAGCCGTCGCCGTGTCTCAGCCATGTCCTCGTCTCCCCCTCGTTCGTGTCGTTGAACGGCCGTTCGCGGATCGGGTGTGCGGCCGTCGCCGGGGGTGGACTTTACGGCAGCACCCGGCACAGGGTGTCCAGCGCCCCCGCCCAGGCGTGGTCGGGCGGTGTTCCGTAGCCGACGACGAGGGCGTCCAGGGGCTCGGTCACGGCGGCCGGGTGGCGGAAGAAGGACAGGCCGTGCAGGGCCAGTCCGTGCCAGGCGGCGGCCCGGAGCACCGCTTGCTCGGTGCCCGGGGGCAGGCGCAGGACGGCGTGCAGACCGGCCGCGATGCCGGTGGCGCGCACCTCGGGGGCGTGGGCGGCGAGGGCGGCGACCAGGGCGTCCCTGCGGCGGCGGTAGCGCAGGCGGGCGGAGCGCACGTGCCGGTCGTGGGTGCCGGAGGCGAGGAACTCGGCCAGGGTCAGCTGGTCCAGCACGCCGCAGGTGTCGGCGTCGCCCTTGGCCGCGGCGGCCTGCCCGGCGAGGGCGGGCGGCAGCACCGCCCAGGCCAGCCGCAGGCCGGGGGCGAGGGACTTGCTGACGGTGCCCAGGTAGACGACGCGGTCGGGGTCGAGGCCCTGCAGGGCGCCGACGGGCTGGCGGTCGTAGCGGAACTCGCCGTCGTAGTCGTCCTCCAGGACCAGGCCGCCGGTGCGGCGCGCCCAGTCCACCACGGCCGCCCGCCGGTCGGGGTGCAGGGGCACGCCCATCGGGAACTGGTGGGCGGGGGTGAGCAGGACGGCGCCCGCGTCGGGCGGGGCCGACGGGTCGGTGCCCCGTTCGTCGAAGGGCAGCGGGACGGTGCGCAGGCCGGCCGCGGCCAGCAGGTCGCGGTGCGTGGGCAGGCCGTAGGACTCGACGGCGACCGTGCGCACGCCGCGCTCCCGCAGGACCCCGCCGAGCAGTCTCAGGCCGTGCGCGAACCCGGAGCAGACGACGATCCGTTCGGGATCGGCGCGCACGCCCCGCACACGGCCCAGGTAGCCGGCGAGCGCGGTGCGCAGTTCCGGACGGCCGCGGGGGTCGCCGTAGCCGAGGGCGTCGTGGGGGGCGGCGGCGAGGGCGCGGCGGGCGGCCCTGAGCCACTCGGCGCGCGGGAAGGAGGCCAGGTCGGGGGTGCCGGGGCGCAGGTCGTGGGCGGGGCGGGCGCGGTGCCGGGGGCGGGCGGCCGGGCCCGCCGGGCCGGCCGGGGGCACGACGGTGCGGTCCGCCACCCGGGTGCCCGAGCCCTGCCGGGCGGTCAGCCAGCCCTCGGCGACGAGGTCGGCGTAGGCGTCGGCGACGGTGTTGCGGGCGATGCCGAGGTCGGCGGCGAGCGCCCGGGAGGAGGGCAGCCGGGTGCCGGGCGCGAGGCGGCCGGAGCGGACGGCCTCGCGCAGCGCGTCGGTCAGGCCCCGGCGCAGGCCCGGACCGGTTGGCTCCAGGTGCAGGTCGATGCCCAAAGTGGCCCACTGTTCCGGCATGGAAATGGACCATACCCCTGGGCTGCTTCGCTTCTAGGGTCGGGGACATGACGACGAACGCACCTGAGAACCCGGTCGTGGAGTACGCCGCCGCGCCCGTCCCCCGGCTGGACTGGGCCCGGCTCGCCCCGGACGTCTTCAAGGCGATGGTCCGGCTCGACGCGGCGGCCGGGCGCGGGCTGGATCCGGCCCTGCGCGAACTGGTGAAGATCCGCGCCTCGCAGCTCAACCGGTGCGCGTTCTGCCTCGACATGCACACCAGGGACGCGCTCGCGGCGGGCGAGAGCGTGGAGCGGATCGTGCAGCTGAGCGCCTGGGAGGAGGCGCGGCACTTCTACACCGAGAAGGAGCTCGCGGCGCTGGAGCTGACCGAGGCGGTGACCGTGCTCACGGACGGCTTCGTGCCGGACGAGGTGTACGAGCGGGCCGCGAAGCACTTCGAGGAGGCGGAGCTGGCGCAGCTGATCGCCGCGATCACGGTGATCAACGCCTGGAACCGGTTCGGAGTGACCTGCCGCCGGGTGCCGGGCACCCCCCGGCCGGGACAGCGCCCGTGACGGCCCGTACGACGCACCTGGACGCCGAGGTCCGCTCCGCCATGCTGGCGCTGAGCGCCGCCGCCAAGCGGGACCTGGGCGACCCGGCGCTCGCCGAGCTGGTCCAGATCCGCGCCTCGCAGCTCAACCGGTGCGCGTTCTGCCTGGACATGCATCTGGAGATCGCCCGGAAGCAGGGGGTGAGCGACCGCCGGCTCGACCTGGTGGCCGTCTGGGAGGAGGCCGGGGACGTCTTCGACGAGCGGGAGCGGGCCGCGCTGGCGCTGACCGAGGCGGTGACCGTGCTCACGGACGGCTTCGTGCCGGACGAGGTGTACGAGCGGGCCGCGAAGCACTTCGAGGAGGACCGGCTCGCCCGTCTCATCGCGCTGATCACCGTCATCAACAGCTGGAACCGGCTGATGGTCAGCCGGCGGATCCCCCCGGGGAGCAGCCGGTGGTGAACAAGGCCGAGGTCTTCCGCGCGCTGCACCGGCGGCCGGCCCCGGACGACCCCCTCGTGCTGCCCGGCCCGTGGGACGCGGCCAGCGCCCGGGTGTTCGAGGAGGCCGGGTTCCCGGCGCTGGCGACGCCCAGTGCCGGGATCGCCGCCTCCCTCGGCTACGAGGACGGGCGGACGCCGGCCGACGAGATGTTCGCGGCGGTGGCCCGGATCGTGCGGGCGGTGGACGTGCCGGTGTCGGCGGACGTGGAGGACGGGTACGGGCTGGCGCCGAAGGAGCTGGTGGAGCGGCTGCTGGAGGCGGGGGCCGTCGGCTGCAACCTGGAGGACTCCGCCGGCGGGGTGCTCAAGGACCCGCACGAGCACGCGGACCGGCTCGCCGAGGTGCGGGCCGAGGCCGCCGGCGGGCTCTTCGTCAACGCGCGCGTCGACACCTTCGTCCGGGGGGTCGCCGATCCGGAACGGGCCGTCGAACGGGCCGCGCTGTACGTGGCCGCGGGCGCCGACTGCGTGTACCCGATCGGCGCCCCGCCGGAGGTGCTGCCGCTGCTGCGGGCCGGGATCCGAGGGCCCCTCAACGTGTTCGCCCGGCTGGACGGCGAGGGCCCCTCGCCCGCCGAGCTGGGCGCGCGAGGGGCCACCCGGGTCACCTTCGGGCCGGGCCTGCAGCGCCGGGCGGCCGCGGCGCTGCGGGAGATCGCGGCCCGGGTGCGGTAGGGGGCGTCAGGGCAGCCACCGCTTCCACGTGGACCGGTGGCCGTCCACCCACTTCTCCGCCGCCTGCTCCGGCGTCAGCTTCCGGTCGGCGATCAGCAGGGAGACCTCGTTCTGGTCCTCGGTCGTCCACCTGAACCTCTTCAGGAAGGCCGCCGCCTCGCCGCCCCGCTTCGCGAAGTCCGCGTTGAGGTACTTCTGCAGCGGGGTGTGCGGGTAGGCGCAGGCGACCTTCTCCGGGTCGGCGTCGCAGCCCTCCGTGCGGGGCGGCAGCCTCACCTCGGTCATCGGCACCTTCTCGAACAGCCACTGCGGGGTGTACCAGTAGGTGAGGAAGGGCTTCTGCTCCTTGGCGAACTGCTTGATCTGGGTGATCTGCGCGGCCTCGGAGCCGGCGAAGACCACCTGGTAGTCCAGCTTCAGGTTCTTCACCAGCGCCTTGTCGTTGGTGACGTACGCCGGTGAGCCGTCCAGGAGCTGTCCCTTGCCGCCGCTCTCCGCGGTGCGGAGCCGGTCGGCGTACTTGTTCAGGTTCTTCCAGTGCGTCACGTCCGGGTGCCGCTCGGCGAAGTAGGACGGGACGAACCAGCCGATGTGCCCGGTGACGCCGAGGTCGCCGCCGCGGACGACGGTCCGCTTCTCCTCGACGTACCGCTGTTCCTGCTCGGGGTGGCCCCAGTCCTCCAGGAGCGCGTCGATGCGGCCCTGGCTGAGCGCGTCCCAGGCGGGGACCTCGTCCATCTGCACGGTGTCGACGTGGTAGCCGAGTTCGTGCTCCAGCAGGTACTGGGCGACGGCCACGTTGGCCTGGGCGCCGACCCAGGACGGCACGGACAGGGTGACCGTCCGCGCGCCCTGGGCGTTCGCGAACGGCGACGCCTGCCGGGTCATGTCGGCGGCGCCGCAGCCGGTGGTCAGCGCCAGCACCGCCAGCACCGCCGTGATGCGTCCGCGGAACATCTCAGGCCCCCTTCCGCGGGCGGCGCCGCGTCGGCTGCGTCACCCGGTCGAGCATCAGGCCGAGGCAGACGATCGCCGCGCCGGCCACCAGGCCGGTCGCCAGGTCGCCCTGGGCGAGGCCGAAGACGACGTCGTAGCCGAGCGCGCCGCCGCCGACCAGGCCGCCGATGACGACGACCGCGAGGACCAGGACGACGCCCTGGTTGACGGCGAGCAGCAGCGCCGGCCGGGCGAGCGGCAGCTGGACCTGCCGCAGCTGCTGGAAGCCGCTCGCGCCGAGCGAGCGGGCGGACTCCAGGGCGGCCGGGTCGACCTGGCGCAGGCCCTGGGCGGTGATGCGGACGACGGCCGGCAGGGCGTAGACGACCGCGGCGGCCACGGCGGGGGCGCGGCCGACGCCGAAGAGGGCGACGACCGGGATCAGGTACACGAACTGCGGCATCGTCTGGAAGACGTCCAGGACCGGCCGGAGCAGCCGCTCGAAGCGGTCGCTGCGCGCGGCGGCGACGCCGGTGGCGAAGCCGGCGACGAGGGTGACCGCGACGGCCGCCAGGACCTGCGAGAGCGTGTCCAGCGACGGCCGCCACACGCCGAGCACGCCGGTCGCGGCCATGGCGCAGACGGCGGTGAGCGCGGTGCGCCAGGTGCCGATCAGCCAGGCCGCGGCGGCGACGGCCAGCAGCACCGACCACCAGGGCAGCCCCTGCAGGCCGGCCCGGAGCGGGTCGAGCACCCAGGTGGTGAAGCGGCCCGCCCAGTCGGCGGTGCCGCCGACGACGGGCACGCCCGAGTACAGGTGGGCGGTCATCCAGCCGACGGCCCGGTTGACCGGCCCGGCGATGTCCGCGGTCCAGGCGTCGGGCCAGTCCGGCCGGCCCGCCAGACGTCCGGCCACCACCGCGGCGACGGCGGCGAGCAGCGCGAGCGCCCAGGCCGCCGGGGCCCTCCGGGCGGCGCCGGTCCTCTCCCCCGCCGCGCCCGTCACCCGGTCCAGGACGACGGCCAGCAGCACGATCGGGATGCCCGCCGCCAGCGCCGCGCCCACGTCGACCGAGGCGAGCGCCTGGTAGACGCGGTCGCCGAGGCCGCCCGCGCCGATCACCGACGCGATGACCGCCATGGACAGCGCCATCATGATCGTCTGGTTGACGCCGAGCAGCAGCTGCGTGCGGGCCAGCGGGATGCGGGCGGTCAGCAGGCGCTGCCGGGCGGTGGCGCCCAGCGACTCGACCGCCTCCAGCACCTCCTGGTCGGCGCCGCGCAGACCGAGGGCGGTGAGCCGGGCCATGGGCGGGGCGGCGTAGACGACGGTGGCGAGGACGGCGGCGGGGACGCCGATGCCGAAGACCAGCACCACGGGGAGCAGGTAGGCGAAGGCCGGCAGCACCTGCATGGTGTCCAGGACCGGGCGCAGCGCGCGGTCCATCCGGTCCGACAGGCCGGCCGCGAGACCCAGCAGGGCGCCCGCGGCCACGGACGCGACGACCGCCACGACCATCAGGGCGAGGGTCTGCATGGCCGGCACCCACATGCCGAGCGCGCCGCAGGCCAGGAAGGCGGCGGCGGTGCCGAGCGCGAGCCGGACCCCGGCGACGCGCCAGGCGACGAGGGCGCCGAGCGCCGTGACGCCGGCCCAGCCCGCGGCGAGCAGGGTGAGGTAGACGGCGCGCACGGCGAGGACGACGGCGTTGCTGACGTGGCCGAGGCCGTACAGGAACAGCGGGTGGCTGTCCCGGTGGTCGACGATCCAGTCGCCGGCCCGCTCCAGCGGCGCGGACACGTCGACGGTGAGGGCGGCCGGCCAGCCGCCGCTCGCCCAGCGGGCGCTCGCCGGCGGCACGAGGACCGCGGCGGCGACCGCGAGCAGCAGCAGTTTGCGCACGGCCGGGCGCTTGAGCGCGCCGGGGAGGGCCGGGCGGGGGGCGGATGCGGTGAGCGTCGCCATCAGACCGCCTCCTCGGGCCGCTCCGCCGCGGCGCCGGCGGGCGTCCTCGTCCCGGCGACCACGCCGAGGAGCGCGTCGGAGTCGACGACGCCCAGGCACCGCTCGCCGTCCACCACGCGGGCCGGGGCCCCGGCCCGGGCCACCGCCTCGATGGCCTCGGACACCGTGGCGTCCGGGCGGACCGCCGGGCCGCTGCCGGTCTCGTCCGGGAAGGCGCGGCGCATGGCCGTGCGGACGGTCATGACCTGCTCGCGCGGGACGTCGCGGACGAACGCGCGGACGTAGTCGTCGGCGGGCGAGCCGACGATCTCCTCGGGCGTGCCGAGCTGCACGACGCGGCCGTCGCGCATCAGGGCGATGCGGTCGCCCAGTTTCAGGGCCTCGCCGAGGTCGTGGGTGATGAAGACCATGGTGCGGCCCTCCTCGCGGTGCAGCCGCACCACCTCCTCCTGCATGTCGCGCCGGATGAGGGGGTCGAGCGCGCTGAACGGCTCGTCGAAGAGGAGGACCTCGGGGTCGACGGCGAGCGCGCGGGCGAGGCCGACGCGCTGCCGCTGGCCGCCGGAGAGCTGGCCCGGCCTGCGCTGCTCCATGCCCGCCAGGCCGACCTTGGCGACCATCTCGGCGGCCCGCGCGCGGCGTTCGGCGCGGCCCATGCCCTGGATCTCCAGGCCGTAGGCCACGTTGTCCAGGACCGTGCGGTGCGGCAGCAGGCCGAAGTGCTGGAAGACCATCGCGGCGCGGTGGCGGCGCAGTTCACGCAGCCGGGTCTTGTCCATGGCGCGGACGTCCTCGCCGTCGATGGCGATGGTGCCGGCGGTCGGCTCGACCAGCCGGGTCAGGCAGCGCACCAGGGTGGACTTGCCGGAGCCGGACAGGCCCATGACGACGAAGACCTCGCCCTTGCGCACGTCGAAGGAGACGTCCCGGACGGCGGCCGTGCAGCCGGTGCGGGCGCGCAGCTCGGCGGGGCCGAGGGCGGTCAGCTCGGGGTCGCCGGGGACCCGGCCGGCTTTCGGGCCGAAGACCTTCCACAGGCCCTGGACGGAGAACACGGGCGTGCCCGCGGCGGTTCCGGTGGCCGTGCTCATCGCGCACCGCCCCCGATCAGCTCGGCGGCCTTCTCCCCGACCATGAGCACCCCGATCATCGGGTTCACCGCGGTCATGGTCGGGAACACGGAGGCGTCGGCGACACGGATGCCGTCCAGCCCGCGGATCCGCAACTCGGGGTCCACCACGGCCAGTTCGTCGTCCGCGGAGCCCATCCTGCAGGTGCCCGCCGGGTGGTAGACGGTGTGCGCGACCCGGCGGGCGTACTCGCCGAGCTCCTCGTCGCTCGTGATGTCCGGGCCGGGGCACACCTCGCGCTTGAGCCAGTGCGCCAGCGGTTCGGTCCGCGCGATCTCGCGGGCGATGCGGATGCCGTCGACCAGGGTGCGGCCGTCGTAGTCGTCCTCGTCGGTGAAGTAGCGGAAGTCCAGCGCGGGCTTGACCGACGGGTCGGCGCTGGTCAGGTAGAGCCGGCCGCGGCTTTTGGGCTTGGGGATGTTCGGGGTCATCGACACGCCGTGGGGGGGCCGTTCGTAGCCCAGGCGCTCCGGGTGGTCCGTGAACGGGATCTGGTAGAAGTGGAACATCAGGTCGGGTCCCGCGTGGTGGGGGTCGCGGCGCACGAACAGGCCCGCGTCGGAGTCCATCGCGGAGTTGTCCGGGATCGGTCCGTGGGTCTCCCAGACGATCACCGACTCGGGGTGGTCGAGCAGGTTCTCCCCGACTCCCGGCAGGTCGTGGACGACGGGGATGCCGAGGGCCGCCAGGTCCTTCCGGGGGCCGATGCCGGAGTGCAGCAGCAGGCGGGGCGAGTCGATCGCGCCCGCGCACAGCAGCACCTCGGTGCGGGCCCGGATCAGCAGGTCCGCGCCGTCCTTGGCGCGGACGCGGACGCCCCGGACCCGGGTGCCGTCCAGCTCCAGCCGGTACGCCCAGGTCTCCAGGAACAGGCGGAGGTTGGGCCGCTCGTCCATCACCGGGTGCAGGTAGGCCACCGACGCCGACGAGCGCTTGTTGTTCTCCGGGTGGTAGGCGAGGTCGAAGAAGCCGACGCCCTCGGTGAACGGTTCGGCGTTGAAGCCCTCGACGCGCGGCACGCCGAGCGCCGCCCGGGCGGCGTCGACGAAGTCGCGGGCGATGGCGTTGCGGTCCTTCTCGTCGACCGGGACGATGTTGTTCAGCAGACGGGCGTAGTACGGCTCCATCTGCGCCGCGCCCCAGCCCTTGGCGCCGGCCGCCTCCCACTCGTCCCAGTCGGACGGCAGCGGCTTGAACGCGATCAGCGTGTTGTGCGAGGAGCAGCCGCCGAGGACGCGGGCGCGGCTGTGCCGGATGTGCGAGTTGCCGCGGGGCTGTTCGGTGGTCGGGTAGTCGTAGTCCAGCTCGCCGCCGAGCAGGCCCATCCAGCGGCGCAGGGTCAGTACGTCCTCGCGGTCCACGTCGCTGGGGCCGCCCTCGATGACGGCGACGGTGACGTCCGGGTCCTCGGTCAGCCGGGAGGCGATGACGGAACCGGCGGTGCCGCCGCCGATGACGACGTAGTCGAACTCGTGGGTGTGATCGGGCATGGGCGTGGTACTCCTGGGGGGATTCGGGACAGGTGTCCTTCGCGGCGCGCTCCCCGCCGGGTCCGGCGGGTGGGGGCGGAGCGCTCCGACGGCGCGGGTCAGCCCGCGAACCAGCGCACCGGCCTGGGCGCGAGGTTCTGGTAGACGTGCTTGGTCTCGCGGTACTCGGCGAGCCCGGCCGGGCCGAGTTCACGGCCGGTCCCGCTCTTGCCGAAACCGCCCCATTCCGCCTGCGGGAGATAGGGGTGGAAGTCGTTGATCCAGACGGTGCCGTGCCGCAGCCGGCCCGCGACCCGGCGCGCCCGGCCCGCGTCGGCGGTCCACACGGCGCCCGCGAGCCCGTACTCGGTGTCGTTGGCCAGGAACACGGCCTCGTCCTCCGTGCGGAAGGTCTCCACGGTGAGGACCGGGCCGAAGACCTCCTCGCGGACGACGCGCATCTCGCGGTGGCAGTGGTCGAGGACGGTCGGCTCGTAGAAGTAGCCGCTCTCCGGACGCTGCGGCGACGGCTCCGGGCGCTTGCCGCCGGCGCGCAGCACCGCGCCCTCCTCCAGCGCGGAGGCGACGTACGCCTCGACCTTCGCGCGCTGCTGCTCCGAGACCAGGGGTCCGCACTCGACGCCGTCCTCGGTGCCGCGGCCGAGACGGATCCGGCTCGCCCGGCGGGCGAGTTCGGCGACGAAGCGGTCCCGGACGCTCTCCTCGACGATGAGGCGGGAGCCCGCCGAGCAGACCTGGCCGCTGTGCAGGAAGGCGGCGTTGAGGGCCTGGTCGACGGCGGTGTCGAAGCCCTCGTCGGTGGCGCAGGCGTCGGCGAAGACGACGTTGGGGTTCTTGCCGCCGAGTTCGAGGGCGACCTTCTTCACGGTCGGGGCGGCGGCCTGCGCCACCTTGGTGCCGCTGGCCAGGCCGCCGGTGAAGGAGACCAGGTCGACGTCGGGGTGCTCGGCGAGCCGGGCGCCGACGGTGTGGCCGGGCCCGGTGACGAGGTTGGCGACCCCCGCCGGGAGCCCCGCCTCCAGCAGCAGGTCGATGAGCGCGACGGTCGTCAGCGGGGTGATCTCGCTCGGCTTGACGACGAAGGTGTTGCCGGCCGCGAGCGCGGGCGCGATCTTCCAACTGGCCTGGAGCAGCGGGTAGTTCCAGGGCGTGATCAGCGCGCAGACGCCGACCGGCTCGTGCACGACGACGCTGTGGACGTCGGGCGTGCCCGCGTCGACCACCCGGCCGGGCGCCTCGGCGGCGACCAGGTCCGCGAAGTAGCGGAACGCGTCGGCGACGCAGTCCACGTCGACGCGGCCCTCCTCGACGGTCTTGCCCGCGTCGCGGCTCTCCAGCAGGCCCAGCTTCTCCCGGTCGCGCGCCAGCAGTCCGGCGACGCGGCGCAGCAGCGCGGCGCGCTCGGCGACGGGGGTGCGCGGCCAGTCGCCCTCGTCGAAGGCGCGCCGGGCGGCGGCGACCGCCAGGTCGGTGTCCTTCTCGTCGCCCTCCGCGACCACGGCGAACGCGGTCGCGTCCGCGGGGTCGACGATCTCGCGCGTGGCGCCGGAGACGGCTTCGCGCCACTCCCCTCCCGCGTGGATGGTCCGCCGCGCTCGCAGTTCCGTACTGTCCGCCATGATCCGGTGCTGCCTTCCGTTCCTGTTCGGTGCCGGTGAGTCACATCGGTGTCACCCTCCGGGGACCGTGAGCGCCTGCCCCTGTCTTCACTCGGACATGCGAAATCGGTGGCCGAAAGTGCGCTGCGTCACTGAACATCACGGCAAACAGGGGCATACATCCGGCGAACCGGGAACCGGCGGGGACCGGCGTCCGCTCCGCGGAGCGCGCCGGGCGGACGGAAACGGGGCGGGCGGAAGGGGGAAGGCGGCCTCCAGCAGCCCGCGTTCGCCGCCGCGGCCGTCGGCGGCGCGGCCGTCACCGTCGCGGCTGTCGGCGGCGCGGCAAGCGCGCGGTGCTCACCGGGCGCGGGCGGTTCCCCGATCGGCGTGCGGACGGCGGCCGCGAAACGCGGCGATCCCCGGGCGGCCGTGGCCGCCCGGGGATCGCCGTCGGGCAAAGGGTGCCGACAGGGGTCAGATGAGGCCGAGGCCGCGGACCGCCTCGCGCTCCTCCTCCAGCTCCTTGACGGAGGCGTCGATGCGGGCGCGGGAGAACTCGTTGATCTCCAGGCCCTGGACGATCTCGTACTTGCCGTCCTTGCAGGTGACCGGGAAGGAGGAGATCAGGCCCTCGGGGACGCCGTAGGAGCCGTCCGACGGGATGCCCATGGAGACCCAGTCGCCCTCCGGGGTGCCGTTGACCCAGGAGTAGACGTGGTCGATGGCGGCGTTGGCGGCGGAGGCGGCCGACGAGGCGCCGCGGGCCTCGATGATGGCGGCGCCGCGCTTGGCGACGGTCGGGATGAAGTCCTCGGCCAGCCACTTCTCGTCGTTGACGACCTCGGCGGCGTTCTTGCCGGCGACGGTGGCGTGGAAGATGTCCGGGTACTGGGTGGCGGAGTGGTTGCCCCAGATCGTCAGCTTCCTGATCTCGGAGACCGGGACGCCGGTCTTCTTCGACAGCTGGGTCAGGGCGCGGTTGTGGTCCAGGCGGGTCATGGCGGTGAACCGCTCGGCCGGTACGTCGGGCGCGGCGGCCTGCGCGATGAGCGCGTTGGTGTTGGCCGGGTTGCCGACGACGAGGACCTTGATGTCGTCCGCGGCGTGGTCGTTGATGGCCTTGCCCTGCGGCTTGAAGATGCCGCCGTTGGCCTCCAGGAGGTCACCGCGCTCCATGCCCTTGGTGCGGGGGCGGGCGCCGACGAGGAGGGCGACGTTGGCGCCGTCGAAGGCGACGTTCGGGTCGTCGGTGATGTCGATGCCCTGGAGCAGCGGGAACGCGCAGTCGTCGAGCTCCATGGCCGTGCCCTCGGCCGCCTTCAGCGCCGGGGTGATCTCCAGCAGGCGCAGCTTGACCGGCACGTCCGCGCCGAGCAGCTGGCCGGAGGCGATGCGGAAGAGCAGGGCGTAACCGATCTGGCCGGCCGCGCCGGTGACGGTGACGTTCACGGGAGTGCGGGTCATGGCGTTCTCCGTATGACAGCTGGCGGTGGGGCGTCCCTGCCCCGGGGTGCGGGATCCCCGCCCCGGTTCGTGACCGGCGCCTGCCGCGGATCGATCACGGATACGTTCGATCGATCT
This sequence comes from Streptomyces glaucus, assembly GCF_039533365.1. Lineage (NCBI taxonomy): Bacteria > Bacillati > Actinomycetota > Actinomycetes > Kitasatosporales > Streptomycetaceae > Streptomyces > Streptomyces glaucus. The sequence goes on from NZ_BAAATK010000013.1 coordinate 96,495, forward strand.
CTTGGCGTCAAGAGAGATCCAGCGGTCAGGCTATCGCGCATCCGGCATCCCGGACGGCCGGGTCGGTGTGGCCCGGCCCACAAGTCCCGGCGCCCGGTCCGGTGGGTTCCGGCGCCCGGCCCCGGGCGGGCGTGGAGCGGCGGCCGCCGGTCCGGGAGAGGGGGGACCGAGGCGGCCGCCGTGAGGGGGGGGTACCGTTGCCGGACTCCCGTGGGGGTACTGTTCGCGTGCCCTCGTTCCGGGCCGCCATTCCTGCCGGCGCGGATTCTTTTCCCGGTCTCCCCAGGCACGGCCGCCGGCCCCGGCCGTCCCTACCGTGTGCAGCCTTTCTGCCCGGACGCCAGCGTCACGCAGGCCGTCGCGTCGTCCGCGCCCGCGACCGCCACCATCGGGGTGTACGCGATCGTGTCGCCGGCGTCGGTGACCGCGCCGGTCTGTTTCGCCCGGCCCGCGGACACCTCCACCTCGTCGCCCTGCGCGGCCCCGGTGATCCGGCCCCAGGCGGCGCCGCAGGTCCTGCTGTAGCGGACCTCGACGACGGTCGTGCCGACGGTCGCGCTCCGCGCGGTGGTCACCAGGTCGCCGCTGCACCCCATGGCCTCCGCGTCCTTGCCGGTGCAGGCGGCGCCGCCGCACTTCACCCCGGCGGGCAGAGCGGTGGACGGGCCGGCGGACGGCGAGGGCGGGGCGGCCGCGCCCTCGTCGCCCCGGTCGCCGCCGCCGAGCAGGAGGAACGCCCCGGCGATCACGCCCACGGCGCCGACCGCGCCCGCGACGAACATCGCCGCCCGCCGGCCGCCTCCCGGGGCGCCGCGAGATCCCGCGGACCGGCGCGGCGGCTCGCCGGACGCGCCCGCGGCCGGGCGTCTGCCGCTCGGCGCGGGCCCCTGGTACCCGGCGATCCGCCACGAGTTGCCGCCGACCGCGTCCGGGCTCTCGGCGGCCGTCGGCTGCGCCGGCACCGCCGGCACCGCCCCGGCCGGTCCCGCGGCGCCCGGCGTGGCCGCGCCGCCGCCCTTGCGGGCCGCCCTGCGGGTGTCCGCGGGCGGCGCCGCGAGCTCCCCGAGCGCGGCGCGCGCCTGGGAGATCCGGATGGCCTCCATGGTCATGTCGTGCCGCATCTCCGAGCGGCTCCAGGCCCGCTCGGCCAGCTCCCACAGGGTGGTCAGGTGGACGGGATTGGTCCCGGTGACCTCGGCCAGGGCCACGATCGCGCCCTTGGGCGCGAGCAGCCGGCCGTTCAGGTAACGCTCCCAGGACGTCTTGCTGTAGCCGGTGCGGTCCGCCACGGCCGCGATGCTCAGCCCGCTGCGGTCCACGAGCCCCCGCAGCTGCCCGGTGAACTCCTTGATCTGCGGATCGAGTTCATCCGGCAAGGCTCTCCAACGAGGCATTGCTACCCCCCTCTTCCCCCCGGTTCGTGCTGATGGTTCTCCCCGCGCGTGACGCCCCTGGCCGAGTCCCGTCCCGGCCGCCCACAGGGGTGCGCCCGGTCAGGATCTCAGTTCCCGGGGTGGGGGCGCACGGGAGCCCTGGTGACCGCGGGCGTGCACCGTCGCACGTCCGCGAGGCCGCGGCCCGGTGTCCCACCGGCGTCCCCCACGCCGGGCCGGCCCCGGCCGCGCGCGGGACACCCCGGGCCGTCCCGATCGACCACGCTAGCCCCCTTCTGGGGGGACTCGACCGCACATCCGTGAACTTGTCGGCACATCGTCACACGGACCGCACACGCGCGGTCACGGACGGCGCGCGTGTCACGCCCGTCCCGCGCCCCGTGGCGGAACGGTCACTTCCGTGCCCCGGTGCGCGGGCGGCGCCGAACGGCCCGTTCACGGCGCGGGAGGACGGGCCCGGCGGTGCGTCCCCGGGAGCGGGGAGGGGACGGACCGCCGCCCGTCCGGAAGTCCGCCGCCGGAAGCCGGCGCCGATCACCGGCCGCTGCCCGCTACCCGCTGACCGTGAAGTGCAGCGTGTCCTTCAGGAACGGGATCTCCAGCCACGGGTGCGGCTGCGCCATCATCGCCAGCAGGACGATCGCGGTGCCCAGCACGCCGTAGGTGGCGATGTCCGTGAAACGGGAACGCACCGCGAGCATGCCGACGTCGGGCAGCAGCCAGCGCAGCAGCGCGCCGGTCAGCAGCGCGGCGCCGATCAGCAGCGTCCCGTACCGGAACACGTCCAGCGCGGTCAGCAGCAGGCCCAGCCCGACCAGGGCCAGCACGGCGAGGACCGGCCACTGCCGGGCGGGCGCCGGGGCGTCGCCGGGCGCGGCCCGGCCGCCGCCCTCGGGGCGCGCGGTGTCCCGGGTGAACAGCGGGAAGCGGCGCGTGGCGCGCCGCGGCCTGCCCTCGGCGTCGGGCGCGCTGACCGCGTCCCGGACCGTGATCTCCTCGGGGCTCCCGGTCGCGTCCTCAGCCGGCACTGCGCTCCGCCGCCTCGACCACGTTGACGAGCAGCTGCGCGCGAGTCATCGGGCCGACCCCGCCGGGGTTGGGGGAGATGAATCCGGCCACCTCGGCCACGTCCGGGTGGACATCGCCGACGATCTTGCCCTCGGCGTTGCGGGAGACCCCGACGTCGAGGACGGCCGCGCCGGGCTTGACGTCCTCGGGCCGCACCAGGTGCGGGGAGCCGGCCGCGGCGATGACGATGTCGGCCCGCCGCAGGTGGGCGGCCAGGTCCCGGGTGCCGGTGTGGCACTGGGTCACGGTGGCGTTCTCGCTGCGCCGGGTCAGCAGCAGCGGCATCGGGCGGCCGATGGTCACGCCGCGGCCGACGACCACGACCTCGGCGCCCTTGATCTCCACGCCGTAGCGGCGCAGCAGGGTGAGGATGCCGTTGGGGGTGCAGGGCAGCGGGGCGGGCTCGTTGAGGACCAGGCGGCCGAGGTTCATCGGGTGCAGGCCGTCGGCGTCCTTGGCCGGGTCCATCAGCTCCAGGACGCGGTTCTCGTCGATGCCCCGGGGCAGCGGCAGCTGGACGATGTAGCCGGTGCAGGCCGGGTCCTCGTTCAGTTCGCGGACGACCGCCTCGATCTCCTCCTGCGTCGCCGTGGCGGGCAGTTCGCGCTGGATGGAGGCGATGCCGACCTGGGCGCAGTCGCGGTGCTTGCCGGCGACGTACTTCTGGCTGCCGGGGTCGTCCCCGACCAGGATCGTGCCGAGGCCGGGCGTGACGCCCTTCTCCTTCAGCGCCGCCACGCGGGCGGTCAGATCGGACTTGATCGCGGCTGCGGTGGCCTTGCCATCGAGAATCTGGGCGGTCATGGCCCCATCCTCGCGGATGACCCGGCCCCGGTTCCAATCCGCTCGCGATCCGGGCGGCGCGGGACCGTCCCGCCGTATCCGTCCATGATCGGTGATGTTGCACTTGCACAACGTCTGGGACATGTCGCTGGACAAGCTTTCGATGGTGAAGAACGATGGCGGGACAGTGCCGCGGGCAGCTCGACGGGGGGACGGACCGCATCTGAAGAACTCTCCTCCGTGCGTGCCGCGCGCCGTCCCCGCACGTGGAACAACGGAGGAAGAGACCGTCATGAGCTTCGGCGACCCGAACAACCCCTACGGCGCCCCGCAGCAGGGACAGCAGCCGGGCTACGGCTACCCGCAGCAGCAGGGGCAGGCGCCCGGCTACGGCTACCCGCAGGCCCCGCCCGTCGGCCCGTACGGCGGCGCCCCGGCGCCGACGACGATGCCCGGCTCGGTGAGCGCCGCGCGCGTGATGCTCTGGGTCATCGTCGGCCTGCAGATCATCGGCGTCGCCCTGTTCGCCTTCGCCGCCGTCGGCGTGAACGCCGCCAAGAACGACGCCGCACTCCAGGAGGACGACGCCTTCCAGCAGCTGGCCGACTACTCGGCCGGCATGCTGTGGGCCCTCGTGGTGTTCTCGCTGGCCTGGGCGGTGTTCGCGATCGTGCTGGCGCTGAAGTTCAACACCGGCGGCAACGGCGTCCGGATCACCACGCTGGTCTTCGCGGTCATCACCGCGATCCTCGGCATCTACCCGTTCATCCTGGTGGGCCTGGTGCACACCGTGCTCGCCGTCCTGGTCGCGGTGTTCGTCGGCAACTCCAACGGCTCCGCCTGGTTCAACCGGCCGCGTTACTGACCGCGCCCCGCGCGCCCGGGCGGCCCGCGCCCGCCGAACAGTGCCCGCCCGTCACGCCGCAGGGCCGTGTCTCACCCGTTCGAGGGGGACACGGCCCTGCCGCGTCCCCCCGGCCCGGCGCGCCCAGCTCCGCCTCGCGCCCGGCGACCGGCGGGTGCCGGCCGCCGCCTACCGGACGTCGTACGACAAGGTGGACGACGCGGGCGGGGCCCCCGGAGTGGCGTGACTACGCCGCCCGCGTCGCCCGCTGCCTCCGGGAGTACACACCGCCCGGCGGGACGTGCCCCTCGCGGGTCCGAGGTGCCGCTCCGCTCCCGGGGGCGTCGGAGCGGAGTCGCCCGCCGCGGCACGACCGCGGCCCCCGGTCCCGTCGGGGGAGGACCGGGGGCCGCGGACCGGTGGGACGTCAGTGGAAGAAGTGGCGCGCCCCGGTGAGGTACATGGTGACGCCGGCCTTCTTCGCGGCCTCGACGACCTGCTCGTCACGGATCGACCCGCCGGGCTGGACGATGGCGCGGACCCCGGCCTCGATCAGGATCTCGGGGCCGTCCGGGAACGGGAAGAACGCGTCGGAGGCGGCGTAGGAGCCACGGGCCCGCTCGGCGCCCGCCCGCTCCACGGCCAGCTTGCAGGAGTCGACGCGGTTGACCTGGCCCATGCCGACGCCGACCGAGGCGCCGTCCTTGGCGAGCAGGATCGCGTTGGACTTCACGGCCCGGCAGGCCCTCCAGGCGAACGCCAGCTCGGCCAGCTCCGCCTCGGACAGCGCCTCGCCGCTGGCCAGCGTCCAGGTGGCCGGGTCGTCGCCCTGGGCCTGGAGGCGGTCGGTGACCTGGAGCAGCGCGCCGCCGTCGACCGGCCTGACCTCGACGGGGTTCGACGGGGCGTCGGGGCAGCGCAGCACCCGGATGTTCTTCTTCCTGGTGAGCGCCTCCAGGGCGCCCTCCTCGTAGTCGGGCGCCACGATGACCTCGGTGAAGATCTCCGCGACCTGCTCGGCCATCTCCTTGCTGACCGGCCGGTTCACGGCGATCACGCCGCCGAACGCGGACAGCGGGTCGCAGGCGTGCGCCTTGCGGTGCGCCTCGGCGACGTCCTTGCCGATCGCGATGCCGCACGGGTTGGCGTGCTTGATGATCGCCACGCACGGCTCGTCGTGGTCGTACGCGGCACGGCGGGCGGCGTCCGTGTCCGTGTAGTTGTTGTACGACATCTCCTTGCCGTGCAGCTGCTCGGCCTCGGCGAGGCCGCCCGTGCCCGACACGTACAGGGCGGCGGGCTGGTGCGGGTTCTCGCCGTAGCGCAGGGTGTGCCGGCGTTCCCAGGTGGCGCCGAGGAAGGCGGGCAGGCCCGACTCGTCGACGGGGGCGTACTCGGAGGCGAACCAGGAGGCGACCGCCACGTCGTACGCGGCCGTGTGCTGGAAGGCCTCGGCGGCCAGGCGCTTGCGGGCGGCCAGGTCGAAGCCGCCGTCCCGCACCGCGGCGAGGACGTCGGCGTAGCGGGCCGGGCTGGTGACGACGGCCACGGAGGGGTGGTTCTTGGCGGCGGCGCGCACCATCGAGGGGCCGCCGATGTCGATCTGCTCGACGCACTCGTCGGGCGTCGCGCCCGAGGCGACGGTCTCGCGGAACGGGTACAGGTTGACGACGACGAGGTCGAACGGCTCGACGCCCAGCTCGGCGAGCTGCCGCCGGTGGTCCTCCAGGCGCAGGTCGGCGAGGATGCCGGCGTGCACCTTCGGGTGCAGGGTCTTGACCCGGCCGTCCAGACACTCGGGGAAGCCGGTGAGCTCCTCGACCTTGGTGACGGGGACACCGGCGGCGGCGATCCGCGCGGCCGTGGACCCGGTGGAGACCAGCTCCACACCGGCCTCGTGCAGCCCGCGCGCGAGCTCCTCGAGCCCGGTCTTGTCGTAGACGCTGACGAGCGCGCGGCGGATGGCCCGCTTGTTGCTCTCGGCGGTGGCGGTCACTGGATAACTACCTTTCGTCCCTCAATGCGGTAGCCGTGGCGGGCGAGCCGCCCCACGACATCGACGAGCAGCCTTCGCTCGACTTCCTTGATGCGCTCGTGCAGAGCGCTCTCGTCGTCCTCGTCCCGGACCTCCACCACGCCCTGAGCGATGATCGGCCCGGTGTCGACGCCGTCGTCGACGAAGTGGACGGTGCAGCCGGTGACCTTGGCGCCGTACGCGAGCGCGTCCCGCACGCCGTGGGCTCCGGGAAAACTGGGCAGCAGCGCGGGGTGCGTGTTGACGAACCGCCCGCCGAACCGCGCGAGGAACGCCTTCCCCACGATCCTCATGAACCCGGCCGAGATCACGAGGTCGGGCTCGTGGGCGGCGACGGCCTCGGCGAGCGCGGCGTCCCACTCCTCGCGGTCGGCGTAGTCCCGCACCTTCCGCACGAAGGTCGGCAGTCCGGCCCGCTCGGCCCGCGCGAGCCCTTCGATGCCCTCGCGGTCGGCGCCGACGGCCACGATCTCGGCGCCGTAGGCCTCGGGCCCGGTCGTCTCGATGGCGTCCAGCAGCGCCTGCAGGTTGGTGCCGGATCCGGAGACCAGCACGACGAGGCGCTTGACCACGGGCTTGGCGGCCACGGTGGGGGCCCTTTCTCGGGGAAGCGTTCTTGCGCGGCCGGGTCCGTACGGCCGCTTTGTACGGTCGTACGAATGCTTCGCGCCCCCGGATACGGGGAAGTCTACGAAGCGGCCGACCGTCAGCAACGATACCGGCACACCTGACGGCCCCCTCGGGACGGGGGCGTGGCCGGAAGGTAGCGTCTGGGGGGAGCCGGACCGGGAAGGTCCGGGAACGCCTCCCGCGCGTCGCACGTTCACGGGGTGACGGGGGCCGGACCCCGGGCGCTTCCACCGGACGCCCCGGACCGGCCGCACTCAGCACGCCGTACTCAGCACGTCGTATTCACCAAGGGGAAGACGCTCACTTGATGCCGGACCGCAGCCTGCGACTCCTCACGCTCCCCCAGCAGTCGGTGCAGGGAGGGGAGCGCAGCGGCGTGTTGCTGCGGGAGCGCCCCGCCTCGCCGCCCGACGCGCCCTCGGGCGGGAAGAACGGCGACGAGCGGGGCGGCGCGACCCAGGAGGACAACCCGTTCGCCCCGCCGCCGGAGAACGCCCCGGACCGCCCCTGGCAGCCGCGGCACCCCTCGGGCGGCCAGAGCGGCGGCGGCTCCCCGGACGAGGGTGAGCGCGGTCCGTGGGGCCGCGGCTGGAGCGACCGGCAGCCCGGACGTTCCCCCGGCGGCTTCGGCGAGCGCCCCGGCGGTCCCGGCTCCGGGCCCCAGGGAGCGGGCGGCCCCGGCCCGGCCCTGCGCTGGGATCCCACCGACCCCGCCCAGCGGCACGCCCGCTACTCCCTGCTGTGCGGCATGTGGGCCTTCTTCTTCGCCCTGTTCAGCTGGCCGTACCTGGCCCTGCCGCTCGGCGCGCTGGCCCTCTACTGGGGTGTCAGCGCCCTGCGCGCCAAGCCCCGCACCGACGCCGCCGCGGGCACCCCGGCCCCCGGCACGGGCGCCCGCCCCCAGACGACGGCCGTGGTCAGCGGCCTGGTCACCGCGTCCCTGGCGCTCGCCCTGGTCGCCGTGTCCTTCACGGCCCAGCTGGTCTACCGCGACTACTACACGTGCGTGAACGACGCCCTCACGAACGAGGCGAAGCAGTCCTGCGGCCAGCTGCTGCCGAAGGAACTGCGGGGGGTGCTGGGGACGAACGGCTGAGGCCGGCGTTCCCCGGCACCCGTCGGGCACGCGGGTCCCCCGCCGGGCGGGTCCGCCCGGCCCGGGTCCGTCCGGGCGCCGGGCACGGCTCAGGACGTCCTGGTCACCTCGGACCCCTCCGGCCCCTCCCGCTGCTCCGGCAGCAGGTCGTAGGCCTCGAACGGCCCGCCCTCGCCCCCTCCCCGCCGCCCGTGCGGGCCGTCGTGGCCGTACGGCCCCTCCGGCGACCGGGCGTCCCGGGCGCCCTCCGGCATCCTCCACGCCGGGATGTCGCGGGCGCCTTCCGGGGGCTCCCCTGCCCGGATGTCGCGGGTGCCTTCCGGGGGCTCCCCCGCCGGGGCGTCCCGCGAACCTTCCGGCACCATTTCCGCCGGGACGTCCCGCGCGCCCTGCGGGGACCTCCCTGCCGAGGCGTCCCGTGCGCCCTGCGCGGCTTCCTCTGCCGGGGAGTCCCCTTTCCCCGCCCCCGGTGTCCCCCTCCCGTCCCCCGGTTCCTCCCGCGCTCCCCGGCACCTCCACCCGCGCACCCCCAGCGCCACGGGGACCCCCACCGCCACGGCCCATGCCGCCGCCGCGCCCCCCGCCTGCCACCACACCGGCCCGAACCGCTCCAGCACCCCGGTCCCCAGCGGTCCCCCCGCCGCCCCGGCCAGCCCGCCGACCGCCACCGCGCACAGCGCGCCCGCCCATCCGGCGACGCCGGCGGTGCGTCCCGCGGACCACGCCTCGCCCCGCTCCCCCGCGGTCGCGGCCACCGCGACCCACCACCCCACCGTCGCCCCGGCCGCCATCGGCACGCCCAGGGCCGCCCAGTTCAGCAGGCTCCCGGGCCCGGCCTCCGGCACGGCCGCCAGCAGCGGGAACGGCGGCACCACCGACGCCGGCGCCGACGAGAGCGGTGTCACGGCATGCCCCGCGCCGAGCGCGAACCCCGGCCCCAGCGCGTACGCGGCCCCCCACACCGCCGCGTTCGGCATCAGCGCCAGGCACAGCAGCAGCACCGCGAACCGCCCCGACCAGCCCTCCGTCAGGCCCAGCAGGGAGTCCCACGCCGCCCCGCCGTGCCACAGCAGCGACACCGCCGACAGCAGGGCCCCGCCCCCGGCCAGCACGGCGGTCCCCGCGGCCGCGGCCCGTACGGCGGCCCCCAGCCGCTCGCGGGGACCGACGACCAGCCCCCGCACCCCGGCCGGCGTCCTGTCGAGCGCCCGCTCCACCAGGCAGGCCGGCCGGCCGTACGCCGCCCACACCCCCGATCCCGCCCCCACCGCCGCGACCAGCGGCACGCACACCCCCGCCCATCCCCACGCCGGCCGCAGTCCGCCTCCCGCGGCGTACAGCGCGGCGGGGGCGGCCACCGCGAGGTAGCCGAGGACGACGCCCGTCCAGGCGGTGCGGGCGGAGACCAGCGGCGTGACAGCGTCCTCGCCGCCGTCCGTCGCGTCCCGCGCCGCCCGGTGCACCAGCCACACCGGCAGCGCGAGCGGCAGCAGCGGGGTGACGCCCACGGGCGCGGGGACGCCGGACAGCGTGTCCGTGCGGACCAGCTCGGCCCCGTGCGCCAGCAGCCACAGCGCCGCCGCGACGTGCAGCGCGCCGTCCGGCCCGCTGTCGGGGTACGGCGAACTGATCCACAGCATCACCGCGAGCACGGCGGACGCGCCGAGCCCCAGCGCCGCCGCGACCGCGCCGTCCAGCAGTCCGGTGGCCAGGCCGGGCGACCGGCCCCGCAGGCGCGTGGGCGAAGGCGATGACGGGGGCCGGCGGGCGGGTGTCTCGGTCACGCCGCCATGCTCCCAACGACACGCGCTTTCCCGTCGTAACAGGAGAAGCACCGTTGTGTCGATCAATATACGGTTATGTGCTTTTTCGTGCGAAGGGGCTTCTCGTGACGCAGCGCCCTGCCACCCCCCTCCCGCCCCCCAGGAAGCGCCGGCGCCTGCGCGAGCGGGCCTCGCTGACACGGGATCAGCTCGCGGAGCGGATGGGCGTCAGCCGTGAGACGGTACGGGCGTGGGAGACCGGCCGGCGGACTCCGCACGGCCGGGAACGGGAGGCGTACGCGGAACTGCTCGCCGGCTTCGCGGCGGAGACGCGGCCGCGCCGCGGGAGGACTTCGCCGCGGCGGAAGGCGGCGGCCCGCACGGCCCCGGTCCCCGCCGCGGCCGCGGACGCCGGCACCGCCGTACGTCCCGAGGGGCAGCCCTCCGGCTCGCGCCCGTCCGCCCGCCCGGCGCCCGCTCAGGCCTTCGACGCGCTGTACGCCTCCTGCGCCCCCGGCCTGCTGCGGCAGGCCTACCTGCTCACCGGCCGCCGTGAGCTGGCGCGCGAGTCGGTCGAGCGGGCCTTCCGGCTCGCCTGGGAGCGCTGGCCCGAGGTGGCCCGCGACCGCGACCCGGCGGGCTGGGTGCGGGCGGCGGCGTACGACGCCGCCCTGTCCCCCTGGCACCGGTTCCGCCGGCGGTACCGGCATCCGGAGCCGCCGCCCGGTGACGCGGCGGACCGCGCGCTGCTGGGCGCCCTGCTGGCCCTGCCGCCGCCCTACCGCCGCACGCTGCTGCTGTACGACGGGGTGGGCCTCGGCCTGCCGGAGACGGCGGCGGAGACGGAGGCGAGCACTCCGGCGGCGGCGAACCGGCTGCTGCACGCGCGCGAGGCCATGGCCGCGCGGCTGCCCGAGCTGGCCGACCCGGCCGTGCTCCGCGAGCGGCTGGCCGGACCGGCCGTCGCCGAGCGGCTGCGCGCGGCCGAGCCGGGGGCGGTGCGCCGGGGCTGCGAACGCCGGGCGCGTTTCTGGACCCGGGCCGCCATCGCCTTCACGGCGGCTCTGATCGGCAGCACGGTCCTGACGCTGCGGACCGCTCCGACGCACTACGAACCGCCGGTGCCGCCGGGGGCGACGGTACGGGGGGTGCCGCCGCGGACGGCGCCCGGGCCGCTGTCGGAGGAGGAGCTCGAACTGCGGACCAAGCTGCGCCAGGAGCCGGCCCACGGCCCGGAGCGGCTGGCGCCGCGGCCGGGCTAGGCCGGACAGGACCGTGGGCCCGCCCCCCGTGCGGGGAGCGGGCCCACCGGTGCCGTCAGGCCGTTCAGCCGGCCAGGATCTCCCGGGCCAGCTTCGCCGTCTCGGTCGGCGTCTTGCCGACCTTGACGCCGGCGGCCTCCAGGGCCTCCTTCTTGGCCTGGGCGGTGCCGGAGGAGCCGGAGACGATGGCGCCGGCGTGGCCCATGGTCTTGCCCTCGGGCGCGGTGAAGCCCGCGACGTAGCCGACGACCGGCTTGGTCACGTTCTCCTTGATGAAGGCCGCGGCCCGCTCCTCGGCGTCGCCGCCGATCTCACCGATCATGACGATCAGGTCGGTGTCGGGGTCGTCCTGGAACGCCTTCAGCGCGTCGATGTGGGTGGTGCCGATGATCGGGTCGCCGCCGATGCCGACGCAGGTGGAGAAGCCGATGTCGCGCAGCTCGTACATCATCTGGTACGTCAGCGTGCCGGACTTCGACACCAGGCCGATGCGGCCCGGCTTGGTGATGTCGGCCGGGATGATGCCGGCGTTGGACTGGCCGGGGGTGATCAGGCCGGGGCAGTTCGGGCCGATGATGCGGGTCTTGTTGCCCTTCTTGCCGGCGTACGCCCAGAAGGACGCCGTGTCGTGCACCGCGATGCCCTCGGTGATGACGACCGCGAGCGGGATCTCGGCGTCGATGGCCTCGACGACCGCGTCCTTGGTGAACTTCTCCGGGACGAAGATGACCGTGACATCGGCGCCGGTCTTCTCGATGGCCTCCTTGACGGTGCCGAAGACCGGTACTTCGGTGCCGTCGAAGTCGACGCTGGTGCCCGCCTTGCGCGGGTTCACGCCGCCGACGATGTTCGTGCCGGACGCCAGCATGCGGCGGGTGTGCTTCTGACCCTCCGAGCCGGTCATGCCCTGGACGATGACCTTGGATTCCTTGGTGAGGAAGATAGCCATGGTGTTCTGTGACCTCGTCCCTTACTTCGCGGCAGCAGCCAGCTCGGCGGCCTTGTCGGCCGCGCCGTCCATGGTGTCCACGCGCTGCACGAGCGGGTGGTTGCGGTCGTCGAGGATCTTGCGGCCCAGCTCGGCGTTGTTGCCGTCGAGGCGCACGACCAGCGGCTTGGTGACCTCTTCGCCCCGGGACTCCAGGAGTTCCAGGGCCTGCACGATGCCGTTGGCGACGGCGTCGCAGGCGGTGATGCCGCCGAAGACGTTGACGAAGACGGACTTGACGTCCGGGTCGCCGAGGATGATCTCCAGGCCGTTCGCCATGACCTCGGCGGAGGCGCCGCCGCCGATGTCGAGGAAGTTGGCGGGCTTGACGCCGGAGTGCTTCTCACCGGCGTAGGCGACGACGTCCAGGGTGGACATGACCAGGCCGGCGCCGTTGCCGATGATGCCGACCTCGCCGTCCAGCTTCACGTAGTTCAGGCCCTTGGCCTTGGCGGCGGCCTCCAGCGGGTTGGCCGCGGCCTTGTCGTGGAGCTCCTCGAACTCGGGGTGGCGGAACTCGGCGTTGTCGTCCAGGGACACCTTGCCGTCGAGGGCGATGACGTCACCGGAGGCGACCTTGGCCAGCGGGTTCACCTCGACCAGGAGGGCGTCCTCCTCGACGAACACCTCCCACAGCCTGACGAGGACGTTCACGACCTGGTCGGCGACCTCGGCCGGGAACTTGGCGGCCTCGACGATCTCGCGGGCCTTGGCCTCGTCCACACCGTCGATCGCGTCGATCGCGATCTTGGCGACGGCCTCGGGGCGGGTCGCCGCGACCTCCTCGATCTCCATGCCGCCCTCGACGGAGGCGATGGAGAGGAAGGTGCGGTTGGCACGGTCGAGGAGGAAGGAGACGTAGTACTCCTCGACGATCTCCGGAGCCGTCTCGGCGATCATGACCTTGTGGACCGTGTGGCCCTTGATGTCCATGCCGAGGATGTCCGTCGCACGGGCGACGGCCTCGTCCGGGGTGGCGGCCAGCTTGACGCCACCGGCCTTGCCGCGACCACCGACCTTCACCTGGGCCTTGACGACCGACTTGCCGCCCAGCCGCTCGGTGATCTCGCGCGCCGCCTCAGGCGTGTCGATGACTTCACCGGCCAGCACCGGTACACCGTGCTTGGCGAAGAGGTCCCTCGCCTGGTACTCGAACAGGTCCACGCGCTTCCGTCCCTATCAGTGATCTAGCGGTTCGTTGGATGCGTGGGCGTGCCGCGAAGGGCAACGTGACGACCGCATGTGTCACAAGGGAGGCGCACACGGTGTCCGAGCGCGCGGCATGTCCGTCTCGCAGGTTATCGCCGCCGGGCAGGGCTCTCTAAATCACATCTCACACGTGAGCGGTGATACCTGTCACATGATGCCGGGTTCTCCGGCACGGAGTGCCGGGGGTGGGGGGCCTCACCGGGTTGGGGTTGGCCCGGTGAGGCCGTGGAACAGCCCTGAAGGGCGGCGGAAGGGCCGTGACGCCCTGCTCCGTCCGCTCTCCGGGCCGCGGGCGGCGGGTCCCCACCCCATCGGGGACCCGCCGCCCCCGTCCGCGGGCCTCCGCCCGAACAGGCCGACGGCTTTCGGCCGTCCGGGCCTCGGACTCCGCGGAGTCGGCTCCGCCCGGGGTGTGGCGGAGAGTTCCGGGGTGTGGGAGCTGGGAGGGCTGGGGGCTGGAGTCGGGGCTTGGGACTGGGGGATCGAGGCTTGGGGGTCTCAGGACTTGCGGTGATTGCGGCCGGTGCGGGATCACGGCGGTCGGCCCGCCGGGCGGCGGTCGGCCGGTGCCGCGGTCCCCGAAGCGGAGAGCCCTCTGCCCAGGGGTCCCGCGAGCAGGAGGTTCCTGAGCGCGGGGGACCTCCTGGGAGCAGGAGACCCGCTGAGCGCGGGAGACCCCTGGGGCGGGAGATTCCTGGAGAACGGCAGGTCTCCGGGCGGGGACCGCGGACCCGGTCACGGCTTCGGCGGCCTCCGTCCGGGGAACGGAGGGGGCCGGACGGACGGGCAGGCCCCTTCCGTCCTGCGGCCGGATCCACGGCGGAGGAGGGCCTGCCCTATGCGGGGGAGACGGGGACGTCCCGGTACCGGTCCTGGATCCCGGCCGCGTCGGCGGACACGGTGGTGCCGGGCACGAACCGCGGCGCAGCCCGGTGGTCCGGGGTGACGGCCTGGACGTCGCCGTGGCGCGAGGTGCCGCTGTCGGCCGCCGACCGGTTGCCCAGCGCCCCGTCCGGCTCACCGGCGGGCGCCCGGTGGACGGGAACGTGATCGCTGGGCGACGCGGCACGCTGCCGGTGCGCGCCGCCGTGCGCCGACGCCTCCGGTACGACGTCGGCGCGCGGCCCGTGGACATCGGTTCCCGCCACCGCGCCGCCCCGCCTGTCGGGGGTGTGGCCATCGCCGGCCGACGGGACGGCCGGGGAGGCCGGCTGCGGGGCCGGGGAGCCCGGCTGCGGGGCCGGGGAGCCCGGCTGCGGGGCCGGGGTGACGAGTGTGGGCAGCGGGTGTCCCGGCACCGCGGGAGCAGCGGGCACGTCGGGCAGCTCCGGCAGCTCCGGCGCCCCCGGTACGTCCGGGAGTGCCGGCACCGAGGGCTCACCGGGCAGATCCGGAACGCCGGGCGAACCGGGGGTGCCGGGCAGTGTCGGCGGACCGGGGAGGCGGGGCAGCTCCGCCGACGGGCCGGGGGACAGTTCGGGAATCCTTTCGGCCAGTCCCTCGGTCACCGTCCGCACCAGGCCGCCGGCCGGCCGCACGACACGTGCGTCCACGGAAGGGACGACGCCCTCGACGACCGGGCGGAGGAGGCCGCCGGAAGAGGTCCGCTGCCGGCCCGGGGCGGTGCGCGGGCCGGATCCGCTGTCCTGCTCCGCCGCGGGCACGCGGTCGCCGGCCGGAGCCCCGGCCGGCTTCCCGGCCGTGCTTCCCGTCGACGGCCGCGCGTCCTGCGCAGAAGCCGGCACGGTCACCGGGGCCACCGCGGGCGCCGGGGCCGTCATCGGGGCCTCTGGTGTCCGGCCTTCGGCGGCCTGGGCCGGTCCTCCGCACAGGAGTCCGGCCGCGAACACCCCGCCCACCAGGAGAACGGCCCGGAGGGCGCACCGTCCGGCCGCTGTGCGCAGCACGCGTACAGCGGCGTCGGCCGGGGCTGCTTGCCGGATCAAGGCGGGGATGTTCCTCCCGTGCGGCGGAACGGGTGACGTGTGGCGACGGCCGGCGTGTGAGGGCGGTCGACGCGTCACGGCTTACGGCGACGGGTCCGCACGACAGGCACGGGCCTGCGGAGCGCGGCGCCGCGCCACCGGGACGTCGATCCTCGCACGGGGCTCCCGAGATCGCGCAAGCCCCTCGTTACCGATGGGTAGTCATGTCCGTTTTCGCCGGCCGCATCCGGACGGGCCGGCTCCGCCGGGCCGGCGGTCCGGCGGAGCGGCGGTCCGGCAGGTCGGCGGGCCGGCGCATCGTCGGCGGGCGCCGTCGCCCGCACCGGCCTCCCGCGCACGACCCGGCGGCCGTATCCGGCAGCCGGGGTCCGGCCCGGCCCGCCGCCCGGCCCGACCGCCGCCGCCCGGCCCGGCGCCGCCGGTCCCGGGACGTCACGGCGTCTCCGGTACCGGAAGCGGCCGTTTCTCGATCGCCGCCGCCATCACCTCGGGGAACAGGTCGGGCGTGCAGGCGAACGCCGGTGCGCCCAGCGCGGCGAGCGCGGCCGCGTGTTCCCGGTCGTACGCGGGCGCGCCCTCGTCCGACAGCGCGAGCAGCGTCACGAACTGCACCCCCGACGCCTTCATCGCCGCGACCCGCTTCAGCATCTCGTTCCGTATCCCGCCTTCGTACAGGTCGCTGATCAGCACCACCACCGTCTCCGTGGGCCGGGTGATCCGCGCCTGGCAGTACGCCAGCGCCCGGTTGATGTCCGTGCCGCCGCCCAACCGGGTGCCGAAGAGCACGTCCACCGGGTCGTCGAGCTGGTCGGTGAGATCGACGACCGCCGTGTCGAAGACGACGAGCCGGGTGCTGATCGACCGCATGGACGCCAGCACCGCCCCGAACACCGACGCGTACACGACGGACGCCGCCATCGACCCGGACTGGTCGACGCAGAGGACGACGTCCTTCATCACCGACCGGGAGGCGCGTCCGTGGCCGACGAGCCGCTCGGGCACGATCGTCCGGTGCTCCGGCAGGTAGTGCTTGAGGTTGGCCGCGATCGTGCGGTTCCAGTCGATGTCGTGGTGGCGGGGCCGGCTGACGCGGGCGCTGCGGTCGAGGGCGCCGGTGAGGGCGGACCGGGTGCGGGTGGCGAGGCGCTTCTCCAGGTCCTCGACGACCTTGCGCACGACGGCCCGCGCCGTCTCCTTCGTCGTCTCCGGCATGGCCTTGTTCAGCGACAGCAGCGTGCCGACCAGGTGCACGTCGGCCTCCACCGCCTCCAGCATCTCCGGCTCCAGCAGGAGGGTGGCCAGCCCGAGCCGGTCGATGGCGTCGCGCTGCATGACCTGCACGACGGAGGAGGGGAAGTACGTCCGGATGTCACCCAGCCACCGCGCCACGGACGGCGCCGAGGCTCCCAGCCCCGCCGCGCGGTCCCGCCCCGGCTGCGCTCCGCCCCCCTTCCCGTAGAGCGCGGCGAGCGCCCCGTCCATCGCCGCGTCCCGCCCGGCCAGGGCGCACCCGGTGCCGTCGGCCGCGTCGCCGCCGAGCACCAGCCGCCACCGCCGCAGCCGCTCCTGCGCCGGGTCCGCAGATCCGGCCGTCACACGCCCACCCCCGCCCGCTCGCCGGTCCGGCACCCGGACCCGTCCACCGGCTCGTTCGGCACGCGCCCGGCCCTGTACGGCATCCGCACGCCGCCCCTTCCCCTCGCCCCGGCCGTCATCGCGTCACCCCGACGAGACCGGTGTCCTCGCCGCCTCCGGCCCTCTCACCGTCCCCGGTCACCTCGACGCCCTCGAAGACCCCGACGTCCGCACAGACCTCACCGCCCTCGGTCATCTCGTCGTTCCTGGAGTCCTCGCCGTCTCCGGCGTCCTGGCCCGCTCCGTCCCGGCCGCCGTCCAGGCCCAGCAGCAGCCGCACCACCGGCAGCACGGCGTCCGCGCGCCCGGTGTCGAGGCCGGGCGCGAACCCCGGTCTGTCCGAACCGGTCACCGCGCCGCTCCCCCGCTGTCCCGGGCCGCGCCGGACCAGTTCGCCGAGGGTGCGGCGCACGCCCGGCTCGTACGCCGAGAAGGTGCGCCGCAGCAGCGGCAGCACGTCCGTGAACGCCTCCGCCGGCACCCCGGTCAGCCAGGCGTCGACCAGTCCGAGCAGTCGCTCGTCGTGAACCAGGAGCATCCCGCCGCCGGCGCCGCCCCCGACGAAGCCCTCGATCCACGCCGCCGCGTCCGCCGGCGGCGTCCCCGGCGACAGCACCAGTCCCATCAGCCGCGCCGCCTCGCCCTGCGCCAGCTCCCCGTCGTCCAGGAGCAGCCGTACGGCCCGTCCCCGGATGACGCCGGGCACGGTGTCCCGCGCGGACAGCGCGCGCAGCACCGCCCGCCAGCGGATCCGCAGGTCACCGCGGACCGGCGCGGGGTCGTCGCCGAGCAGGCCCACCGCCCGGTGCACCGCGTCGACGTGGCGCCGCATCTCCTCGGCCGCGTCCGCGTCCAGCGCGGTGCAGGCCGGGGGCAGGCCGACGAAGATCCGCTCGGCGAGACCCGCGGCGACCTCGGCCAGCGCCCGGGTGTCCGTGCCGCGCACGTCGCCGTAGCGCAGGGAGCGGACCAGCGCCGGCAGGGCCCGGGCGAGACGGCCGACGTCCGAGTCGAGCGCCGCCCGTTCGGCGAGGGCCCGCATCACCGTGGGCAGCGCGTCCGGCAGTTCCGCCCGCAGGCACCGCTCGGCGAGTGCGGTGACCCCGGCCAGGTCCGGCGCGGCGAGGGCGTCCGCCTCGGCCTTGGCGGTCGCGGCGGCCGGCACGGTCGTCCCCCACACCCCGGCCTCGGCGACCCGCACGGACAGCTCCGGCTCCCAGCGCAGCCGCCAGGTCTCCCGGAAGGTGCCCGTGCTCCCGCGCGAGGCGGCCGGCTCGCCCCAGTCGACGCCGAGCAGCCGCAGCCGGTGCAGCAGCCGGCTGCGGCCGGCGTCGGTCTCCTTGCGCAGGTCGAGCTCCAGCTCCCGCTCCGGCGCCTCCGGCTTGAGCCGCAGCCGGCGCTGGGTCCGGGCGAGGTCGCGCTGCAGCGGCACCGCGGGCGCGGCCGGCGGCACCTCCCCCATCACGTCCCCCACGACCAGCCGGTCGTGCACCAGCGCCAGCGGCACGTCCGAGCCCTCGCACATCACCGCCCGTACGGCGTCGGTCATCTCGCCGAGGCCGGGCAGCGGGCGGCCGCGCAGCGCGGCGAGCGACTCCGCCAGCCGCACCGCCTCGATGACGTGCGCGGAGGAGACGATCCGGTCCTCGGCGCGCAGCAGCCCCGCCACCTTGGTCATCCACCGCTCGACCGGCCGGTCCGGTACGCCGAACAGGTGCCCGTACCACCCCGGCGAGTCGATGCCCGCCCCGTACCCGCTGACCCGGGACAGCCGGCGGTGGGTCCACGGCACCCAGGTCATGTCCACCTTGACCCTGGGCAGTCCCCTGAGCAGCGCCCGGTCGGCGGCGACGGCGGCCTTCCGGCGCAGCGCGGGCACGTGCCAGGCCCCGCACACCACGGCCACGCCGTCGGCGAACTCGCGCCGCGCCGCCCGCACCTGGAGCCGCATGTACGCCTCCCGCACGGCGTCCCGGCCGCGCCCGCCGCTGCCGTACGTCTCCCGCAGCGCCGCCATGGCCTCCTCCAGCACGCCGAACGGCGCGAGCGGGTCCCCCTCCCCCGCGCCCCGGTGCTCGACGACGTCCTCCCACCACCGCTCGGGGTCGTCGTGGCCGGCCGTCCCGGCCAGCACGGCGAGCGGGTCGATCCGGCCTTCCAGGCCGGCGCCGCCGGCGGGGGCGGGCGCGCCGGCGGCGTCCGTGCCCGGGGCCGGCCCGGCGTCCGGTCCGCGCCCGGCCGCCGGTCCCGCGCCGTCCCCGCCGGGCGCGGCGCCCTCGGTGCCGGGCCCTCCGGACCCGTTCCGGTCCCCCGCCTCCGTGGCCGGCGCCTCGCCCGCGGCCGTCTCCCACGCCAGCGTGTGCGTGGCCGGCAGGTCGATGAAGCGGGCCGGGACGTCGTGCTCCAGGGCCCAGCGGATCGCGACCCACTCCGGGGAGAACCCGGCGAGCGGCCAGAACGCCGAACGGCCGGGCTCGTCCACGGCGTGGGCGAGCAGGGCGACCGGTGGCCGCATCTCCTCGTCGGCGGCGAGCGGGATCAGGGCGTCGGCCTCGGGCGGCCCCTCGATCAGCACCACCCGCGGCCGGGCCGCCTCCAGCGCGGCCCGCACCGCCCGCGCCGACCCCGGTCCGTGGTGCCGTACCCCGAGCAGCAGCGGCTCCGCGCCGGACCCGCTGCGCCCGCCGCCGTCAGCGCCTGTCACGCGGTCCCCCTCGCCGCCGGCCCCGGCCGGTCCCCTCGCCGGCCCGTCCGGCCGCCCGGTCCCCCGGCACCGGGGCGGACACCGTCTCCGCCCTGCGCCTGCCGCCCCACATCGAGGTGTTGTCGCTCATGCGCTCACCTCCCGGCAGGCCCGGTAGAAGTCCGTCCAGCCGTCCCGCTCGCGGACCACCGTCTCCAGGTACTCCTGCCAGATCACCCGGTCCGCCGCCGGGTCCCGGACGACCGCGCCGAGGACGCCCGCGGCGACGTCGCCGGGCCGCAGCACGCCGTCGCCGAAGTGGGCGGCCAGCGCGAGACCGCTGGTGACGACGGAGATCGCCTCCGCCGTCGACAGAGTGCCGCTGGGCGACTTCAGCTTCGTCCGCCCGTCGGTCGTCACCCCGTCGCGCAGCTCGCGGAAGACGGTGACGACACGGCGGATCTCGTCGATGCCGTCGGGCACGGCCGGCAGGTCGAGGGAGCGGCCGATCTGGTCGACGCGGCGCGCGACGATGTCGACCTCGGCCTCGGGGCTCTCCGGCAGCGGCAGCACGACCGTGTTGAAGCGGCGGCGCAGGGCGCTGGACAGCTCGTTGACCCCGCGGTCGCGGTCGTTGGCCGTGGCGATCAGGTTGAAGCCGCGGACCGCCTGGACCTCCTGGCCCAGCTCCGGTATCGGCAGCGTCTTCTCGGACAGGATCGTGATCAGCGTGTCCTGCACGTCGGCCGGGATGCGGGTCAGCTCCTCGACGCGGGCCGTCATGCCCTGGGCCATGGCCCGCATGACCGGGCTGGGCACGAGCGCGTCGCGGCTCGGGCCGTGGGCGAGGAGGCGCGCGTAGTTCCAGCCGTAGCGGACGGCTTCCTCCGGCGTGCCGGCCGTGCCCTGCACCAGCAGCGTGGAGTCGCCGCTGACCGCCGCGGCCAGGTGCTCGGACACCCAGGTCTTCGCGGTGCCGGGCACGCCGAGCAGCAGCAGGGCGCGGTCGGTGGCGAGCGTGGTGACGGCGACCTCGACGATGCGGCGCGGACCCACGTACTTCGGCGTGATCACCGTGCCGTCCGGCAGGGTGCCGCCGAGCAGGTACGTCGCGACGGCCCGGGGCGACAGCCTCCAGCGGGCCGGACGCGGGCGGTCGTCCTGCGCGGCCAGCGCGGCGAGCTCGCCGGCGAAGGCGTCCTCGGCGTGCGGGCGCAGGGCCTCGGTCCCGGGCGCGGACGGGTGCGGGCCCGCGACCGCGGTTCCGGGGGCGGGCGCGCCGGTGTCCGCGGGCGCGGACCCGTTCCGGCTCGGATCGGCGGACGTCGGTTCTACGGGCACAGGCATGGCTGAGTCCCCCTCCAGCTCGGCCGGTTCGGATCTGGTGTCCACCGTGCACCACACCACTGACAATCCGCCCTGACCTGCTTGAACGCGCTGGTGGGGCCATCGCGGAGCCGCTCGGGCGGTCGATTGTCAGTGCCGGGACCTACCGTCGGCGGCATGACTCAGCAGGGGGTGCGCTGGACCGCGGAGCGGGTGCTGGCACTGGCACCGGACGACGCGTCGCGCAAAGCGGGAGGCAGGCTCGGCGCGGCCGGGCCGTGGTCCGGGACGGGCAGTTCCGGCGAGGGGGCGGTGTGGGGGCTGTGCAAGGGCGGCGGCAGCGAGCCGTATCAGACGGTCGTCGACCTCGCGGACGCGTCCGGGCCCGCCTACCAGTGCAGTTGCCCGAGCCGGAAGTCACCGTGCAAGCACGCGCTCGGGCTGCTGCTGCTCTGGGCGGGCGGCGACGGGGCGGTGCCGCCGGGACAGGTCCCGGACTGGGCCGGGCGGTGGCTGGCGGGCCGGCGCGGGCGCACGGAGGGGAAGCGGACCGCGGCCGCGTCCGGGCCGGGGGATCCGGAGGCGGCGCGGCGCAGGGCGGAGCGCCGGGCCCGGCTGGTCACGGCCGGGGCGACGGAACTGGAGCAGCGCCTGGCGGACCTGCTCCGCGGCGGCCTGGCCGGCGCGGAGCAGGCGGGGTACGGGCTGTGGGAGGAGACGGCGGCCCGCATGGTCGACGCCCAGGCGCCCGGGCTGGCCGCGCGCGTCCGGGAGCTGGGCGCGATCCCGGGGTCCGGGCCCGGCTGGCCGGTGCGGCTGCTGGAGGAGTGCGCCCTGCTGCACCTCCTCGACCAGGGGTGGCTGCGCCGCGAGGAGCTGCCGGACGGCCTGGCGGCGACGGTCCGCTCACGGGTCGGCCTGCCCGTCGCGCCGGACGGCCCGCCGGTGCGGGACCGCTGGCTGGTCCTCGCCCGGTACGACACGGCGGACACCCACCTGACGACCCGCCGCACATGGCTGTACGGCGCCGGGTCGGGCCGCACGGTGCTGGTCCTCTCCTACGGCGCCGCCGGCCGCGCGCCGGAACCGGCCCTGCCGGTCGGGCTGGCCCTGGACGCGGAGGTGTCCGCCTACCCGGGCGCCGGTCAGCAGCGGGTGGCCCTGGGCGAACAGTTCGCGCCACCCGCGCCGGCGTCGACACGACCGCCGGGCGTGACGACGTCGCAGGCGGCCGCCCGCTACGGCGAGGCGCTGCGCGACGACCCGTGGCTGGAGTCGGTCCCGGTGACCCTGGACCGGGTCGTGCCGGCCCCGGACGGCGATTCCTGGCAGCTGGCGGACGCCGACGAGGACGCGGCGCTGCCGCTCACCCCCGCCGCCCGGGCCCGTCCGGGCCTGTGGCGCCTCGCCGCCCTCTCGGGCGGCGCGCCGGTCAGGGTCTTCGGCGAGTGCGGCCACCGGGGCTTCACCCCGCTGACGGCCTGGCCGGAGGGGCCGGGCGACGCGGTGACGCTGTGCTGAGCGGCCCCGGCCGGCAGCCGGCGGGAAGGCGTTCGGAACCCGACGGAAAGGAATCCGTATGAGCAGGACCTCCGCTCCCTCGGACGCATCCGCGCCGGGCGCCTGGGAGGAACTCGTCACCACGGCGCTGCTCGGCACGGAACGGCGCACGCCACCGGGTTGCGCGCCGGGACGGGAGGCGCCGGTCGCGCTGCTGGACGCGGCGGCCGTGGAGACCGTCCGCAGACGGGCCGGACTGCGGCCGGCCCGCGCGGCGCGGCGCCCGGAACCGGCTCCCGAGGACCCTCGCCCGCCGCTGCCGGCCGCGGCGGCCCGCAGGCTCGCGATGCTGCTGGCCGACCGCCCCGGCGCGGCGGGCGGAGGCCGCCGGGGCACGGCGCCGGACCTGATGGAGCTGCTGCCCCAGTGGCTCGCGGCGGCGAACGCCCACGGCTACGCGGCACCGCCGCAGGCCCTGCCCGCACTGCTGGACGCGGCGCGGGGGCGCACCGACCTGCGTCCGGCGGCGCTGGCGTTCGCCGGTCCGCGCGCCCTGTGGCTCGCCCGGCTGAACCCGGACTGGCGGTTCGCCCTGCGCGCGACCCCGGGCGGCGGCACGGCCCTGCCGCGCCCGCAGGACACCGAGCGGGTGCACCGGCTCTGGCAGGAGGGCCTCTTCGCCGAGCGCGTCGCCCTCCTGTCGGCGCTGCGCGCCCGCGAACCCGCCGCCGCCCGCGAGCTGCTCGCCTCGACCTGGGCGACGGAGCGGGCCGAGGACCGGCTGATGTTCCTCGACTCGCTGCGGGCGGGGCTCGGCCCGGAGGACGAGCCGTTCCTGGAGCAGGCGCTGGCCGACCGCAGCCGCAACGTCCGGGCGACGGCGGCGGAGCTGCTGTCGGCGCTGCCGGGTTCGGCGCTCGCCGCGCGGATGGCGGCCCGGGCCGCCGCGTGCGTGGCCGTCGACCCCACCCGGGACACGCCGACGATCCTCGTGGAGGCGCCGCACGAGTGCGACGCGGGCATGGAGCGCGACGGCGTCGTCCCGAAGCCCCCCACCGGACGGGGGGAGCGGTCCTGGTGGCTGAGCCAGCTGGTGGAGGCGACACCGCT
The DNA here is from genome assembly GCF_039533365.1 of Streptomyces glaucus. Taxonomy (NCBI): domain Bacteria; kingdom Bacillati; phylum Actinomycetota; class Actinomycetes; order Kitasatosporales; family Streptomycetaceae; genus Streptomyces; species Streptomyces glaucus. Next base: position 119,767 of record NZ_BAAATK010000013.1, read on the forward strand.
CGGCACCTGGTGCGGGCGGCTGGGCGGACGCACTCCTCAGGAGATCGTCGCCCTGCCGGTGGCGGACGGCTGGCAGAGCGAGCTGCACGCGGCGTGGTGCCGGGCGGCGGTGCGGCAGCGGGACGCCGGGTGGGCGCGGGCGCTGCTCGGAGCGCCCACGGCGCCCGAGGCCGGCGGTCCGGGCGCGGTGTCCCTGGCGGAGCGGGCGAAGCTGCTCGGCACGCTGGACGCCGCCGAACGGGCCGGATGGGTGGCCGGGTTCATCGCGACGCACGGACTGTCCGAGGCGTTCCAGCTCCTGGGGGTGTGCGCCGTGCCGTGGGCCCCGCCGCTCGGGCGTGCCGTGGTCGACGCGCTGAACATCGCGCGGGACGCGGGAAGCTACCCGTGGAGCTTCAGCGGGGTCATGGGCCTGGCCGAACGCTGCCTCGACCCGTGCGAGGCGAGCCGCCTCGACGCGCTGCTGGCGATACCGGAGGAGCGGGAGGACGCGTCACCGGGGGCCGGCGGCTACTGGGCGGAGGCCTTCCAACGCCTGGTCGGCACCCTGCGCCTGCGCGCGGCCATGGCCGAGGAGCTGAGGGCGGCGTAGGGCGTGCCCGTCCCGCCGGCACGGGCGGGCGTGTACCGCGCCGCCCCGTGCCGGTCACCGTCGTGCCCGCCCCGGCGGCGGGAAGCCGGGGACGGGGACGCGCCCCCGGCAGCGCCCCGGCCGGCCCCCGGCCCGCGCGTCGGCGCGGGCCGGCTACGCCTGTGCCGGCTGCCGTACGTTCGCCCGCACCCAGTCCACGATCGACGCCGTCGTCGCGCCGGGGGTGAAGATCGCCGCGACGCCCTTCTCCTTCAGCGGAGGGATGTCCGCCTCGGGGATGATCCCGCCGCCGAAGACCAGGATGTCCTCCGCGTCCCGCTCCTTGAGCAGGTCGATCACGGCCGCGAAGAGCGTGTTGTGCGCGCCGGAGAGGATGGAGAGCCCGATCGCGTCGGCGTCCTCCTGGATCGCGGTGTCGACGATCTGCTCGGGTGTCTGGTGAAGCCCGGTGTAGATGACCTCCATACCGGCGTCGCGCAGCGCCCGCGCGATCACCTTGGCCCCGCGATCGTGGCCGTCGAGCCCCGGCTTGGCCACCACCACGCGGATCGGACCGGCTGCCACACCCATCACTGCCTCCATGAAGCGACTACATCCATCCGTACCGACAAGTACCGCACACCTCACCCGTGCCGCGCATGACGCGTCCCGAGCACGTCGTACGCGCGATGCGCGACACGCGCGCACCCGCGCCGCGCCGGAGCGGCACGGCCGGCGTGCCGCGTGTCCCGCTGTCCACCGCACCGGATCGCCACCGCGGCGCGGTCGCCCCGCACCCGGCCGTACGGGGAGGATGCCCGGCCGTCCGGGGAAGTGAACGAACGTTATCGCCAGCATCCCGCAACCGGCAGTTTCGCGGTGCGGACCGAGGGGGAAATCACACGGTGGGACACGTTCGCCGCGCACCGTTCCGGATTCCCGCGGCTCCCGTGCCACACGTTCCTGCGGCACGGGACCACGGGGGAGTCGGGCGCGAGGAGAGCCGCAACGGGGTCGCCGCACCACCGCGCGGGAGGCCGCGCTCCGTGGTGATGCGGCACTTCGGCGAGGTCACAGGGCACGCAGGGCTGACAGGGCACGGCATCGGAGCGCCTCGCCGTCGCACCGGCGGGAACTCCTTCCCTCACCGGCGTCGCACATGACGCACGCACCGCTCAGTTCACGCGATTCTCAGACACATCGCCGAAATCCCGTGTCGCGACGCTCCAGGAGGGCACACGGGGACGGAGGCGTCCCGCCGCGTGCCGACAAGGAGGTCGGCCATGAAGGTCACCAGGGCAGCACTTCCGCTCATGCCGGTTCTTCCGCTCTGCCAGCGGCTCCTGCCGAGCAGGCTGACGGGACTCTCCCTGGCCCTCCTGAAGGCGACCGCCCTGGACCTCGCGATCCTCGCCGGGCACCTGCTGCTCTATCCCTCCGGTTTCACCCCGGAGCGCCGGGCGGTTCCCGTGATCCCCTCACTGGGCACGCCGGTCGCCCCCGTCACACCCGCCGTGAAGGAAACGGGGGTCGCAGAGGGAACAGCAGTCACGGAGAACGCAGGAGTCATAGAAGAGACGGCAGCCATATGGGGCACGCAGAGCACCGCGGCCCCGTCGGTCACGCCGGATCCGCCCAGCACCGCCCGCCTGCCCGCGCAGGCCAAGCCCCCGGTCGTCCTGATCCACGGCTTCATAGACAACCGCTCGGTCTTCGTCCTGCTGCGCCGCAGCCTCGCCCAGCACGGCAGGCAGCGGATCGAGTCCCTCAACTACTCGCCGTTGACCTGCGACATCCGCACCGCCGCCGAGCTGCTCGGCCGGCACATAGAGGAGATCTGCGAGCGCATGGGCAGCGACCGGGTCGACGTCGTGGGGCACAGCCTCGGCGGTCTGATCGCGCGGTACTACGTACAGCGACTCGGCGGTGACGCGCGGGTACGGGTCCTCGTGACCCTCGGCACCCCGCACGCCGGCACCCGGGTGCTGCCGCTGGCCAACGCGCACCCCATCGTGCGCCAGATGCGCCCCGGCTCGCCGGTGATCGAGGAGCTGGCCCGGCCCGCGCCCGGCTGCCGCACGCACTTCGTGAGCTTCTGGAGCGACCTGGACCGCGTGATGGACCCGCTGGAGACGGCCCGCCTCGACCACCCCGACCTCAGCGCGCAGAACGTGCGGGTGACGGGGATCGGCCATCTCGCCCTGCCCGTGCACCCGGCCGTCGCCGCGGGCGTGCGCCGGGCCCTCGACGACACGCCCGGGCCGGAAACCGAGTCCGCCGGCCACGCCGACGGCCTCACGGTCGCCTGACAGCCGCCCGGCGATCACCCGGCGGCCGGCCGGCGGAACGAGCGGGACAGCGCCCCGGCCACCTCGCGCGGCCGCCTCCGCGCCACCTCGCGCAGCCGCCTCCACGCCGCCTCGCTGCCGGAGCGTCGCCGGAACACCGGTGACCCCGGATCGAACAAACCTCGAACACAAGGCCAAACTCTCGTCCGCAGTTCGCCGAAACACGGCCGATTGCCCGTTTCCTGCGCGTGCGAAACCTGCGGAAGATTGTCGTGCCCGCGTACCGCCGGGTACAGTCGCCGCACTGCTCTGGCAGCCCCTGTTGTCGAGGCGAAAGAGAAGTTGGTGAACGACCGTCACCCGTCGGGGACCATGACCACCCCGGCCCCGGCTTCCGACGCCGCCCCGGCGCATCACGCGTCGTACGGCACCCAGGAGGCCCAGTACGGCGACACCACCTACGGCGGCTACGGCGCCACCGCTTTCGACACCGGCGGCCACGCCACGGGGACCTTCGAGGCGGATCCGCTCTTCGGCAGCCTCCCGGACCGGGACACCGGGGCGTACGACACCGGCCAGTGGTCCACCGGCGCCCACCAGGCCGTGGACCACGACGCGTACCCGGCCCATCACCACGCCGCCTACGACACCGGCGCCTACGACACGACCGCCTGGACGACCGGGCACCAGCCGCTCCCCGTCATCCCGCCGCAGGCCACGAGCCCCGACGCCACCGGCCAGTGGGACACCGGCGCCTGGCTCCCGCCCGACCAGTCCGGCAACCCGGCCGACCAGACCCAGCAATGGGAATGGGGCACCCAGGCCTTCGACACCGGCGCCTACGACGCCACGCAGTGGAACTCCGGCGGCACGGCCGACGGCACCACGCCGTCGGCCGACGAGTACCACCCCATAGGCGACTCCCCCGACCAGCACGCCACCGCCGTCCTCGACCAGGTCGAGCAGGGCGATCGGAGCCCCTACGGGGAGTCCGCCGCGTACGACGAACCGGACGCCGCCTACGGCGCGCAGGCCGCCTCGCACGACCGGCCGGCCCCGGACGACGACGAGGTGGCCGCCACCGGCGAACTGCCCGCCGTGCCCCCCCTCCTCGACGACCAGGAGGAGGTCACGCCCCCGGCTCCCTCCCGCACGGCTTCCCGGGGCAGCGGCCGTTCCCGCCGCCGTCCGCCCGCCAAGCGTTCCGCGCTGCTGACCGTCGCCGTGCCCTCGGCGTGCGTGATGGGCGTGGCGGGCATCGCCGCCGCCTCCGTGGGCGGCCTGACCGACGACAGCAAGGACACGTCGGCGGCCGCCTCGGACGCGCAGCCGGTGAAGCCGTCCACCGCCAACAGCAAACTGGACACCCAGCTGAAGAGCCTGTCCGCGGGCGTCGACGACTTCGCCGACCGGGCCAGCCGGACCCAGGAGCGCATCGACCTCGAGGCCGAGCAGGAGGCGGAGAGGAAGCGGGCGGCGGCGGAGGCGGCCCGCAAGGAGCGGCTGCGCCCGAAGTTCGCGCTGCCGGTCGCCCAGCACGGCCTGAGCGCCTACTTCGGCCAGTCCGGCATCAACTGGATGTCCATCCACACCGGCATCGACTTCCCCGTCTCCTACGGCACGACCGTGATGGCCGCGACCGACGGCGTCGTCCGCACGCAGTACAACACCGCGTACGGCAACATGATGATCGTGACCGCCAAGGACGGCACGGAGACGTGGTACTGCCACCTCTCCACCTACATCGTCCCCTCCGGCACCGCCGTGAAGGCCGGCCAGCCGATCGGGTACTCCGGCAACTCCGGCAACTCCACCGGCCCCCACCTGCACTTCGAGGTGCGGGCGGCGGGCGGCTCGACGATCGACCCGCTCGCGTGGCTGCGCAGCCACGGGCTGGACCCGACGTAACGTCCCGGCAGGCCCCCACCGCCCGGGCGGGGGCTCACCTCGCGGACCGGATCACGCAGTCACAGCTTCTCCACCGGCGCGTACCGCAGCAGCAGCCGCTTCGGCTTGGCGTCGCCGAAGTCGATCGTCGCCTCGGCGTTGGCGCCGGTGCCCTTCACCGCGACCACGGTGCCCAGCCCGAACTGGTCGTGGGTCACCCGGTCCCCGACCGCCAGCGCCACCGCCGGCTTCTCCGCGGCGCGGCGGGTGGCGAACCCGGACGCGCCCGACGCCGACGAGCGGGACCGGGACGACGACAGCGAGGCCGCCACCCCCGGGACCGGCCCGGAGGACGCGGGGGCGCCGGCCCCGGTCCGCCTCCAGTTCACGTACGCGGGCGGGATCTCCTCCAGGAACCGCGACGGCGGGTTGTACGACGGCTGCCCCCACGCGCTGCGCATGGTCGACCGGGTGAGATACAGCCGCTCCCGCGCACGCGTGATGCCGACGTACGCCAGGCGCCGCTCCTCCTCCAGCTCCTTGGTCTGGCCGAGGGCGCGCAGGTGCGGGAAGACGCCGTCCTCCATGCCGGTCAGGAAGACGACCGGGAACTCCAGGCCCTTGGCGGTGTGCAGGGTCATCAGTGTGATGACGCCGTCGCCCTCCTCGTCGGGGATCTCGTCGGAGTCCGCGACGAGGGCCACCTGCTCCAGGAACTCGGCGAGGGTGCCCGGGTCGTCCTCGCCGCGGGCCTGCTCGAACTCCAGGGCCACGGCGGCGAGTTCCTGCAGGTTCTCGATCCGCGTCTCGTCCTGCGGGTCGGTGGAGGCCTGCAGCTCGGCGAGGTAGCCGGTGCGCTCCAGCACCGCCTCCAGCACGGTCGCCGGTCCCGCGCCGGACTCGACGACCGTGCGCAGCTCCTCCATCAGCGCGTTGAACCGCTTGACCGCGTTCGCGGAGCGCGCGGCCATGCCGTACGCCTCGTCGACGCGCTTGAGCGCCTGCGGGAAGCTGATCCTCTCGCGCTGGGCGAGGGCGTCGATCATGGCTTCCGCGCGGTCGCCGATGCCCCGCTTGGGGACGTTGAGGATGCGCCGCAGGGGCACGGAGTCCTCCGGGTTGGCCAGCACCCGCAGGTAGGCCAGGACGTCCCGGACCTCCTTGCGCTCGTAGAAGCGGACGCCGCCGACGACCTTGTAGGGCAGCCCGACGCGGATGAAGACCTCTTCGAAGACCCGGGACTGGGCGTTGGTGCGGTAGAAGACGGCGACGTCGCCCGCCTTCGCCTCGCCCGCGTCGGTCAGGCGGTCTATCTCGTCGGCGACGAACTGCGCCTCGTCGTGCTCGGTGTCGGCGACGTACCCGGTGATCAGGGAGCCCGCGCCCGCGTTGGTCCACAGGTTCTTGGGGCGGCGGGACTCGTTGCGCTCGATGACCGCGTTGGCCGCGCTCAGGATCGTCTGGGTGGAGCGGTAGTTCTGCTCCAGCAGGATCGTCGTGGCGTCCGGGTAGTCCTCCTCGAACTGGAGGATGTTGCGGATGGTCGCGCCGCGGAAGGCGTAGATCGACTGGTCGGCGTCGCCCACCACGCACAGCTCGGCGGGGTCCTGGCCCTCGCCGGAGGGGCCCACCAGCTCGCGCACCAGGGCGTACTGGGCGTGGTTGGTGTCCTGGTACTCGTCGACCAGGACGTGGCGGAAGCGGCGGCGGTAGTGCTCGGCGACGTCCGGGAACGCGCGGAGCAGGTTGACCGTCGTCATGATCAGGTCGTCGAAGTCGAGGGCGTTGGCCTCGCGCAGCCGCGACTGGTACAGGGCGTAGGCCTGGGCGAGGGTCTTCTCGAAGCCGTCGGCGGCCTGCGCGGCGAAGTCCTCCTCGTCGATCAGCTCGTTCTTCAGGTTGCTGATCTTGGCGCTGAAGGACTTCGGCGGGAACCGCTTGGGGTCGAGGTCCAGGTCGCGGCAGACCAGGGCCATCAGACGCTTGGAGTCGGCGGCGTCGTAGATCGAGAACGAGGAGGTGAAGCCGAGCTTCTTGGACTCGCGCCGCAGGATCCGCACGCAGGCGCTGTGGAAGGTCATCACCCACATCGCGTGCGCGCGCGGGCCGACGAGCTGCTCGACCCGCTCCTTCATCTCGCCGGCGGCCTTGTTGGTGAAGGTGATCGCGAGGATCTGGCCCGGGTGGACGCCCCGCTCAGCCAGCAGGTGGGCGATGCGGTGGGTGAGCACGCGGGTCTTGCCGGAGCCGGCGCCGGCCACGATGAGCAGCGGGGAGCCGGCGTGCACGACGGCGGCGCGCTGGTTGTCGTTCAGCCCCTCCAGGAGCGCGGCGGGGTCCACCACCGGGCGCGGGGCGCCGTCCCGGTAGTAGGCGTCCCGGTCCGGCGGCGCGTCGAACTTCCCGCCGAACAGATCGTCCGGAATCGGCTCCGGTACGTGATCGTCCTCGGGCGGCGGCGGGGGCTCCTCCGCAGGGCCGGGGGAGGCCTGGAGGTCCGCCAGGAAGCTGTCGTCAAAGAGGCTGCTCATCGCTCTCCGAGTCTAGGGCTCCCCACCGACAGCCCGCTGCCCGCCCGGGAACATCCCCGCGGAACGGGCCCCGCCGGGCCGCGTCCGCGCGGGTCCGGCCGGCTCGGAGCCCGCCCGGACGCCCGGAGTCCGGCCACGTTCCGCAAGCGCGGCCGCACCGGCCGCGACCGCCGCCGCCCGGCACGGCGCGCGGACGCACGTCCCGTACGGGAGCCGCCGCCCGGTCCGTGCCTCACGGACCGCGCCCGGCGGCTCACCCTGCGCGGCCCCCGGGCGAAGGTCACGAAAATGTATCGGGCATATCGTCCGCCGACCTTCACAGCGGCCACACGGGTTGGCTACCGTGCGGGCGGGCCGTACGACCCCCACCGGCGAACGTCGCCGGGTCGCGCGGCCTCCGCCGAGTCCGGCGCGCCCGCACGGCGGCCGAGCCGGGGACCCGACCGAGAACCCGGGGTGAACCGGCCCGCTCCGCCCCGCGGGGCGGGGCCGTGGGGCAGCCTGCCGGACCACCCGCCCGAACCCGGCAGCCGGCCCGGCAGGCGGAGCACGGAAGGAGTCGCCGCCCTTGGCGTCGCACCGCAAACCGCGCACCACGGGTACGCGCGCAGCAGGCATACGGACCCCCGCCCTCGCCACGGCGGCCCTCACCTCCGTGGCCCTGCTCTCCCAGACGGCCAACGCCGCCCCCTCGGACGACAGGCCGAGTCTCCAAGAGGTCGAGAAGAAGGTCGACGACCTGTACCGCCAGGCGGAGTCGGCGACCGACAAGTACAACGCGGCCAAGGAGAGGACCGCCGAGCAGCGCAAGCGCGTCGACGCCCTCCTCGACGACGTCGCCCGGCGCACCCAGAACCTCAACGAGGCACGCGAGGAGCTGGGCTCCTACGCCGCCGCCCAGTACCGCACCGGCGCCTCCGTCCCGGACACCGCGACCTTCCTGCTCGCGGACTCCCCGCAGGACTACTTCGACCAGAAGCAGCTGATGAGCCGGCTCACCGGCCGGCAGAAGGAAGCGGTCGACGACTACTTCACGCAGCAGTCGGAGACGATGCGGAAGCGTCAGGAAGCCACCGACAGCCTCGAGACGCTCACCGACGCGCAGAACGACCTGAAGACGGCCAAGGCCACCGTCCAGAAGAAGCTCGCCGACGCGCGTGACCTGCTGTCGGAGCTGACCGCCGAGGAGAAGGCGCGGCTCGCGGCGATCGAGAGGCGCAAGCAGGAGGAGGCCACCCGCAAGGCCGCGGAACTCGCCGAGCGGCAGGCCCGGGAGCGGCAGCGGCAGGAGGCCGCCCGGCGGCAGGAGAGCGCCTCGTCGGACTCCGGGTCGAGCGCGTCGTCGCCCTCGTCGTCCTCCCCGGCGCCGTCGGCGTCGGACTCCTCCTACGGCACGAAGGCCGGGAAGGCGCTCGCCTTCGCCCGCGCCCAGATCGGCAAGCCGTACGTCTGGGGCGCCACCGGCCCCGGGTCCTACGACTGCTCCGGTCTCACCCAGGCCGCCTGGAAGGCCGCCGGGGTCACCCTGCCCCGCACCACCTACGACCAGGTGAACGCGGGCACGACGGTCCCCCTTTCCCAGGCCCGCCCCGGTGACCTGGTGTTCTTCTACGACGACGTCACCCATGTCGGCCTCTACATCGGCGACGGCATGATGATCCACGCCCCGAAGCCCGGCGCGTACGTCCGAAAGGAGTCGGTCTACTACGACGGCGAGTCGTCGATCCACAGCGTGGTACGGCCGGCCTGACGGGCGGGGCCGCCCCGGAACCCGTCCCGCGCGTGCGCGGCACACGCCGCGCACGCGCCCGGCCCGGGCCCGTGGCCCCGGGGCCGGGCGGCTCCGGACGGGCTCAGGTCCAGAGCACCGCGATGAAGACGTTCACGGTGGTGAGGAGTCCCACCAGGCCGAAGAGGCCCTTGTCCACCTTCTCCTCGTCCCGCTTCACGTAGACGAGGCCGAGGATCACGATCAACAGCGCCAGCTTCACGCCGATCTTGATGTTGTCGACGGACTGGTCGTCGGCCTGGTTGAGGCCGACCAGGATCACTCCGGTGACCAGCATCGTCAGCGCACCGTGCAGCATCGCCGGGCCGAAGCGGGCGGTGCCCTCGCCCATCGCCTTCATCTGGGTCAGGAAACCGCCCAGGAGCGCCGCGATGCCGATGATGTGCAGACCGACGAAGAGGTGGATGAGTACGTCCATGGGGCCGGAGCCTAGCCAGGGGCCCCCGGGCCGCCCGACACCGGCCCGCTCCGTCCCCGCCCCGGCGGGGCCCGCCCCGGCGGGGCCCGCCCCGGCGGGGTCCGCCCCGGCGGGGTCCGCCCGTACGCACCTCACGGCGCCCGCTGGTGTCCCCCACCCCGTCCGACACACCGATCATCACACTGGGTAAACAACGCGAACACAGAGAGCGAGGGCGGGCGCATACGATCAACTGCCGGTCCGCTCCCGACAGTTCCGTACATCCCGTCACCGGGCCCGTCCGGCCAGGCTTAGCGTCCTCCAGCAGGTGACCGGCTCCCCACCGCCGCCCCGCCCGGGGCGGCAGCCGGCGCCGCCGCCGAGGAGGTCCGGCGGCGGTCCGCTCCCCCGTGCGGACCGCCGCCGGACGCGCGACCCGGTCGTCCGCCCGGTCCCCGGGCGGCCGCGGCACGGGCTTGGCGGCCGTACGAAAGGACGTGGAACCCCGGTGGCAGCGCACCGCAAGCCCCGACAACGCCTCCTGGGCGGCGGCAGAGTCCGCACGGCCGCCACCGTCGCCCTCGCCGGCGCGGCGGCCGCGACGGTCCTCGACGGGACCGGACACGCCGAGCCCCGGCCGACGCCGGAGCAGGTCAGGGCCAAGGTGGGCGAGCTGTACCAGGAGGCGGAGGCCGCCACCGAGAAGTACAACGGCGCCAAGGAGCAGGCGGAGGCGGCCGAGCAGCGGCTGGAGAGCCTGCAGGACCGGGCGGCCCGCAAGGAGGACCGGCTCTACTCGGCCCGCCAGGCGCTGGGTTCGGCCGCGGCGGCGCAGTACCGCAGCGGCGGACTCGACCCCGCACTGCACCTCGCGCTCTCCGCGGATCCCGACCGGTACCTGGAAGGGGCGGAGTTCGTCGAGCGGGCGGGCAGCCGGCAGGCCGCGGCCGTCGCCCGCGTCCGCGAACAGCTCCGGGAGATCGAGCAGTTGCGCGGGGCGGCGCGCATCGAGCTGGCCGCCCTGAAGTCGCGGCAGGCGGAGCTGAAGCGGCACCGCGCCACGGTCACCGGCAAGCTGGGCACGGCCCGCCGTCTGCTGTCCCGGCTGACGCCGGAGGAACGCGCACCGCTCGCCGGCGGCACCGGCCACGCGACGCGCACCTCGCCGGACGTACGGGAGGCCCCGGCCGCACCCGGTCCCGTGCGGGCGCCCAACTCCCGTGCCGCGGCCGCCGTCTCGTACGCCTACCGGAAGCTCGGCAGTCCCTACGTCTGGGGCGCCACCGGTCCGGACGCCTTCGACTGCTCGGGACTCGTCCAGGCCGCGTACCGCTCCGCGGGCGTCTCCCTCCCCCGCACGAGCTACGCGCAGATCGGCGCGGGCCGCCGTGTCTCCCGCTCCCAGCTCCTCCCCGGCGATCTGGTCTTCTTCTATTCCGGTGTCAGCCACGTGGGCCTGTACGTCGGCAACGGCCGGATGATCCACGCCCCCCGCCCGTCGGCGCCGGTGCGGGTGGCCCCGATCAGCGAGATGCCGTTCGCGGGGGCCACGCGGGTGGTGTGAGGAACGAGGGCGGCGTCCCGCGGCGAGGAGCGCCGCCCTCCCGGCTCACACCAGGCGCCGAGCCGTCGCCCACCGGGTCAGCTCGTGCCGGTTGGACAGCTGGAGCTTGCGCAGCACCGCCGAGACGTGGGACTCGACCGTCTTCACGGAGATGAACAGCTGCTTGGCTATCTCCTTGTAGGCGTAGCCGCGGGCGATGAGGCGGAGGACCTCGCGCTCGCGCTGGGTGAGGCGGTCGAGGTCCTCGTCGACGGGCGGGGCGTCGGTGGAGGCGAAGGCGTCGAGGACGAAGCCGGCCAGGCGGGGCGAGAAGACCGCGTCGCCCTCCTGCACGCGGAAGATCGAATCGATCAGGTCCGCGCCCGTGATCGTCTTGGTGACGTAGCCGCGGGCGCCGCCGCGGATGACGCCGATCACGTCCTCCGCCGCGTCCGACACGGACAGGGCGAGGAAGCGGACGGGCCGCTCGGTGTCGGCCGTCAGCGCGGCGCAGCGGCGCAGCACTTCGACGCCGCCGCCGCCCGGCAGGTGCACGTCCAGCAGGACCACCTCGGGCCGGGTCGCGGTGATGACCGCCACCGCCTGGTCGACGTCGGCGGCCTCCCCGACGACCTCGACACCGGTCTGCTCGGTCTGTCCGATCTCGGCCTGCACGCCCGTACGGAACATGCGGTGGTCGTCGACGAGGACCACGCGCACCTGGCGCCGGCCCGCGCCGCTCCCGGCCGGCGCCGCGGACTCGGCCGCCCCCGCCGTCCCCGCCCTGCCGTTCGTCTCGGTCGGGTCGCTCATGACGTCTCCGCCCTCTCCATCTCCAGCTCGACCTCCGTGCCGCCGCCGGGCACCGCGCGCAGCCGCGCCGTACCGCCGTTGCGTTCCATGCGGCCGACGATCGATTGCCTGACTCCCATCCGATCGGCGGGTATCGAGTCGAGGTCGAAGCCGGGGCCGCGGTCCCGGACGGACACGAAGACCTTCCTTCCCTCGGCCTCGGCGTAGACCTGCACGGCGCCGCCCTCGCCACCGTACTTGGCGGCGTTCACCATCGCTTCGCGCGCGGCCTGCATCTGTGCGCCGATCCTCTCGTCGAGCGGGCAGTCGCCGACGACGACCACCTCCATCGGGACGCCGTGCTTGTCCTCGACCTCGGCGGCGTTGCGCCGCACGGCCTCGGCGAGGGTGGTGGGCTCCTCGGCCTCGTCCTTTCCGTTGCCCTCCGGTTTGTACAGCCAGGTGCGCAGGTCGCGTTCCTGGGCGCGGGCGAGACGGCGCACCTCGTTCGGGTTCTCCGCGTTGCGCTGGATCAGGGTCAGGGTGTGCAGCACCGAGTCGTGGACGTGGGCGGCGACCTCCGCGCGCTCCTGGGCGCGGATGCGCATCAGGCGCTCCTCGGACAGGTCCTGCGTCATCCGCACGAGGTAGGGGCCGGCGAGGAGCGTTATGCCGACGAGGACCGCGAGGGCGGCCTGCAGGACGGAGCCGAGGTGGGCGGCGGAGCCCTGCAGGACGAAGATGCCGGTGACGCCGGCGGTCACCAGCAGCACGCCGGCCACGGTGCGCAGCAGCGTGACCGTGCGCCGGCGGCTGCCGACCTCGACCCAGCGGGCCCGGCGGGCGTTGTCCGCCTGCCGCCAGACCAGGGCGACGCCCGCGCCGACGAGCACGGCCGGCCACAGGTAGGCCTGGGCGCCGGTGCCGAGGTCGACGTTGCCCACGAAGACCATGGCCACGACGACCATGAGGAGCAGGGCGACGATCTGCCCCTTGTCGGGTTTGCGGGCGACGAGTCTGCGGCGGCCGTCCGGCGGGGTCCCGGCGGCGACCAGGGACGGCGCCCGCTGCGCGTCGACGCCGCCGACGCCGAGCGGCACGAAGAACCAGAACGCGGCGTACAGCAGCGCGCCGAGGCCGTCGGCCATGAACAGGCCGACGAACACGAGCCGTACCCAGACGACGGGCAGCCCGAGATGCCCGGCGAGCCCCCGCGCCACGCCCCCGAGCCAGCGTCCGTCACTGCTGCGGTAGAGCTTGCGCGGCGGCCGCGGTTCGACGAGTGGCGCTGCTGCGGCTTCCGGCATGCCAACGATGGTCACACGGCGGGAGGGTCCGGGCATCAGGGTCGTCCCCCGAGACTCCCCTGATCTTCGGCGGGCCGCTCCGTCGAACGCTTCCCCGGTCCCGGATCAGGGGAGATTTCAGGGTCCGGCCAGGGTCGCGGCGGCTGCCGCCGCGGCGGCCCGCCCGTCACCATGGACACATGACAGATCACGAGCACGCCGCGACGGGTCCGGGACCCGGCTCCGGCCCGCGCCCCGCACCGGGCGCCGGGCCGCAGGATGCCGCGCCCGCCGCGGATGCGCGGCCCGGCGCCGGCGCCTCGTCCGGCCCGGGCCGCGGCTCCCGCGCGCACGGGCACACGGGCGCACGAGGGGAAGGGGAGGCGCCGCCGGGGAACGGCCAGGCCCCGCAGGGCGGTACGCGGACGGGCGCCGCGGAGCACGCCGGAGGCGCGGCCCCTCCGCCCCCCGGCCCGTCGCCCGACGGAACCGTCGGCGCCCCCGGCCCTCCCCCCGGGTTCCGCCGCGATCACCGGTACAAGATGCTGGCGGGAGTCTGCGCCGGACTCGGACGGCAGTGCGACATGGACCCGGTGATCTTCCGGATCACCCTCGCGGTGCTCTCCGCGACCGGCGGCGTCGGCCTCATCTTCTACGGCTTCGCCTGGCTCCTCGTCCCGTACGACGACGAGGACGAGAACGAGGTGCGCAAGCTCCTGACCGGCCGCGTCGACGGCCAAGCCCTCGCCGCCGTGCTGTTCGCGCTGGTGGGGTGCGGGGTGTTCCTGACGATGCTGAACAACGGCGGAGTACTGACCTTCGCCGTCGTCCTGTCTCTGCTGCTCGCGGGCGCCGGTTACTGGTCGCGGCACCGCGGCGCGCCCGGCCCCGACCCGCTCGCCGCCCAGGCCGTCGCCGACGCCCCGCCGGAGCCCCAGGCGCCCCCGGTCGCCGCCGCCCCCTCCTGGTGGCGCGATCCCATCGTCAAGGACGGCACGCACGTCGGCGGCACGGGATATCTGTGGGGCCCCCTCGACTCCCGCGACCGGGACGTCTCGGCCGCCGTCACCATCGGCCTCGGCGCGTACGGCAGCGGCGAGGGCCTCCGCGCCCGGTGGTCCCGGCCGCCGAGGCCGCGCGGCCCGCGCTGGATCGGCGGCTGGGTGTTCCTGCTCGCCCTGCTCGCCGGCGCCCTCGGCACCCGTCTGACCTGGCAGGAGCGTCCGCTCGGCATCAGCCTGCAGACCGGCCTGTCCTGCGCGCTCGTCGTCTTCGGCCTGGGCATAGCGGTCAGCGCGTTCCTGGGGCGCACGGGTGCCGGGTCGGTGTTCCTGGCGGTTGTCACGGCGGCCCTGCTCGCCGGCTCGGCCGTCCTGCCCGAGGACATCGGCACACAGTGGACGCGCACGACCTGGAAGCCGGCCGCGGCGGCGAGCGTACGGCCCGCGTACGACCTCGGCACCGGCGCCGGCACGCTGGACCTGTCCCGGCTGCGGCTGGCCGAGGGGCAGACGGTGAGCACACGGGCGGACGTGGGGATGGGCCGCATACGGGTCGTCGTCCCGCCGGAGGTGACCGTGCGGCTCAGCGTCGACGTGGGCATGGGCGACATCCAGTTGCCGGGCGACGACGAGAGGGACGTGGACGTGGCTCCGGGCAAGCACGAGGAGGTGACCCTGTCGCCGTCGGCCGGCGTCAGGAGCACCGGCACGGTCGACCTCGATCTCCAGGTCGGTGTGGGACAGGCGGAGGTGCGCCGTGCTGCGTCATGAGTTCCAGCCCGGAAGGCTGGTCGCCGGCGCTTTCCTGACCCTGGCCGGCGTCATCTACGCCGGTGACGCGGGTGGCGCCTGGGAGACGCCCTGGTTCGTGGTGATACCCGTCGTCACGGGCGGGCTCTGTCTGGCAGCCGTGACCGGACTGCTGGCGCGGGGCGTGCACCGGCGCCGCAGGACGGCCGGCCGGGCCGCCGGCCGGCCCGAAGCCGACGCCGACGCGCCGACCTGACGACCCGGCCGGCCTACCGGTGCCCTCCGGCCCGCTGCCGCCGTCGCGCCCGCAGCGCGGCATCCAGGGAGAGCAGGGGCGCGCCCGCGAGGACGAGGGGCAGCCAGGCCATCAGGTAGGCGAGGTCGTTGCCGTAGTAGTACGGGTCGGAGGCCCAGCTCACGGTCAGCCACAGGCTGAGCGAGATCAACGCACCGCCGAGTGCCGCCAGGCGGGTGAACAGACCGAGCAGGGTGCCGATGCCGACGGCCAGTTCACCGAGGGCGATGGCGTAGCCGAAACCGACGGGGTTTTCCAGGGCCAGGTCGACCAGGGCCGGAAGGGCGGAGGAGTCACGGACGGTGCGCATCATGTCGCCGATGGACCCGGCGCCGGCCTCCGCCAGGAAGGCGCTGTCGGTGAGCTTGTCCAGGCCGGCGTAGAGGAAAGTGACGCCCAGAAAGACACGCAGCGGAAGGAGGGCGTAACGGGTGGCGGTGTCCCGCCGGTCCCGGTCGCCGCCGAGAGGGGACGTGCGCGTGTCCGTACGCATACCGTGAGTCAACGCCGTCAGCCACCTCTCGCCCCACGTACCGAACCCTCCATCAGACGATACGTACACCAAGGTCAGCCCGCTCATTCCAGAACCGGCCGCCCTTCATCGGCCGCGGCCCGGCAATGGCCGGAACGACTTCCTCGTCAACGGGCCGAAGGACGGCCCGGGGGACGGGCCGCGCCCGGAGGGCCGACCACGTTCCACACCGCAGCCGCACCCGCCCCGGCACGTCACGCGTCCCCCACCCACCACCGGACACACGCGGCCACCCGCCGGTGGCCCCCGCGCCCGTCACTCGGTCACGTCGATCACGTACTTGTTCGTCTCCGCCCCCGCCGCGGTGACCACCTGCACCTCCACCCGTCCCGGCTCCACATCCGCCGGCACCGGCACGGTCAGCAACGCGTCCGTCGGGTTGCTGAACCCTCCGGTCACCGGCACCAACGGCACATGGACGTGCACCGCGCCGATACGGACGACCATCCGCGACAACCGGTCCGCCCGCTGCGCCCCCGGCGGCACGAACCCGGCCCCCCGGATCTCGATGTCGTCCCCGGTACGGATCGGTGCGTCCAGGTCACCGGCCTCCCGCGCCCGCACCACGGAGAGGATCACCGGACGGCCCCCCTCCGCGTACTTCCCGGCCAGGTACGTCATCGCGGACACCAGCACCACCACCGCCAGTCCCCACGGCAGATCCGGCAACTGGTCCGGTCGCCGGGCCAGCCGCACCGCGGCGAACACCAGCGCCACCGCGCTGATCACGACGTACTGGATGTCGGCGAAGGCGCCCCGCCCCGCGTCGTCCGTGAGCAGGTCCGCGGCCCGCGGCCGGTCCGCCCGTACCTTCTGCAGCCGTTGCCCGAGCACCCGCACCCCGACCACCCGCCGCACCAGCACGGCGATCCCGCACACCACGGCGAGCACGGTCACCACACCGGCGCCCCGGGCGAGTTCGAGCCCGGAGATCAGCGCGTCGCGCGCACCGTGCCGTGAGGCCACCGCCAGCTGCCCGACCAGTACCAGCACCGCATAGGCGACGAACAGCACCCACGCCCCGGCCACGGCACGCGACGTGGACAGACGGTTGTCCTCGCCGATGACGGGCGCCAGCGCGCCACCCCGCGCCCGGTGGAACCACGACGCCGCCGTCAGCGCCCCGGCCACCACCAGCGCCGCCAGCAGCCCGGCGGTGCGCGCGGCGGACCAGCCCGCGCCGATCGCGGTGAGCGCCTGGGCCAGGAGCAGCACCACCACCGCCGCCCACACCGCGCACGCCGTACGCCGCCACAGGCCCGCCAGCCATGCCCGGCCCTCGGCGCGACCTCGTTCGGCGACGAGTTCCGCGGCCTGTGTCAGCTCCTCGGAGATCCACTGGCGGGAGGCCGAGGCCGAATGGGCCACGGCGGCCGGCAGGCCGTGCCCGGCGGCGAACTCGTCGCGCTTCGACAGGAACGCGGCAACCGCCCGCCGGTGTCCCTCACGTGCCCCGTGCGGGCAGTCCCCGCAGGCACAGCCGCCCCCGTGCGCGGCCGCGTCCGCGCCGCCCTCTCTCGCCTCCCGCACCGCCACGCCCGACGCCCGCCCTTTCCCACGAACCCGAACCGTACGTATCCATCCCGGCATCGCAACCGTCCGGCACCGGCACCGGCACCGGCACCGATCCACGCCGACACCAACACCAGCACCAGCACCAGCACCAGCACCAGCACCAGCGACACCGTCGCCGTCGCCGTCGACGACCGCCGGTCGCCGGTCGCCGGCATGACACCGCATCGCGGTGTCCGTCCGGTGCCGTCCGGCGTCCGAACCGGCACCCGTCCCGGTGCCGTCCTCGCACGCCCGACGGCCTCTCGGATCCTGCCCGGGTCCCGGCCGCCCCCGCACGGGAACAACTTCCTTGCGACGTCAGCGAATTGTGCCCTACGCCACCCCTCCCACATCCGGCAGGTGCGGTCAGCGAGGGTGAAGACCGGCCCGCCGTGTTGACCCGGCCGCGGAACCCCCTCCGCCGGGATCGTCCGGCGCGGCGGGCCCTGTCCCCCGACGGCGGCGCGCTCAGGATCACGCCGGGTCCGCACCGCTCCGTGTCCGCTGCGCGGCCGGGCCTGCGAGGAGACCCCGCCTTCCCGGGAACCGCCCGGGGGACCGTCGCCCTCGGACTCGTACGCGGACTCGTACGCGGGCGCAGGCGCGGACGGCTCCGCCCGCGGCCGCGCGAGGATGCCGCCCCTCCGCCGGACGACCGGCGGCCGACTGCCCGACGCGGCCGGTCCGTACCGGCTGACGGCGGACACTGCCCGGGCAGGAGCCCGGCGCACCTTTTCGGCCACCTTCACGCGTACAGGTGACGCCGTGAATACCCGACAGAGGATGTCCGTTTTCGACGTCACACTGACCGTATGAGCAACCGCACGAGCCCGCCCGGCCAGGCCAACTGGGCCGCCTTCGTCACCGCCGAACCCGACCTCGCCCGGACCGTCGAGGCGCGCTTCGGCGCGTACACCCACCATGTTCTCGCCACCCTCCGCAAGGACGGCTCGCCCCGCACCACCGGTCTGGAGGTCCGCTTCCTGGACGGCGAACTGTGGCTGGGAATGATGCCGGACTCGCTCAAGGCGCTCGATCTGCGCCGCGACCCCCGCTTCGCGCTCCAGGCGAATCCCGGGGAGGGCCAGTCCATGGGCGGCGGCGACGTGCGGATCGGCGGACGGGCGTTCGAGGTCACCGATCCGCGGGCGAAGGCCGGATACGCCGAAGAGGTGGAACCGCCGCAGCCGTTCCACCTCTTCCGCACCGAGCTGACGGAGGTCGTGCGGACCTACGTCGAGGACGACGCGTATCTGGTCGTCCAGGTCTGGCAGCCCGGCGCACCCCTGCGCACGCTCAAGCGCACGTAGGGCTCACTCCCACTCGATGGTCCCCGGCGGCTTGGAGGTGACGTCCAGGACGACCCGGTTGACGTCCTTGACCTCGTTGGTGATCCGGGTGGAGATCCGGGCGAGGACGTCGTACGGCAGGCGCGACCAGTCGGCCGTCATGGCGTCCTCGCTCGACACCGGGCGCAGGACGATCGGGTGGCCGTAGGTGCGGCCGTCGCCCTGGACGCCGACGGAGCGGACGTCGGCGAGCAGCACCACCGGGCACTGCCAGATGTCCCGGTCGAGGCCGGCCGCCGTCAGTTCCTCGCGGGCGATGGCGTCGGCCTCGCGCAGCAGGTCCAGGCGCTCCCTGGTGACCTCGCCGACGATCCGGATGCCGAGGCCGGGGCCGGGGAACGGCTGGCGCTGGACGATCTCCTCCGGCAGGCCGAGCTCCTGGCCGACCATGCGGACCTCGTCCTTGAACAGCTTGCGCAGCGGCTCGATCAGCTTGAACTCGAGGTCCTCGGGCAGGCCGCCCACGTTGTGGTGGGACTTGATGTTGGCGGTGCCGGTGCCGCCGCCGGACTCGACCACGTCCGGGTAGAGCGTGCCCTGGACCAGGAACTCGACCGCCGGGCCCTCGTCCGCGACGATCTCGGCCTGGGCCTGCTCGAAGACCCGGATGAACTCCCGGCCGATGATCTTCCGCTTCTCCTCGGGGTCGGTGACCCCCTTGAGCGCGTCCAGGAACCGCTCGCTCGCGTCGACGACCTTCAGCTGGACGCCGGTCGCGGCCACGAAGTCCTTCTCGACCTGCTCGGTCTCGCCCTTGCGCATCAGGCCGTGGTCGACGTACACGCAGGTCAGCTGGGAGCCGATGGCCTTCTGCACGAGGGCTGCGGCCACGGCGGAGTCCACGCCGCCGGACAGACCGCAGATCGCGCGCTTGTCGCCGACCTGCTTGCGGATCGCCTCGACCTGCTCCTCGATCACGTTGCCGGTGGTCCAGTTCGGCTCCAGGCCGGCCCCCCGGTACAGGAAGTGCTCCAGCACCTGCTGCCCGTAGGTGGAGTGCATCACCTCGGGGTGGTACTGGACGCCGTACAGCTTCTTCTCGTCGTTCTCGAAGGCGGCGACCGGGACGACGTCCGTGGAGGCCGTGACGGTGAAGCCGTCGGGGGCGGCGGAGCAGGCGTCGCCGTGCGACATCCACACGGCCTGCTCGGCCGGGGTGCCCTCGAAGAGGGTGGAGGAGACCTTGGAGACGTGCAGCGGCGTACGGCCGTACTCGCGGGCGCCGGTGTTGTCCACCGTGCCGCCGAGGGTCTGCGCCATCAGCTGGAAGCCGTAGCACATGCCGAAGACGGGGACGCCGGACTCGAAGAGCTCGCGGTCGAGACGGGGCGCACCCTCCTCGTACACCGACGAGGGGCCGCCGGAGAGGATGATCGCCGCCGGGTTCCGGGCGAGCATCTCCTCGACGGGCATGGTGCTCGGCACGATCTCGCTGTAGACCCGGGCCTCACGGACTCGTCGGGCGATGAGCTGGGCGTACTGCGCACCGAAGTCGACGACCAGGACGGTGTCGGGGGCGGCGGCAGCGGGAGTCGCTGATGACACGGGGTGCCTTCCGGCGGTTGGGCGGGTCCTTGTGCCACCCGATTCTACCGAGGCGGCCGTGGATCCGGTTCCGTCGCCGCAGCCGCCGCCTTCTCCCCCGCCGGCGCGCGCCTCCCCCGCCGCCCCGGCGCGGGCCTCGCGCCGCCGCTCGGCAGCCGGCCGGGCCGTGCCCGTACCGCCGGCCGGAACGCGCCCGTGCGGCCGGCCGGACTGTGCCTATACTGCCCCTCATGCACAAGCACCCGACCTTCCTCTTTACCTATGGCGACCGGCCCGCCGGCTGCCATGGTCGTGCTGCTTGAGCAACTGACAAGCGACTTCCCAGGCGCCCCGGGCCGACAAGGCCCGGGGCGCCTGCCGTTCTCCGGGACTTGCCGTTCCAGGGGCCGCCCCCACCCCGCGAGGAGCCCCCGACCATGACCGTCACCCCCACCGAGAAGACCGCCGCGGAGCAGGCCCGGAAGACGGAGAGCAACGGCACGGAGCGGACCGGCGCCAGAACCGCCGAGGCCGCCGGCGTGATCACCGGCGCCCGGGAGCGCATCGACGCCCTCGACGACCGGATCATCGGCCTGATCCAGGAACGGATGGCGGTCTCCGCCGTGATCCAGCAGGCGCGCATCGCCTCCGGCGGCCGGCGCGTGAACCTCTCCCGGGAGATGGAGGTCCTCGGCCACTACCGGGAGGCGCTGGGCAAGCCCGGCACCGCCCTCGCGATGACCCTGCTGGAGCTGTGCCGCGGCAAGATCTGAACGGGCGTTCCGGGGACGCGCGTGCACATGCCCTCTCACCCGTCCGGCGCGTGACCGCCGGCCCGTCCGGCTCGTTGGTCCGGATGTCCGTGCCAGCCAGGGGCGGGCCCGAGAAGAACCACGCGTGGCTCACTGGAGCGATGAGACGTACGGCCCGTGCCGCGCGTCGTGGGACCTCGCTCCAGGAAGGTGACCGGACGGCAGGGGACAGCAGCCCGGTCACCCAGGAGAACGGCCGGCCCCGGGGACGCCCGGGGCCGGCCGGCGGACAGCCCGGGTCCGGGACGACCGGCAGTGCAGGCGGCTCCCGGCCGGCACGGCGCGCGGAGCATCCGGCCCCCTCCGCGGACGACGGCACCGCCCGCCCCGCACCGTCCCGCCGCGCCCGGCGTGTCACCCGGAGGCCGGGAACAGTCCGTCCCCGCCGCCAGGAGGTGCCCCCGCACCCGAGCGCACCGGGCGGCCGGTGCCCGAAGCGAGGCCCGCGGCACCCTGAGCGAGCGGCGCGACCCCGGCGCCGCTCCCCGGTACCGGCGCTGCCCTGACGCCGGTGCCGACGGGAGAAGGGCCCCGCGACTCCGTCACGCGGGGCCCTTCTCGTGCCCGCCTCGCGCACCGCGAACCCGCCCGCGGACACGTGACGCAGCTCACATGAGAATTCCATGAGGGCGAGCGCAACCCTTCACAGCTTCCACCGATCAAACCTGACGACCCGAGGGCCACACCCGCGCCTCACACGCGGAGGCCTCCCACCCCCGCACTGCGGTCACCGCAGTGCGCCGGACTCCCTGAGGTCTTCATGAAGCTTCGCCGTGCCATGGCAGCAGCCGCCGCGACCGCGGTCGTCGCGCCGCTCGCGCTGCTGTCCGCGCCCGCCGCGTTCGCGGAGGGGACGACGCCTGCGGCGCCCCCGAGCGACACGGCCACCGC
Organism: Streptomyces glaucus; assembly: GCF_039533365.1. Classification (NCBI taxonomy): domain Bacteria; kingdom Bacillati; phylum Actinomycetota; class Actinomycetes; order Kitasatosporales; family Streptomycetaceae; genus Streptomyces; species Streptomyces glaucus. Next base: position 141,559 of record NZ_BAAATK010000013.1, read on the forward strand.
CACGCCGACCGCCACCGCGACCGACACGGCGACGGCCACGGCGACCCCGAGCGACACGGCCACCACCACCGCCGCCCCGACCGGAACCGGTGTGCCGACCGGCACCCCCACCACCACGTCGCCCACCCCGAGCACCACCCCGAGCGAGTCGGAGGAGCCCGAGCCGTCCGAGCCGGCCGAGCCGAGCGAGGAGCCGTCGGACCCGACCGTCCCGTACTGCGAGGACCTGGACGAGAACTTCGGCGACGCCAAGGTGTCCGCGGACATCAAGGGCCTGCCGGGCAAGATCGTCGCGGGTGACGGCTTCCACGACTTCGAACTGGTCGTCACCAACGAGTCCGGGACCGACGTCGAGGGCGTCGCCTTCTACGCCGAGGTGGAGAACTACGAGCTCGACGAGGCGAAGTTCCTCAGCCCCTACGTCGACCTCGAGTTCAAGAACCCCGAGACCGGCTCCTGGGACCGCATCGGCAGCGACGACTGGGCCGGCGACTACTTCTACTTCGTGGAGAAGCTGAAGTCCGAGGCCAGCGAGACCGTCGACCTGCGCGTCAGCATCGACGCCAAGGCCCCGGCCGGTGACTCCTACTCCTTCGGCTCCGGCGCCTACCTCGACAACGTCGAGGGCCAGGACTGCATCGCCGAGGGCTGGGCCATGTACGACTTCGAGGTCCTGAAGCCCGGCTCCGCCAACCCCGACCCGGGCACGGCCGGTCCGAGCGACAACGACGCCAAGGACTCGGTGAAGAAGCCGCAGGGCGACGTCTCCGCCCTGCCCACCGGCAGCCTCGCCGAGACCGGCGCCGGCTCCGCCCTGCCGATGATCGGGCTCGTCGGCGGTGTCGCCGTCGTCGCCGGCGCCGGCGCGGTGTTCGCGGTGCGGCGGCGCAAGGCCGGCGCCCAGGCGTGAACCACGCCCGCCGGGCCGCACGGCCGTGAGGCCGTGAAGGCCCGGCACAGGACGGAGGAAGGACCCGCGCTCGGAGGGGGGCGCGGGTCCTTCTTCCGTCCCGCCCCCCTCCGCGCCGCTTCTCACTGCTTCGGCGGCACCGCCGGGATCCCCAGGAACGGCAGCCGCAGCGCGCCGAAGGCGTCCGACGGGACCGCCGGGGACTTCGGCGCCACGGGGGCGAGGCGCCGGTACGCCGCCCCCTGCCGCGGGCGCGGGTCCGGCTCGCCCTTGTTGGGCCAGTACGCCATCGCCCGCTCGGCCTGGGCCGTGATCGTCAGGGACGGGTTCACCCCCAGGTTGGCCGAGACCGCGGAGCCGTCGACGACCGAGATGCCGGGGTGGCCGTAGAGGCGGTGGTACGGGTCGATGACGCCGGTCTCGCGGGAGGCGCCGATCGGGCAGCCGCCGAGGAAGTGGGCCGTCAGCGGGGTGCCCATGAGCTCGCCGATGTTCGAGCCGGCGAAGCCGTTGATCTCGGCGGCCAGCGCGGAGGCGCCCTCGGTGGCGGCCTCGATCTGCTGGGGGTTGGGGGCGCCGTGGCCCTGACGGGCCGTCAGCAGACCCTTGCCGACGCCCTTGGGCTTCAGGTACGTCGTCAGGGAGTTGTCCAGCGACTGCATCACCAGGCCGATGATCGTCCGCTCCGACCAGCGGCGGTTGGACAGGGAGCGGGCCGCCTGCACCGGGTGCCGCGCCACGTGGAGCAGGAAGCCCAGCACCCGGGAGGCACCCGAGCGGTTTCCCGCGTAGGGGACCTGGAGGATCGACAGGCTGCCCATCGCGTTGGAGCCCCTGCCGTAGCGGACGGGCTCGATGTGGGTGTCCGGGTCGGGGTGGACGGAGGACGTGATGGCGACGCCGCGCGTGAAGTCGACCCTCGCCTCGCCGGTGACCTTGCGGTAGCGCCGGTCGTCGGTCTGGGCGCCGACCAGGGCCTCGGAGTTGGTGCGGGTGAGCTCGCCCAGCCGGTCGGAGACGTACGGCAGCCGGCCGTCCGCCTTCATGCGGTGCAGCAGGGTCTGGGTGCCGTAGGTGCCGGCGGCGAGGACGACCCGGCGGGCCCGGAAGGTCCGGCCCCGGCCCTTCTTCCGCCGGTCGGTGGGCAGGGCGGCGACCGCGAAGCCGCCCCGCGGGTCCTCCGTGACCGAGACGACCGTGGTCAGCGGGTGCACCACCGCGCCCGCCTTCTCGGCGAGGTACAGGTAGTTCTCGGTGAGGGTGTTCTTCGCGCCGTGCCGGCAGCCGGTCATGCACTCGCCGCACTGGGCGCAGGCCCGGCGCTCCGGCCCCGCCCCGCCGAAGTACGGATCGGGCACCTTCTGCCCCGGCTTCGCCGTCACCGTCCCGTCGGCGTCCCGGCCGTCGCCGAAGAAGACGCCGACCGGCGCCAGGTGGAAGGTGTCCCCGCAGCCCATCCGCTCGGCGGCCGCCTTCAGGTGCACGTCCGACGGGGTCATCGTCGGGTTGAGCCGTACGCCGAGCATGCGCCGCGCCTGGTCGTAGTACGGCTTCAGCTCCTCCTGCCAGTCGGTGACGTCCCGCCACTGCGGGTCCTCGAAGAAGGCCGCCGGCGGCACGTAGAGGGTGTTGGCGTAGTTGAGGGAGCCGCCGCCGACACCGGCGCCCGCCAGGACCATGACGTTGCCCAGCAGATGGATGCGCTGGATGCCGTACATGCCCAGCCGGGGGGCCCACAGGTAGTTCTTCAGGTCCCAGGAGCTGCGCGGGAGCGTCTCGCGGGTGAAGCGGCGGCCCGCCTCCAGCACGCCGACGCGGTAGCCCTTCTCGGTCAGGCGCAGCGCCGCGACCGAGCCTCCGAAGCCGGAGCCGACCACGATCACGTCGTAGTCGTAGCCGTCGTCCTCGTCGTGTTCCTGGACGGAGTTCTCCTGCGGCACGTGCTCTCCTCGTCGAGAACGGGTGGGGTTCCGGGTGGCCGGCGGGATCCGGGGGCTAGCGGAGGCGGAACGCCTTCATCAGGCGCAGGCCGCGGCTCATGAGCGCCGCGTACCTCTCGTCGTCCATGCCGAACGACGGGGCCATCGGCAGCAGCCGCTGGTGGGCGACGGTCTGCGCCTCGGTGTACTTGAGGATGCCCTCCGCGCCGTGCCGGCGGCCCAGACCGGAGTCCTTCATGCCGCCCATGGGGGACTGCACGCTGCCGTACGCGGACGCGTACCCCTCGTTGATGTTCACCGTGCCGGTGCGCAGCCGGGCGGCGACCTTCCGGCCGCGGCGGGCGTCCCGCGTCCAGACCGAGGAGTTCAGGCCGTACGGCGTGGCGTTGGCGCGGTCGATCGCCTCGTCCTCGGACGCGAAGCGGTGGACGGACACGACCGGGCCGAAGGTCTCCTCGGCGTACACGGTCATGGCGTCGGTGACGCCCTCGAGGATGGTCGGCTCGTAGAAGTAGGGGCCGATGTCCGGGCGGGCGACCCCGCCGGCCACGATCCGCGCGCCCCGGGCGACGGCGTCCTCCACGTGCCGCCGCACGGTCTCCAGCTGGCGCCCGCTGACCAGGGATCCCATGTCGGCGCCGTAGGCCAGGGCGCGCCCCAGCCGCATCGCGCGCGTGCGGGCCGCGAAACGCTCCAGGAAGGCGTCGGCGATCGACTCGTGGACGTACAGCCGCTCGATGGACACGCACAGCTGGCCGGCGGAGGAGAAACAGGCGCGGACCGCGCCGGCCGCCGCCTTCTCCACGTCGGCGTCGTGCAGGACCAGCATGGCGTTCTTGCCGCCGAGTTCGAGCGAGACGCCCACCAGCCGGTCGGCGGCGACCCGGGCGACCTCGCGGCCGGTGCGGGTGGAACCGGTGAAGGAGACGTAGTCGCCGCGCCTGACGACCTCGGGGCCGACGACGGGACCGACACCGATGACGGTCTGGAGCACGTCGGCGGGCAGCCCCGCCTCGATCAGCAGGTCACGGGCCCACAGCGCGGTCAGGCAGGACTCGGTGTCGGGCTTCATCACCACCGCGTTGCCCGCGACGAGGGCGGGCAGCGCGTCGCCGACGGACAGTTCGAGGGGGTAGTTCCAGGGGACGACCTGGCCGACGACGCCGCGCGGGTGGCGCAGTTCGGTGACCCTCGTCAGGGCCGGCACGGCGCCGGTGTGCCGCTTGGGCCGGAGGTAGGCGGCGGCCCGGCGGCCGTAGTGACGGGCCGCGACCGCGACGGCCTGGACCTCCTCGTGGGCGTGCAGGCGGGCCTTGCCGGTCTCCAGCTGGATGAGGTCGAGGACCTCGGCCTGGCGCTCCAGCAGCAGGTCGTGGAAGCGGAGCAGGACGGCGGCGCGCTGCCGTACCGGGGTGCGCGCCCACACGGGCTGGGCGGTGCGGGCCAGGTGGAACGCCTTGGCCACGTCCTCGGGGGTGGACTCGGGCAGGTCGGCCAGCTTCTCGCCGGTGAACGGCGTGTGGTGGACGGTACGGCCGGAGCCGATCACGTCCCTGGTGAGCTGGGCGACCAGCTCGGGGGTGACCACGTCGGCGGCGGTGCGGGCGCCCGCCGGGGCGGGAGCGAGGGGATTCGTACCGGTCGGTGCCGGGGCCTGCGCGTCCGTCATGAGGCGCAGGGTATGCCTGCGCGGAAACTTTGGGTACCCGTCGGTAACAGGGTTTCACCGGGCACTCACACGCCGCCAGCGTTCGCTGGCAACGAATGCGCTGATCAGGTGTTGCGTGGGGGCGGCCGCGGTCGGCCCGGTCCTTTCCGGGTTCGGCCCTTCGGCGGGTCCGGTCGTCTCCGGAGGTTCGGTCCCTTCCGCGGGTCCGGTCGCTTGCGGGGTTCAGTTCCTTCCGAGGACGAGCCGGTCGCGGGCGCCCCCGAACACGCCGTGCCCCTGCGCTCGTCCGGGGTGCCCCCGGGCATGTCGACGCGCAGCTCGTACCTGCGGTCGTCATCGGTCCGGATCACCGGGTGCAGCACCCGGGCCGCGGAACCGTCCCGGCCGGCGACGCAGGACGGGGCTCATCCCCCGCCCGCGTACGGCCGGGGTTCCGTACGGCCCGGCGGGAACGGGCGGGTCACCGTCACGGTCGCGGTGGGGACGCCCGGCGACGAGGTCTCCGCCGGGGGTGTTTCGGGCACGGAGGTCGCCGGCGTGCCGCCCCCGTCGCCGTCCCGGTCCATCAGCAGCGCCGCCGCGGACACGCCCACCGCCCCCGTCGCGGTCACCAGCAGCACGGCCACCAGTACGCCGCGCGTGACGCCCCGGCGCTCGGCGTCCGGGCGCAGTTCGGGGGTACGGCCCAGTTCCAGGAAGGCCCGCAGCATCCGCTCGGCCCGGTCCGCGTCCATCCGCCGCTCGGGATCGCGTTCCAGCAGCCCGCGGACGACGGGCAGGAGCGGTCCCGCCTGCGCGGGCGGCCGTACCTCCTCGGAGACCACGGCGTGCAGGATGCCGCCCAGCGAGTCGCGCCGGAACGGCGACTCGCCGGTCAGGGCCGCGCACAGCAGCGCGCCCAGCGACCACAGGTCGGAGGCGGGGCCGGTCCGGCCGCCGGACATCCGCTCGGGCGCGGTGTACTCGGGCGAGCCGACGAAGGAGCCGGACTCGGTGAGGGTGGTCGCGCCCTCGACCCGCGCGATGCCGAAGTCGGTGAGGACGACCCGGTCGGTGCCGTCCTCCAGCAGGACGTTGGCGGGCTTGAGGTCGCGGTGCAGGACGCCGGCCGCGTGCGCGGTGCGCAGGGCGCCCAGCAGGGCGATGCCGATGCGGGCGGCCTCGACGGGGCCGACCGGTCCGTGCGCGGCGACGTGGTCGGCGAGCGAGCCGCCCTCGATCAGCTCCATGACGATGTAGGGTCGCCCGTCGTCCACGACGACGTCGTGCACCACGACGATGTGCGGGTGGTGCAACTGGGCGACCGCGCGGGCCTCGCGCAGGGTGCGGTCGCGCTGCTGCCGGGCCTCCTCGGCGGAGAGGGTCTCGTCCAGGGGGAGCTCCTTGACCGCGACCCGCCGGCCGAGCAGCCGGTCGGTGGCCCGCCAGACGACGCCCATGCCGCCGCGCCCGAGCCTCGCCTCCAACCGGTACCGGTCCGCGATCACCCGGCTGCTCTCCCCCTCGGGTCCCATGCGGCCCATGATGCCCCAGCGGACGGATCGCCTCCGGTGCGGCGACGGGTGAGTGGCCGACAACCGACGCAGGAAAGGCCGTCGCCGTACCGAGCGGCGCCGGGAAGACCGTCGTCGCACCACCGGAACGGCCGCCTCGCCGCCGGGTCGGACCGGTCGCCTCGCCGCCGGACCACCGGCCGCCTGGCCGACGGGTCAGGAGGTCTTCTCCCGCCAGCCCTGGAGCACCGTCGTGAACTGCCGGCTGGTGGTCGCCCAGTCCTCGGCGGGTGAGGAGATGTAGATGACGTACTCGACGCCGTCCCGTGACATGTACGTCTCCTCCATGGCGCGGCGCGGCCCGGGGAACCGCGTGTCCTTCGCCAGGGCGGTCCAGGTGTACTCCCACACGGCGCCGTCGCGGTCGCGGTAGACGTTCCGCTCCAGCCTCACCCGCCGGTAGTCGACCAGCCGCTGGAGCTGTTGTTCCAGATCCAGTTGGTGGGCGTGGGGATCGTTGAAGTCCGGGGAGGTGTCGACGGCGATGCGGACGAAGTGCTCGCCGCCGTCGGGGGTGTAGTCGATCTGTTTGAGGTCGCCGTCGATGCCGTGGACCTGCCGTTTCCATCCTTTGGGCAGGTAGAGGCTGAAGCCGACCGGGTCGTCGTGGCGCTCCCAGGAGTCCGGAACGTTTCCCCCGGGGTCCCCGCCGGTGGTGGTCGTGGGGCTCGGCGGAGCGGACACGTGCTGCTCCGTCCGCCGGCTCTCGTCCCACTTCTGCAGCAGTACGGCGGTTCCGCCGCCGACGAGGGCGGCGACGACGACCACCAGGGCGAGCGTGCGCAGCCGGCGCCCCGGCGGTGCGGGGGCCGCCGGCTGCGGGCTCAGCGCCGTCGGGCCGACCGCCGTCGGGCCGACCGCCGTCGGGCCGACCGCCGTCGGTCCGGTCGCCATGGTGCCGGCCGTCATGGGACCGGTCGCCGCGGGACCGGCCGCTGCCGGTCCGGCCGCCGGGCGGTACGGGGTCGCGGCCGGGCCGGATCCGGGACCGGCGGCCGGGTGCGGGTCCGCGTGCCGCGCCGGCGGATACGCCCGCGTCGTGTCCGGCCGGCGGCCCTCCGCCGCCTCGGCGAGCATCTGTTCGGCCTCGGCCGCCTGCGGCCGCATGGCCGGATCCTTGCGCAGCAGCGCGTCGAGGACGGGGGCGAGCGGGCCGGCGTGGCGCGGCTCGGCGGCCTCCTCCTCGACGACCGCCTGCATGGTGCCGAGCGGTGAGGTGCGGCGGAACGGCGAGACGCCCTCCACCGCCGTGTACAGCGTCGCGCCCAGCGCCCACAGGTCGGAGGCGGGCCCCGGGTCGTGGCCGCGGACCCGCTCGGGCGCGAGGTAGTCGACGGAGCCGACGACCTCGCCGGTCCGGGTGATGGTCGTGTCGCCCTCGATCTGCGCGATGCCGAAGTCGGTGAGCAGGACGCGCCCGTCGCGGCCGAGGAGGACGTTGCCGGGCTTGACGTCGCGGTGCAGCACCCCCGCGGTGTGCGCGGCGCGCAGCGCGCGCAGCACCCACAGTCCGACCCGCGCGGCCTCCCGCGGCTCCACGCGCCCCCGCTCCCTGACCGCGTCGGCCAGGGAGCGGCCCTCGACCAGCTCCATCACGATCCACGGGCGGCCGTCGTGTTCCAGGACGTCGTGCACGGTGACGACGGCGGAGTGGTTGATCCGCGCGGCGGCGCGCGCCTCCGCGCGGGTGCGGGCCAGCAGGATCTCCCGGTCGCTGTCGGAGACGTAGAGCGCGGCCGTCAGCTCCTTGACCGCGACGGCCCGGTGCAGCACCTCGTCGTGCGCGCGCCACACCCGGCCCATGCCACCGCTGCCGATGGAGTCGCCGAGCCGGTAGCGGCCCGCGAGGAGCAGGCCCTGCATCTGATTCACGTTGCCCCGCAATGGTCTTGACAGGGTCAGCGTAAGGACCGGCCCCCGTGCGGGGAACCGGCGGGGTGCCCCGGAGACCGCACTGTGACAGTCGCCCCTCCGGGGAAGGCGGGGGAGCCACCGGGTGAACCGCGGCGCACGGGGCGGCAGGAGGGGCCGGGGGACGGGGCGCGGGGTGTCAGCCGGTCGCCTGGTACGTCGCCGAGGCCTGCTCGAACAGGCGGGTCACCTCGTCGCGTTCGTTCTCCGGGCCGCGCACCTGGACCACGTGGTACTCGCCGTCGACGAGCATCGCCAGGTTGCGCACGTACAGCTCGCGCCCGTCGCCGTCGGTCCAGGTGAACTGCCCCTCGGCCATGGTGCGTCCGCCCACCTCGATGGTCTTCAGCCCCGTGGAGGTGGCCCAGCTGGAGTCGCGGTACGGCTGCAGCTCGGGCTCCTTGTCCCGCTGGTACGCCATCGGATCGGTGCCGAACTCGTCCGCGCCGTCCCGGCCCGGCACGACGAGCAGTTCGAAGTCGCCGCCGGAGTAGACGACCTGGCCGCGTCCGTTGACGGGCGTGCGCTTCCAGCCCTCGGCGACGGCGACGCGGAAGCCCTCGGCGTCCTTGCGCAGGGTGAAGCCGTCGGCGGTCTCGGGCACGGTGGTCTGCGTCTCGGCGGTACCCGCCGACTCCCCGGAGCCGGTGCCGGAGTCCGGCGAGGTCCGGTCGGGCCGCGGGTCGCCGCTGGTGTCCGGGGACCGCGTGGGCGCCTCGCCGGCCTCGCCGGCGACACCGGTCCGGTCCGGGGCGCCCGCGTCATCGGTGCCGGCCTTCGGCAGGAAGTACATGGCGTAGACGATCGCCGTGGCCAGGGCGAGCAGTATGAGCAGGAGCAGCGTGCGGCCCAGGCGGTGCGGTGACCGCGTTTCCTGCTTGGCCCGCTTGTGCCGCCCGTGGTGCGCGGGCAGCCCGGCGCGCCGCCTGCGCACCAGCTCGCCGCGCCGGCGTACGACCGGCAGCCGGCCGGCGTCGACGGGCGGGGCGGGGACGACGTGCACGCCCGCCTCCGGCTCGGGCGCGGAGCGCACCAGCGAGCGCAGCCAGCCGCTCAGTTCCTCGAAGTCGATGCGCTCGGTGGGGTCCTGACGCAGCAGCGACTCCACGACCGGCCGGAGCGGACCGCACTCCTCGGCGAACGCGGGCGGCTCCGCGCACACCATCTGCACCAGTTCGGCGGTCGAGTCCTCCGGGTAGGGCGCATGCCCCTGCACGGCCCGGAAGAGCAGCGCGCCCAGCGCCCACAGGTCGGTCGCGGGGCCGATGGGCGGCGCCAGCTGCCAGTTCTCGTGCACCGGTCCGGCCTGCTCCGGAGCCCACCGCTCCGTCACCGGGCCCACGACCGCCATCCGCGCCTGCCGCGCCCGCTCGGCGGCCAGCGCGGTCGCCGGCCCGCGCCGCACGGGGGCGTCGGCGGCCAGGTCGTCCCAACGGCTCGGGGACGGGGCGGGCCCGCCGGACGGGGCCGGGGCGGGGGCGGTGTCGCCGGGGGCGTCGCCCGGGCCGGTGCGGGGCGCGGCGCCGTGCCAGGAGGCGTGCCGTACGCCGTAGGGGTCGGCGATCTGGCCCGGGGGCGCGGTGCCGGGGCCGGCGGCGTACGGCGGCTGTGCCGAGCCGTTGCCGTGCGGCGCGGGGTCGTTGTCGGGGGCGGGGCGGGCGCCGGGCAGCGCCGCGTGTCCGTTCTGCGCCTCCTGGACCCGGGCCGCGGCCCGGGCGCCCGCGCGGTACGCGGCGATCGCCCCGGCCCGCGCCGCCCGGATGTCCTCGCTGCTGTCGAACGCGGGGCGGGCGGGGCCGGCGGAGGACCCGCCGGTCCTCTCCTCCCATCCGGCGGCCGACGGCCGCCCGGCCGCCCGCGCCTCGAGGGCGGCCCGCCGGGCGGCCTCGGGATCGGCGGCGCCGAGACCACCGGGCCCGCCCGGTTCGCGGGAACCGCGGGCCCCGCCGGGACCGGTGGCGTGAGCGGCGCCGCCGGGGCCGCCCGTGAGGTCACCGGCGTCACCCGTCCCCCGGTGACCACCGCTCCCGGTCGCCCCCGAAGGCTCCCCCGGCCCCGGGACGCCCCCGCTCTCGTCGTCCTCCGGCGCCGGCACCGGGTCGTACCCGCACAGCGCCTCCTCCGCCGCCCCGACGGCGAGGCCGGTCAGCATCACCCGGCCGTCGTCGCAGACGAGCACGGTGCGGGCGGTGATGTTGCGGTGCACCCAGCCGTGGGCGTGCAGCACCCGCAGCGCCATCAGGACGTCGGAGGCGACCTCGGCCGCCCGGTACGGCGTCAGCGGCTTCTCGGCGAGCAGCGCCGCCAGCGGTCGCGCGGCCACCAGTTCGCTGACGATCCACAGCGAACCGTCCTCGGCGAACACGTCGAAGACCTGGTCGAGCCGCGGATGGTCGGGGATGCGGGCCGCGGCCTGCGCGGCCTCCACGGCACGCCGCACGACCGGATCGGCGCCCCGCCGCGCCGCCGTCCGCCCGCCGGGGCGCCCGGCGCCACGGCGGGCGCCGCCGTCCCGTGCCGTGAAACCCTCGGGCAGCCCCTCCGCGTCGAGCACCTCCGCCTCGACGACCTCCGGCAGCGGCACCTGCCGGACCAGGACCTCCTGGCCGCTGTAGGTGTCGAAGGCCCGGGTCTCGGTGAGCTCGTACTCCTCGGACGGCGGCAGCGGCAGGCGGTAGCGGTCGGCGAGTACCCGTCCCGCATAGTCGTCCACGTTGCCTCCCCCAAGCAGGCCCGTCGGTCGATTCCGTTCGTCCCGCGGGCCGCCCCGCTGCGCACGGTCCGCAGGCACTCACGATACGTGCCGGAGGCAACCCGCACCGAGGGGATTCCAGATCTCAGGCCTCCCAAACCCGGGCGCGCTCCCTCACGACTTCGGTTCGAACGTCTCCGTCAGCGTCCGCCAGGTGTCCTTGCGCAGGTCACCGTCCCAGTCGGCGGCCTTCGCGGTGTACATGAGCGCGTACCCCTGGTCGTCGTCGACGACGAAGCCCCGGTCGATGGTCCGGTACGCGGTCCCGCCGTCGACGTAGGTGAACTCCCAGTCGGCCGTGTTCCAGCCCCGGTAGTCCACCTGCTCTATGCGGATCTTCCGGTACTGCGGGCGCTTCATGTAGCGCTCCTGGTTCTTCCAGTCCGCCACCGGGTCGTCCTTCGGCGTGGACGTCCACGCGACGAGCAGTTTCTGTCCGTCGGGCCCGGTGAACCGGTCCCCCGCGGCGTCCGTGGACCGGTACTTCCACCCCTCGGGCAGGCCTATCGAGTAGCCCTGCTTCCCCTGGTGCGTCGACGCGGCGCCGTCGTCCCCGGTGGAGCCGTCCGTGCCCGCCCCGGCCCCGCCGGCCGTGCCGGGATCGCTGCTCGGCGCGCTCGGCGAGGCCGGTCCCGTCCTCGTCGCCGTCGCCGTCGCCGTCGCCGCGCCGTCCGTGCGGGTCCCGTCGGCCTCGTCCTGCCCGGTCCCGGTGCCGGCGGTCGCGCTGGCGGCGGTCTCGCCGCCGTTGCCCGCGGCGCCGTCGGAGCCGTCGTCGCCGCCGAGCGTGAGGGCCAGCACGGTGCCGATGACGGCGAGCACCACGACCACCGCGACGGCCACCAGCGTCCGCCGCGGCACCACGTCGGTGAGCGACGCCTTGGGCGCGGGCCTGGCCGGCAGGTCCGGCGGCGGCATCACGGGCCATCCCGAACTCCGGCCGCCGTTCGCCCGGTTCGCCCCGCCCGGGTCCGCCGCCGGCGCGGCGGAGCCCGGCACGGCCGTGCCGGTGCCGGACCGGGCGCGTGCCGCGGCCCCGGCCGCCCCCGCCGGGACGGCGGCCTTCCCCGTGGACCGCAGCGCCCCGCGCGGCCGGCCGGCC